>NZ_CP017476.1:0-300000 GCF_001761385.1 Hydrogenophaga crassostreae | reverse complement strand
GTTTTGACGACGCCATCATTGCCTACATCCGCCGCAACTACGGCATGTTGATTGGCGAGCCGACGGCCGAAGCGATCAAGAAAAACATCGGCTCGGCCTTCCCCGGCTCTGAAGTCAAGGAAATGGAAGTCAAGGGCCGCAACCTGAGCGAAGGCGTGCCCCGCAGCTTCACGATCTCCAGCAACGAGATCCTGGAAGCCCTGACCGACCCGCTGAACAACATCGTGTCCGCCGTCAAGATGGCGCTGGAGCACACGCCACCCGAGCTGGGTGCCGACATCGCCGAGCGCGGCATGATGCTCACCGGCGGTGGCGCATTGCTGCGCGACCTGGACCGCCTCCTGGCCGAAGAGACCGGTCTGCCCGTACTGGTGGCCGAAGAGCCGCTGACCTGCGTGGTGCGCGGTTGTGGCATGGCCCTGGAGCGCATGGAGCGCCTGGGCACCATCTTCACAAACGAGTAAGCCTTGAGCGCCGGGCAGCGCTTTCACCGCCAGCCCGACCGACCCCGCTGACATGCCATTAGGCACCCTGGACCGCACCCCACCCCCGTTTTTTAAACAGGGTCCATCGGCCCTGTCCAAACTCATGGTATTCAGCGCTGTCGCGCTGTTTCTCATGGTGGCCGACATGCGGTTCAGCATCACGGTTCCTGTGCGCAGCGCACTGGCCACGGTGCTTTATCCGATGCAATGGCTGGTGATGCAGCCGGTGCGCGCCGCCGGCGAAGCAGGCACCTACTTCACCAGCCTGCACAAAGCGCAGGCGAGCGAGAACGCGGCCCTGGTGAAACTCGCAACCCAATCGGAACACGCGCTGCAGGTCGAGCAGCTTCGGCTGGAAAACCAGCGCCTTCGTGAGTTGCTGGCGATGCGCGAGCGCATCCTGGCTCCCTCGATTGGCGCCCAGGTGCTCTACGATGCGGCCGACCCGTTTTCACGCCGCGTGGTGATCGACCGCGGCCAAACGCATGGCGTGGTCGCCGGATCGCCTGTCATCGACGACAACGGCGTGCTCGGCCAGGTCACACGGGTCTACCCGTTGATGTCGGAAGTCACCCTGTTGATCGACAGCGACTACGCCATCCCCGTTCTCAACGTGCGCACCGGTGTTCGAAGCGTGGCTTTTGGTCGCACAGGACCTTCGGGGGAAGACCTTGAGTTGCGCTACACACTGGCCAACGCCGATATCGAGCAAGGTGATTTGCTGACCACGACAGGGGTTGACGGGGTGTTCCCGCCGGGCTTGCCTGTGGCGCGCGTGAAAGACGTGGGCGAGCGCGCCGAATCGTCGTTCAACCGCATCAGCTGCACGCCACTGGCACGGGTTCACGGCGCCCTGCACGTGCTGGTTCTCACGCCTGTCGGGCTGAACCTGCCGCCTTCCCCGATGCTGCCGAAGCCCGGCGCATCCACCCCAATCACCACCGACGGGGTCAAACGATGATCATGCGCCCAGGCCAGCAACTCCTGTTGCCCGCCAATCCGGTTTTCATCTGGTTCACCCTGCTGGGGGCCATGCTGCTCAACACATTCCTGAGCTCAGGCATTTGGGGCCGCGCTGCCTGGGCGCCCGATCTGCTGGCCATCACGCTTGTCTTCTGGGGCGTGCACCAGCCCCTCCGAATCGGGGTCGGTGTGGCTTTTGTATTCGGCCTGGCCATGGACGTTCAACAAGGCGCCCTGCTGGGGCAACACGCCTTGGCCTACACCGTTCTTGCCTTTCTGGCGGTGTCCATTCACCGCCGCTTGCTCTGGTTTGACGTGCTCACCCAGGCGGTGCAGATCTTGCCACTGTTGCTGGTCTCTCATCTGCTGCAGTTGATTGTTCGCATGATCGCGGGCGGCTCCTTCCCTGGCTGGGCGCTTTTGCTCAGCCCGGTGATTGAAAGTGCCTTGTGGCCAGTGGTCACCGTGCTGTTGCTCGCACCGCAGCGCCGGGCGCCGGACCCTGACAACAACCGGCCGCTCTGAAGATGACCGAGCTTCGCAACGTCGACGCCGATATCGCGCTGTTTCGCACACGCGTACTGGTCATTGGCCTGACCGTTTTTGTCGCCTTTGGCCTTTTGGTTTCAAGGATGGTGTACCTGCAGGTGGTGCGCCATGAAGACCTGCAAGCCCAGGCTGAAAGCAACCGAACGGCAGTGCTGCCCGTGGTGCCCAACCGGGGCCAGATTCTTGACCGCTTTGGCCGCGTGCTGGCGACCAATTTTTCCGCCTACACCCTGGAAATCACCCCGTCCGAGGTTGACGACCTCGATGCCACCATTGAAGAGCTGGCGCTGCTTCTCGACATCACACCGCGTGACAAGCGGCGCTTCAGCAAGCTCGTTTCAGAATCGCGCCGCTTCGACTCATTGCCCATCCGTTCGCGCCTGACCGACGAAGAGGTGGCGCGCTTCACGGTTCAGCGCTACCGCTTTCCCGGCGTCGATGTGCGCGCACGCTTGATACGCCACTACCCGAATGGCGAGGTGGCCAGCCATGTCATCGGCTACATCGGCCGCATCAATCAGCGCGAAAAAGAGCAGATTGAAGACTGGCCCGATGAAGACCAGGCCAACTACCGCGGCACCGACCACATCGGCAAGCTGGGCGCCGAACAGCACTACGAACGAGAGCTGCACGGACAGACCGGCTTCGAACGCGTCGAGACCTCGGCGGGTGGCCAGGCCGTGCGCCTGCTTGCCAACACGCCAGCGGTTCCTGGCAACACCGTCAGGCTGGCGATCGACATCAAGCTGCAGAAGCTCATCGAAGACATGTTTGGCGAGCGGCGCGGTGCCCTTGTGGCCATCGACCCGCGCAACGGTGAGGTTCTGGCGTTTGTCAGCAAGCCCACATTTGACCCCAACCTGTTTGTCGAAGGCATCGACGAAGAGAACTGGAAGCTGCTGAACGAATCACTCGACAAACCCTTGCTCAACCGCGCCTTGCGCGGCACCTACCCACCGGGCTCCACCTACAAGCCGTTCATGGCCATGGCGGCGCTGGAGACCGGCGCCCGCAGCGCGAGCACGGTGATCAACGACCCGGGCTACTGGATGTTTGGCAACCACCGTTTCCGCAGCCACGGTGACGGGGGTCTCGGTGCAGTGGACATGCGCCGCAGCATCATCAAGTCGAGCAACGTGTACTACTACTCCCTCGCCAACGAGATGGGCGTGGACGCCATGCACGACTTCATGGCCCCTCTGGGTTTTGGCCAGATCACCGGCATCGACCTGCGCGGCGAAGTGCGCGGTGTCCTGCCCAATCAGGAATGGAAGCGCAACGCCTACAAACGTCCCGAACAGCAGCGCTGGTACGCGGGCGAGACCATTTCGCTGGGCATCGGCCAGGGCTACAACAACTTCACCATGCTGCAAGTGGCCCATGCCATGGCCACGCTGGCCAACGGCGGTATCAAGCACCAGCCCCATCTCATGCTGGCCACCGAAGACACCGTGACGCACGAGCGCAACCCGATGCCCGTTAGCGAAGCCGTCAACCTTGGATTCAAACGCGCCAACATCGACGTGGTGTTGCGCGCCATGCAAGGTGTGACCACAGAGGGCACCAGCGCCCGCGTTTTCGCAGGCGCCGAGTATGAAAGTGGCGGCAAAACCGGCACCGCTCAGGCGGTGGGCATCGGACAGAAAGACCGCTATGACGCACGCAAGCTCGAAGAACACCAGCGCGATCACTCGCTCTACCTGGCCTTTGCGCCGGTAGACAAACCGCGCATCGCACTGGCGGTGGTGGTTGAAAACGCAGGTTTTGGCTCTGCCAACGCCGCGCCCATCGCCCGCCGTGTCTTTGATTACCTGTTGCTCGATCAATACCCCAACGCCCAGGATCTCAAGGCCGTACAGAGAGGTGAGGCCTCTTCCCCTTCGGGTACACCACTCAAGGCCAGCGAAGTCCCCTGGCCCATCGATCCCGATGCGCCAAAGACCGCAGTCGAAAAGCCATCACCTTGATCCGGTCGCCGTCTTGACCGCCTGCAGCGGTGCGGCTGGTCAACCAAGCCAGGCGTCGTAACCCGTCTTCACGATCAGCGCCCCGACCACCACGATAAATGCCCAGCGCACAAAGCCGCTGCCATGCTTGAGCGCCAACCGCGTGCCCATCAAACTCCCCACCACATTGGCCACCGCCATGGCCAGGGCGAAGTGCCACCACACATGGCCTTTGACGGCAAAGAGAATCAATGCCGCCAGATTGGACGTGACATTGAGCAGTTTGGCGCTGGCGCTGGCGTGCAAAAAATCGTAGCCCAGCCAGCGCACGAACAGGAAAACAAAGAAGCTGCCCGTGCCTGGGCCAAAAAACCCGTCGTAGAAGCCAATGGTCAACCCCAGCAGCGCGGCCGCCATGGCTTCCGCTCGGCCTGTGTACCGGGGCAAATGGTGTCGCCCGAGATCCTTTCGTGCCAGGGTGTAGACGAACACGCCCAGCAACACCAGCGGCAAGAGGCGGCGCAAGAAATCGGGCGATATCACCGTGACCGTCCACGCGCCCAGCATGGAGCCCCCAAAACACACCGCCGCCGCGGGCAACAACGAGCGCCAGGGCATGTGCACCCGCTGCGCGTACTGCACTGTCGCCGCCGCGGTGCCCCAGATGGAGGCGCTCTTGGTGGTGCCCAACAGTGTGGCGGGATGGGTATTGGGAAACACCGCGAACATCGCCGGTACGAGGATCAGGCCGCCTCCACCCACGATGGCGTCGACAAAGCCTGCAAAAAGCGACGCCAGGGTGACCAGAAACAATTCCATGGCCGCGATTGTCGCCGCCCGCGCGAAGGCCTTCGCGGTTCTTCGGGGCCAGGGACTGAAAAACCTGCCTGTGTCGGCAGTGCCAGGATCATCAGCGGTGCCTCAGCCTCGGCCTCGGCCTTTGGTCCAGGTTGTGGCCCTAGCCGCCCGCGAAACCAAACGCCATCGCAGGCTTTTCGCCATTGATCAGCTCGGCCAGCGCTTTGCCTGAGCCCGCGCCGTGCGTCCAGCCCAGCGTGCCGTGGCCTGCGTTGATCCAGAGCTTGCCGATTTTGGTGCGACCAATCAGGGGAATGTTGGTCGGTGTGGCGGGACGCAAGCCCGTCCAGAACTGGGGATCACCACCCTCTTCAGGCGTCCGCGTATCGGCCATGCCTGGGAAGACTTCTTCGATGCGGCGCACCAGCATCTCGCAACGCTTTTTGGCCAACGGCGTGTCCAGCGCGAGATCAAAGCCACCCAGCTCAATCGTGCCTGCGACGCGAATCTGATCGCCGAGGCGCGACACGGCGATCTTGAGTGAGTCGTCAATCATGCTCACCTTGGGCGCTTGCTCGGGACGCAGCAACGGCAAGGTGGCGCTGTAGCCTTTACCGGGGTAGATGGGCACCTGCAACCCGACCGATTTCAGCAACGGCCTGGTGTAGGAACCGCAGGCCACCACATAGGCATCAGCCTGCAGCGCCAAAGCCTTTCCAGTGGCGCGGTCACGGACATTCACTTGCGTTGCAGCACCACCATCGGTTTGGATGCCTTCAATGTCGTGGTTGAACTGCATGCCTGCACCACGCTGTTCGCACAGGGCGGCGAGTTGCTGGGTGAATACCTTGGCGTCGCCCGATTCGTCTGATGGCGTGAAGGTGCCGCCCACGATGCGATCGGCGTAAACCTTGAGCGCTGGCTCAACCTTGAGCAGCTCTTCGCGGGTCAGGATGTTGCGCTTGACGCCAAACTTCTGCATCAGGGCCGCCGCTTCGCCCGCACCATCAAACGCCTTTTGATCGCTGTAGTAATGGGCAATGCCGCACTCGAGGCGGTTGTACTCCATACCCGTCTCTGCCACCACGTCTTTCAGCGCGGCGTGGCTGTAAGCCCCCAGTGCCACGATCTGCGCCACATTGCGTTCAAATGCCCTGTCATTGCACTGACCAAGAAACTGCAAGCCCCAGAGCCATTGCGCCGGGTCCATTTGCGGCCGGAACAGGAGGGGTGCGGTGGGCGAAAACATCCACTTCAGCGCCTTCAGCGGCGCTTCGCGGTTGGCCCAGGGCTCGCAATAGCTGACCGAAATTTGTGCCGCATTGGCGTAGCTGGTCTCCAGCGCCGCATCGGGCTGGCGATCCACGATGGTGACCTCATGCCCACGCTGTATCAAATGCCATGCCGTGCTCACACCGATGATGCCTGCGCCCAAAACCACAACCCGCATGTCGAACCACTCCAGATGGATGAAAAAAGCTGGTCGCGAGTATGAGAACAACGGCGACGATAGTGAAGCAAAATTACACTAAAATCGTCCGCATCAGTGCAGCTAATACAACTCCTTCAGGCCTTGCGGCGCCGTAACCGGCCTGTCCGCCGACCTTTTCCACTGGAACCCCCATGAGCACCTTCGACCCAGACGCTTTGGAATGCCTGGCCGCCATCATTGAAGAAGGGGGCTTTGAACGCGCAGCCCAACGCCTGTCGATCACCCAATCGGCTGTCTCACAACGCTTGCGGGCGCTGGAGGCCCAGGTGGGCACGGTCCTCATCGTGCGCAGCCGACCACTCAAGCCCACTTCGGCCGGGCAGCTCATGCTCAAACACGCCAAGATGATGCGGCTGTTGCGCGCCGATCTGGAAAAAGACCTGAAGGAGCTCGCACCCAGCTCGACCGGCAATGGGCGCGAAGAGGAGCGCATTGCGGTGGCCATCAATGCCGACAGCATCGCCACCTGGGCCTTGCCCGCACTCAACCCCCTGGCCCAAGGGGGACTGCCGATTGAAATCATCACCGATGACCAGGAGTTCACCCACGAATGGCTGCGTGAGGGCAAGGTGCTCGGGTGTGTGACCTCGCTGGGCCAGGCCCTGCGTGGCTGCAAGATGGAGGCTTTGGGCGGCATGGAGTATGTGCCTGTTGCTTCTGCCGGCTTTGCCGCGCGGCATCTGAGCAAAGGTCTGAGCACCCACAATTTTCACCAGGTGCCGTTTCTGGCGTTCAACCGCAAAGACCACTTGCAGCACGAGTTTGTCTCCCGGGCATTTGGCCTGACCCGCGTGATGCTCAAGCAGCTGTTTGTGCCATCCAGCGAAGGGCGCGTGAGGGCGGTGCAAGCAGGCTGGGGCGTGAGCGTGTTGCCCGAGCTGCAGGTTCGCGACCTGATCGCCCAGGGCGAACTGGTCAACCTGGCGCCCCGCCACAGTCTCAATGTGGCCCTGTATTGGCACTGCTGGAATCTGAGCTCCGATGTTCTGGATTCGCTCAGCGCTGCGCTGCGCCAGGCAGCGGCCCAGAGCCTTACCCCCGCCCCCGTCCCGGCGTAAAAAAGGCCCTGCGAGCAGGGCCTTTTGACTGGCGGAGAAAGCGCCTTACTTCGGCATGATCACCGAGTCGATCACGTGGATCACACCATTGTCGGCCGCGATGTCTGTGGCCGTGACTTTGGCGTTGTCCACCATCACCCCGTTGGCGGTGGTCACTGTGATTGCACTGCCCTGCACGGTTTGCACCTTGCCAGCCTTGACGTCTGAGGCCATCACCTTGCCTGGCACCACGTGGTAGGTCAACACAGCAGCCAGCTTGGCTTTGTCTTTCAACAGCGCATCCAGATCGGCCTTCGGGACTTTGGCAAACGCAGCGTCGGTGGGGGCGAACACGGTGAACGGGCCCGCTCCCTTGAGCGTGTCGATGAGGCCGGCTTCCGTCAGGGCCGTGGCCAGGGTTTTGAAGTTGCCCGCGGCCACAGCCGTGTCGACAATGTCTTTGGCCTGTACAGCGGTCAATGCGCCAAAAGCCAGCAAGGAAGCGATAAGGGTCTTTTTCATGATGATGTCCTGATGAGTCAAGGGTTGAGGGAAAAGGAAAAGGAAAAGGAAAGTGGGAGGGCCGGAGGGGAAACGGCGGTCGGACTCGCGCTCAACCGGCTGGCGGGAGCAGAACCTTGTCGATGGCGTGAATGAGGCCATTGCTGGCAATCAGGTCGGTTGCCACCAGTTGGGCACGGCGGCCCCGGGCATCGGTGATCGCCAGACTCTCGTCAACGGTGAATGCAGCACCCTGCAACGTGCCCACCGAGGCGGGTTTGGGCAGCCCGCCGACGTCGTTTGCCCGTATCGCGCCGGAGACCACGTGATAGGCCAAGACGCTGGTCAATAACGCCTTGTCGGCCAGCAATGCGGCCTTGCTCAGGCCGAGTTCGGTCAGCACGGCCGCAAACGCATCATTGGTCGGGGCAAAAACCGTGAACGGACCGGGCCCATTCAGCGTGTCGACCAAGCCAGCGGCTGTCACCGCTTCAACCAGGATGCTGAATCGGCTGTCTCCAGCCGCCAGCGCCACGATGGTGCCGGGTTCGTGGTCATCGCCTCCCCCGCAAGCTTGCAGCAACGGGGCCGTGGCGCCAGCACCCAGTGCCAGCAGAAGAGAGCGTCGGTTCATGGGCATGTCGTGTCCTTTCAGGTTCGGATGTACTGCGGAGTGAGGTCGGCGGCGGGCAAACGTAGAAGCAACCCTTCCGGTCTTTCGATCGAATGAATTTCACCGCCTGAGCCGAATATTAGCCTCAAAAGGTCAAAACGTGACTGATTGGTATTTTTTCCTACTGATTAGTGTGGTTATCGACTTTCACGTCGGATTCGGGCAAAATCTTTGAACAAAAGAAGGACCCTCATGGCCAGCGAAGCAACCTCATCCAACCCCTCCCCGAGCCCCAAACGCAGCTTTCGCGAGCAGATGCACATTGCCCGGGAGGATGCAATCGTGTCTGCCGTGAACCGGCTGTTGGCCGAGAAAGGCTTTGAGGCCATGACGGTGGACGAGGTGGCCGCCGAGGTGGGCATTGCCAAGGCCAGCTTGTACAAGCACTTCCCGAGCAAGGAAGATCTCGCTGCCGCCGCCATGGTGAGGGTGATGAACCGCGCAGTGGCGTTTCTCGACAGTCTGGACACCACCCAACCCCCGTTGGAGCGGCTCAAGCGTGTGGTCCGTTGGACCATCGAGGTAAAGCTGGACGGCGAAATGCCTTCGCTGCCCAGTGAAAGTTCCAGCCTGCGCCAGACCCTGACCACCAACAAAGCCTATGTGGATGGCCTGATGAATGTGAGCGACCGCCTGGGTGGCTGGATTACCGAGGCCCAGGAAACAGGCGGCATCAACGCCGCCTTGCCCCCCCTCGTGGTGCTGTACACCTTGTATGCGCGGGCCTGCGACCCGGTGCTGGGTTTTCTCAAGAGCGCAGGGCTCTACACCAACGAGCAGATCATCGAGATGGTCTTGAGCACCTGCTTTGAGGGCCTGAACACGCGCTGAGGCGCAGAAGCGCTGGCGCCTTGGACAACAAGAAGGATTGCCCTGGCGCCGGTCTTGTTGCCCCTGAATTGTTGATTTGAAAGGCCCGCCTCAGGTGTCGCGGCGCACCGGGCGGGATCAACAACCCGGCCCCGTCCCCGAGCCGGGCCATCGCTGGAGCGTTACCGAACCAGCAGTACCGGAACCGAGCAGTGGGCCAATACCTGCGTCGCCACCGAACCCATCACCAGATTGCCCAAGGCGCTGTGGCCGTGCGAGCCCATCATGACCAGATCGAACTTGCCCGCTTGCGCGACTTTTGCGATTTGTTCGCCAGGTTGCCCCACTTTGTGCACCACCTTGGGCTCGATGCCATGGCGGGCCAGGAACTTGACAACCGGGTTGGTCACTTTGACCGACTCGTCGGTGTAGTAACCATTGGCAATCTCCGCCCCCACAGCAGCGCGTGCACGCGGTGGCAGGGGCGCCTGAATAGAGACCAATGTGAAATCATTGTCGGCGCTGAACATGTTGTCATGGGTGGCCAGGTAGGCCAGCATTTTTTTGGTGTAGCTGCTGCCGTCTACCGCGAGCAAGATTTTCATGGTGCACTCCTGAAGATGGGAATCGATACAGCCAGTCTACGCCCCGTCGCGCCCCAAACCTTGCGATAACGCAAGGCGGGTTCAGATCAAACTTCGATGAGTCCGGCTGGCTGAAACGCGCCTTGCTCGTTCTTGTCTGCGTAACCCAGCGGATTGGCCACGATCCGGCAACGGCCTACCTGCACGTCCTGGGGGCAATGCAAATGGCCGTGCAACCACACATCGGCCAAGGGCAGGAGCTCATCCAGTCCATTACAAAACCCGGCCGTTCCCGGACTCAGGCCGTAGCGTGGATCGGCACTGTGTAGTGTGGGCGCAAAGTGGGTGATCACTATCGTCCGTCCCTCGAAAGACTTTGCCAAGGCCTGGCGCAACCACGCCTGGCATTCAAGGGCCAGCTCACGCATGGCGGCGGCATCAAACAAGGCGCCGCCGCGCATGCCTGCCATTTTGCTCAGGTAGAAGTTCGCCGCCCGGAAAGCCTTGTCGCGCTGACGCAAACGGTAAGTCACCGGATCAACGGGTGCGGGAGCGATGGGATGCGCTTTCGCCCGACCCGGTGCGCTGGCTTTGGGCACGGCCACGGGCTTGTCAGCCAGTGCGTCGAAATCTGCCCACAGCGTGGTCCCCACCAGGCGCACATCGTCAATGGTCAATACCTCGCGCTCCAGCCAATGAATGCCCAGGCGTTCACAAGTGGCCCTCAACTCCCGGTGTGCATCATCAACGTCCAGCGCGTCGTACTCATGGTTGCCCGGGACAAACACCACCGGCACAGGCCAGCCTGCATACCGGGGAAGTGGCGAGAAACGCTGCAGCCCCCAGTCAGGCTCCAGCATCACCGAGCCATCCCGGCGGCATTGGTAAGAGCCAATATCCCCCGCCAACACCAACAGTTCGGCCCCGGCGGCCGGCTCGGCTACGTAGCCCGGATTCGCCTCCAGATGCAGGTCACTCAGCAGTTGCAACTTCATCGGCGCATCGTAGCGGGTAACACCACACCCGACGTATCCTCGAAACCCTGCGTGGCGGCCCGGTCCACCGCCTGACGCAACCAGCGGTGGGCACTGTTGTGTTCCGCTTGCCGCTGCCACAGGGTATCCACGTGCACGGCGGGCACAGCCAGCGGCAACTCGCTCAGCGCCAATTTGTGCACCATGCCTGTTGCGCCCACAAAGTGACGGGGCAAGACCGTCAGCAAGTCTGTGGTTGCGACCACCTGTCCTGCCGTGAAGAACTGGTTGACCGTCAACACGACACGCCGCTGGCGCGACAGCGCAGTCAGCGCTTCATCGACAAAGCCATAGGCACGCCCAGAAAAGCTCACCAGCAGATGCCGCGCTGCGCAGTAGGCGTCCAGCGTGAGCGGCGCCTTCGCCAAGGGATGGTCCCGGCGCATCACAACCACGTATTCGCCGTCATACAGGCGCTGATGCATAAAACGCGGGCTGTCCTCCTGGAGGTGAATGGCACTCAATTCCGCCAGAACCCCGGGGAAATGGCCAATGGCGAGGTCGGCTTTGCCCGACTCCAGCAATTCGCGCGGATCCCGCGTGGTCAGCGGCAGAATGCGCAGGTTCACGCCTGGCGCCTCGCTCTGCAGAATATCCATCAGGGCAGGCACCACTTTCGCCGCGGTTGCGTCGGCCATTGCCATCACGAACGCATTGCGTGCGCTCGCCGGATCGAACTCCCCGGGCGCCAACGACTGTCGAAGTTGCTCCAGCGCGTCGCGCACGGTAGGCCACAGCGCCAAACCCACAGGCGTGGGCTCCACCCCGTAACCCGCCCGCCGAACCAGATCATCGCCCAGCGATTCCCTCAAGCGACGCAATGCATTGCTCACGGCGGGCTGTGTCATCGAGAGGTTGTGTGCCGCGCGGGTGAGGTTGCGCTCGGCCATCACCTCGTCAAAAACCCGCAACAGGTTCAAGTCGAGGCTGCGGAAGTTGCGGTCATTTATCATTTCTGTGAATGTAATTCATCATAAAGATAAATTGGCACGAATTAGGGGTTTACCCTAGTATCGTTGGTACCGGTCCAGCAGGACCAAGTCCACCAATGGAGTTCGCCATGAGCGCCTCGCAGCCGATTTTCGATTCCTATTCCCGCCCCCAATCGCTGGATTTCTCGGACAGCCTGCTGGCATTCCCCAGCTGCGGTACCTTGATTGCGCGCTTCAAAACCGCGCTGGGCAACTGGGCCCAGACTTCGATCCAGAACCAGGCCGACACCGCCCTCTGGGACAACCCATCGGTCGACGCCCGCATCCAGACCGAAATGGTTCGAGCATTCGAGCGCCCCGCCCACGTTCTGGCAGCGCCCTTCGATGAGCCTTCGTCAGCATCTGATCAGCATCCCTTGAACGATGGCTGGGCGCAGATCATCGAACACGCCTACCAGACCCGCTTCCACAGCAACGGCGCGCGACACGCCTAAGCCCCCGCCGCTTGGGGAGAACAAGCCCCCAGGCCCCTCGCCACTGCCAACCGCAGTGGCTTTTTTTCTGTTGCGCATACCGCATCAACCCGCGAGACCGCTGGGTGAAGCCTCGATTCAGCGCATTCAGCCTCCATATCGAGCGACGAAACTCCACAACACACGGTAAACAGCAGTAAACGGTCGTGAATTTCCTCACGACATTAACAGTGTGAATGATATTCATCACAAAAATAAACTAGGAAGATTTCAGGGTTTACCCTAGTATCGACGCATTGATACCCGTTTTGCCTTTTGAAGATTCCCCATGAGCACCATTCTTAATTCCTTTTCCCGCACCGCATCTGTGCGCAACGCCGCCCAGGCCAATGGCGACACGTCGATGGGCTCTGCCCCTTCCCGCATCGGCGTTCGCAGCCTCACCGTGATGCTGCTGGCAGCCGCTGTTTCCGCCCTGGTGGTCTTTGCCGATCAGTACGTGGGTGTCTGGACCGACGGCCACCTGTTTTTTGGCTGGGTGATTTTGTGGGCCGTGGTGTTTGCAGGCCTTGCGCTTTTTGCGGGCACCGCACGCAACCTGGCCGCTCGCACGATGAACCTGCTGGACCGCTGGTCGCAATCGATGGCACACGCCCGCGCAGAAGCCCGCTTGTGGGACATCGCCAAGAGCGATCCACGCGTCATGTCGGAGCTGATGGTTGCCCGCATGCGCGATCAGGATGCCAAGTTGGACACCGATTTTGAAGCCGCACTGGCACCCATGGGCTTTGAGACCCCGGTTGCCACAGAAGCCACCACCGGCTGGGGCCGCTTCCCTGAGCGTCTGGCCGCCAGCCGCGCCCACCGCATGCACCTCTACTACATCTGATCGGGCTACGCGCCAGCCGCACACAGCCCGCAGCAAAAAAGCCACCGATCTCCCGGTGGCTTTTTTTATGCCTTCAGAAAAATGGCACGTTCGGTGCTCAGACCGCAGCCAACCGTTTCTCCAGCTCGGCTTTGGTGGCCACCAAAGCCTGAGGCAAGTGGTATGCCAGCTTCTCGAAATGGGCATCGTGCAGTTTCAGCTCGGCCTGCCAGGCGGCCTTGTCGATACTGGTCACCGTCTTGAACTGCTCAACGCTGAAATCCAGGCCCGCCCAGTTGACTTCGGCGTAAACCGGCGCGGTGCCGAACATGGTGGTTTCACCCTGGACCGTGCCTTCGATGCGGTCAATCATCCACTTCAAGACGCGCATGTTGTCGCCATAGCCAGGCCAGACAAACTTGCCAGCGTCGTCTTTGCGGAACCAGTTGACACAGAACATCTTGGGCAACGCCGCGCCAGTCTTGGCCAAGGTCCCTTCCATGTCCAGCCAGTGCTGGAAGTAGTCGCTCATGTTGTAGCCGCAGAAAGGCAGCATCGCGAACGGATCGCGACGGACCACACCTTGCGCACCAAAGGCGGCTGCGGTGGTCTCCGAGCCCATGGTTGCGGCCATGTAAACGCCTTCGGTCCAGCTGCGCGCCTCGGTCACCAGCGGCACCGTGGTTGAGCGGCGGCCACCGAACATGAACGCGTCGATGGCCACGCCGTTGGCGTCGTCCCACTGAGGATCAAGGGCCGGGTTGTTCTGGGCACCCACGGTGAAGCGTGAATTGGGGTGGGCGGCTTTGGCGCCGGTTTCCTTGGCGATCTGGGGTGTCCAGTCTTTGCCCTGCCAGTCGATCAGGTGTCCGGGCACCACGCCGGTGTCCTTCTCGATGCCTTCCCACCAGACGTCGCCATCGTCGGTCAGCGCCACGTTGGTGAAGATCACATTCTTGTTCAGCGACAGCATGCAGTTCGGATTCGTGTGCATGTTGGTTCCAGGGGCCACGCCAAAGTAGCCCGCTTCCGGATTGATCGCATAGAGTTTTCCGTCGGCGTGGGGCTTGATCCAGGCGATGTCATCGCCGATGGTGGTGACCTTCCAGCCGGCAAAACCCGCTTCGGGAGGCACCAACATGGAGAAGTTGGTCTTGCCGCAGGCGCTGGGGAACGCCGCTGCCACGTGGTATTTCTTGCCTGCCGGGTTGGTCACACCCAAGATCAGCATGTGCTCGGCCAGCCAGCCTTGCTCACGGCCCATGCTGGAGGCGATGCGCAATGCCAGACACTTTTTGCCCAGCAGGGCATTGCCGCCGTAGCCAGAGCCGTAGCTCCAGATCTCTCGCGTTTCTGGGTAGTGAACGATGTACTTGACCTCGGGGTTGCAAGGCCAGCTGCTGGTGTCTTGCTCACCGGCGGCCAATGGCGAGCCAACCGTGTGCATGCAGGGTACGAATTCACCGTCGGTGCCGAGCACGTCAAACACGGCCTTGCCCATGCGGGTCATGAGCTTCTGGTTCACGGCCACGTAGGCGCTGTCGGTCAGTTCGACACCAATGTGGGCGATGTGCGATCCCAGCGGGCCCATGCTGAACGGCACCACATACATGGTGCGACCTGCCATGCAGCCATCAAACAGGGGATTGAGCGTCTCGCGCATGTCGGCCGGAGCCATCCAGTTGTTGGTCGGGCCGGCGTCTTCTTTCCTGGCCGAGCAGATGTAGGTACGGTCTTCCACGCGGGCCACGTCGGAAGGGTCCGAACAGGCCAGGAAACTGCCAGGGCGTTTGGCGGGGTTGAGTTTCTTGAAGGTGCCGGCGTCGACCAGTTGCTGACAGAGGCGGTCGTACTCGGCATCGCTGCCATCGCACCAGACAACATCGGCGGGCTTGCACAGCGCCACCATATCGGCGACCCAGGCAATCAAGCGGGCGTGTTTGACGTAAGCCGGGGTGTTGAGCGCAAGGCCCTGCATCGCGGGTGAGTTCATGGAAAAGGCTCCTGAAGTTTGTAAAGCGGCAGGCTCAAGAGACGGCAACAGCCGCGGGCCACATGAAAATACGGCGGGCGGCTGTCAAAAATCCCCTGGCGGTAAAGGGCAGGTCGGCGCTCGGGCTGTGTGAGCGGATGGCAAACACAGCAAACCTCGGAGCAATACGCTGGGTGGGTGGTCCCAGCTGGGGCTCAGCGTGTCAACCAATGCTTTGATTTTATGAAAGCACCGGGTCAGTTACCGGCAAGTTACATGCAAAACTTGCATAACCTGATGCACGATGAAGGCATGGCCTGGCGCTCGGGCACAAAAAAGCCGGCGGCCCAAGGGGCGCCGGCTTTTCCAGAAAAAACTGCGGTCAGGCCATGAACACCGCGATGAACGCCAACAAGAAAATCAAGACGGCGCCTGCAACCGGCAACACGATGGGCATCATGGGAACAATGGACTCGACCACATCTTGGGGTTCGTCGCTGTGATTCTCTTTGGGGGCGTGGGACATGGTCACTCCGGGAAATTTTGACAAATATCAACGTCGATTCTAAGCGCTGCGCAATGAAACACCAACACAAGCTGCGCCTTACTGCAACGCATAGGTCGTGCTGGCCCGGCAAACGCTCTTGCCGTCCTGGGCTGCGGTGATATCGATTTCTCCAAACACCAGGCTCTTGCCCGCCCGTATCACGCGCGCCGTGACCAAGGCATCCTGATTGACCAGCGGCTTGAGAAAGCTGGTGTTGAGCTGCACGGTACTCATGGGTTGCCGGTTCCCCAGCCGGGTCACCACCGCGAGCACCATCGCGGTATCGGCAGCGGCCATCAGGGCCTGGCCGCAAACCATGCCGCCGATGCGGCACAGCGCCGGATCCCGGGGAAGGCGCAGGGTGACCGCACCATCCTCACACGACTCCACCCGCAGCCCGAGCGCCTGAACCCAGGGCGCAAACCATTCGCGAAGAGCTGCCGTCAATACGGTGGCATCGATCAAGGCGCTTGGTTCGCTCATGGGTTCAGACGGGATCGTGCGCCCGGGCTCAGTCGTTTTTGCGGAACTTCGAGAGCCAGTGCTCCATCAGCTTGCCGGCGGCTTCGCGGCCACCCAGGCCAAATGACAAGGCTACTGCCACAGCCACGGCACCCAGCGTCAAGCCAAAGGCCAGATTCACGATGTCATCGGCAATGCCCATGGCACGCAAGCCCATCGCCAGCACCAACGCGAGAATGGCGAAGCGCGCAATGCGGGCCAAACCCTGGGTGTTGGCGCCACTGGCACGGTCGATGGCGGTGTAGGCCACGTTGGCCAGCCAGAAACCAATGACCAGAATCGCACCGCCCAGCAACACGTCGCCACCGAAGGTGATGAACTGGGTGACGACATCGCTGACTTGCGTGAAACCGAGCTGGGAAGCCGCTTCCACCGAAGCAAACAACATGGCGAAGAACATCACGACATTGCCCACAAAGGTGGACGCGCTGGTCTTCTCGAACGCTTGCGCCAGACCAATACGGCCAGGCAAGGTGTCAAAGCCCAATGTGGCCAACAGGCTGGCAAACAGCTTGGAGGCGAATGAAGCCACCATCCAGGTGATCACCAGGATCAGGGCGGCCGCAATCACGTGGGGCACACCATCCATGAGCATGGACAACATGTCGGTCGCAGGCCTGGAAATGGCTTCGATCTTCAAGGCATCCAGCGCAGCGATCAGTGACGGCAGAAAAACCGACACAAACACCAGCAGACCCAGCACCCCGGAAATCTTCACCGAATCGGTCAATCCCGCTTTGGCACCAACGCTGTCCACCCCCGCTGTGCGGCTCAGGTTGGTCACCAGATTGCGCAGCACCGTTGCCACGATCCAGCCGATGCCACCAATCACCACGGCGGCGACCACATTGGGCAGCATATCCAGCGATTTGGTCACCATGACGCTCAGCGGCTCCAGCATGCCGCGCATTTCGAGCGCGCCGAGGATGGCCGGCAGGAACAGCAAGATGACCAGCCAGAACAAGGCACCGGCCAGGCTCTGGCCCATCGGCGACATGTCGGCGTGCTCGGACAGTTTTTCATCCAGCGATGTCTTGTCGAGCATTTTTTGAGCCACCGTGCGAACGATGGTGGCCACCAGCCAGGCCACCAGTGCCAACACCAAGCCGGCCAGCAAGCGTGGCGCGAACTCAAAAATCTGCGTCAGGAGGGCGCTGAATGGCCCGGATACCATGGCCAGGTCAAGGGAGTTGAACCCCGCCACCAGGGTCAGCAAAATCACCGTCCAGAAAGCGCCCAGTCCCACGGCGCCCTCCACGTCAACACCGTTGCCCGTCAATTTGCCCAGGCGCTGGTTGACCCCGGCATACCCCAGACTCTTGCGAACAGCGGCTCGCACCAGCACGGCCACGAACCAGCCCCCGACAAAAATGGCGAGCGCGCCCAGCAGTTGGGGAATGTGGTTCCCCATGTTGTTTTGCAGGGAAGCCCACAAGGCGGACATATTCATGATTTTTCTCCATTCAACGTTCAAACAATGGCCATCATGCAAGGCGTGGCCCACCCCGTCAACTTTTAGCTACGTCATTTTGGGAACTTGATGGCGAATGCGAACGAATCGCACACAAAAGCAGCAAGATATCGGCAGATGTACCACCCGCAAGGAGACCAGACGAGCCCAGGCGGTGCGGCCAGATGGCCTCAAGCGTGGAAACGTGCCGCTGGCCATGCGTCAAGGCCCATGGGCGGGAGAGCATCAGCCAGCGAGAGCGACCGCGCCCTCACCAGACCCCATATTGAAATTGAACGGGCTTGGACAGCGCTGTCTTCTCGACGCTGCGTTGCTCGCGGCTTGCGGCCTTACGTCAGGGCCGCCTCAAACCCTTGCGCCTGCAACATCCGGATCACTTCCGCCACATGCTCCCGACCGCGTGTCTGCAAGACCAATTCGATGGCCACGTTCTGAGCGGCCAGCAAAGTGAACGCCCGCTGGTGATGCACCTCATCGATATTGGCGCCGGCTTCGGCCACGATGGCCGTGATGCGCGCGAGGTTGCCAGGCACGTCGCGTGAGTTGACCTGTATGCGCGCCAGGCGGCCTGCACGCACCATGCCGCGCTCGATGATCGAGGCCAGCAGCAATGGATCGATATTGCCGCCGGAAAGCACCAGCCCCACGTTCTGCCCCTTGAACCGCTCGGGATGTTTGATCAAGGCCGCGAGTCCAGCGGCACCAGCGCCCTCCACCAGGGTCTTTTCGATTTCCAGCAGCATCACGATGGCTTGCTCGATGTCACCTTCATCAACCAGCAGCATCTCATCCACCCGTTCACGAATGATGGCTTCGGTGATCACGCCTGGCGTGCCCACCGCGATACCCTCGGCGATGGTGCTGGTACCTTGCGGCAGTTCGGTGCCCTTGATCGCGTTGTACATGGCAGGGAACCGCGCGGTCTGCACGCCAACCACCCGGATGCCCGGCTTGATCGCTTTGGCTGCCGTGGCCATGCCGCCAATCAACCCACCCCCGCCAATGGCGATCACCAGGGTGTCGAGATCGGGTTGTGCGCGCAGCATTTCCAGCGCCACCGTGCCCTGCCCCGCCACAATGGCTTCGTCGTCATAGGGATGCACGAACACCAGGCCCTCACGCTCGGCGAGTTCTCGGGCATGCGCCCGCGAGATTTCCAGCGTATCGCCGTGCAGAACCACCTCGGCGCCGAAACCACGGGTGCGCTCCACCTTCACGCCAGGCGTGAACCGCGGCATCACGATCACGGCACGCAAGCCCAGGCGCTGAGCGTGGAAGGCCACACCCTGGGCGTGATTGCCCGCGCTCATGGCCACCACGCCGCGCGCACGCTCTTGCTCGGTCAGCTGCGTGAGCTTGTTGCAGGCGCCACGTTCTTTGAATGAAGCGGTGTACTGCAGATTTTCAAACTTGAGAAACACACGGCAGCCAACCATCTGCGACAAAGTTCGAGACTCCACACACGGGGTGTCCAGCACTTGGCCAATCAAGCGTTCAGCAGCGGCTTCGATATCGGTGATTTGCAACATAGGCGACATTGTGACGCGCTGTTCAGCGGTTTTCCGGCGCTGAAGAACAATGCTCACGGAAACGGCCACCGACACTTGCCCGGCAAGTGTGGGAAAAGGCGCACACCGCTGGAAAACACGGGCCATTTCCAGCTTCCATCCACGATCAAGCTGGGGTATGGTGCGCCATCAACGCCGTTCTTTGCGGGAGAAATTCCCTGTTGTCAAGACTGGAGGTCGTCGAATGAGCAAACGCCTGTTGCAGCCCTCTGGGCCTGTGACGCGGCCCGCGCCAGAAGTTCGCGTGGGCCACGAACCGCGCCCTTCGCCGGTGCTCGATGCGCGCGTGTTTGTTCCTCCCAGCCTGCGGCAAGCACCCGTTCTGGACCTGATGTGTTCACACTTCGTCTTGAGTCTTGCAGCCAAGCAAGGGCCGCGCTTCAATGTGCGCCGCGACCTCAATACCCTGCTGGCGCTGGCGGGGCGCCATCTGGTGTGGCCTTTGACGGTGCTCAGCAGGGTGCGCGAATTTCTGGGCCGCCGCTGCAAGGACAACGAGCTGTGGACCGGCTGCGAAAAACTTTCCACCGCTGCGTTCATGGAACGCTATGGCATCTGGCGCGGCCCCTATGAAGAAGGCACGCTCTTTTTCTATTTGGACGAGTACGCCAAGGAGTCTCCCAAAGACCTGCTGTCTGTGCTCGCAGTGACCGGCGACTGGCTCAGCCAGTCGCTCAAGAAACACTCTACGCTGGTCGAGAAAAACATCGACGCCCTCGCCGGACTGCTGCAGCTCAACCGCGCCGAACGCGCCCTCCTGCTCTACGGCACCCTGGCGCGCTACCAGCGCGACCTGCGTTCAATTCTGGTGGAGTTCAAGGTCAACAACGCGCCCGAAGCCTACGCGGCCATCGCAGAAGTGGCCGGCGTGAAAGCCAGCGAAGTCGGCGAGGCGCTGCGTGCGGGTTCGCGCCTGGAACGCATCGGCATGGTGGAAAACCTGATCTCGGAACACAACATCACCGATCTCGCCGATCTGATGAAAGTCAGTGAAAAGCTGCCGCCGGTCTTGATGCGGGAATACAGCAGCCAGAGTGAACTGATGGCTGTTTTCACCCGTCCGGCAACGCTCTCGGCGCTCACCATCAAAGATTTCAATTACGTATCGGAAGATGTGCAGTTGCTCTGTGCTCTGCTGCGTGAAGCCGTGGCCCGCAAAGAACCCGGCGTCAATATCCTGCTCTACGGCCCGCCGGGCACCGGCAAGACCGAACTCGCACGCGTGGTGGCGGCAGCGGCCAAACTGGAGCTGTTTGAAGTCGAATACGCCGACCGCGACGGCAATGCCTTGAGCGGCCGGGACCGCTACCGCTCACTGCAGATTGCCCAGGTTTTTTTGAAAGGCACGGCTCAATCGGCTTTGCTGTTCGATGAGGTGGAAGACGTGTTCCCGCCCATCTCCAGCGAAGCCGCGCAATTCATGGCCCGTGCCGAGCAGGTGAGCGCACCCAGCAGCGGCAGCGTGAGCGGCAAGGCCTGGGTCAACCAGATTCTGGAGTCCAATGCCATCCCCACCGTCTGGGTCACCAACCGCATCGAGCAGATCGACCCGGCCTTTCGCCGCCGCTTCGCCTACCACCTCGAACTCAAGAGCCCGCCGCCCGGCGCACGCGAGCAACTGATCCGCAAAACGCTTGAAGGCGCGCCGGTCTCCGACGCGCTGGTGGCCCGGTTGACCGAACGCAAAGGACTCACACCGGCGCAGATTCGCACCGCGCTGCGTTTTGCCCAGCTCGCCTCGGCTCCCGCCAAATCGGCGTCGCGACGCAGCAAAAAAGTGCTTGAACCCGTGGACATCGATGCCTTGATCGAGCGCCAGCTCAAAAACGCCGACCACGCGCTGGGCCGCCAACCCGACGAGGTGAAACGCCCCAGCGTGACCCAGTACAGCCTGGACATGCTCAATGTCGAAAGCCGTTACGACGTGCCGCGCATTGTGACTGCCCTCAAAGCGCGAGGCCACGGCGCGCTGTGCTTCCACGGCGCACCCGGTACCGGCAAAACCGCCCTGGCCGAGCACATTGCCGAGACCCTGGGCCGTCCCTTGATGATTCGCCGCGCCAGCGATCTGGTGAGCAAATTCGTGGGCGAAACCGAACAGCAGATGGCCGCGATGTTCAAAGAAGCGGAGGCAGAAAAGGCGGTGCTTCTGCTCGACGAGGCCGACAGTTTTTTGCAAGACCGGCGCGGCGCCCAGCGCACTTACGAGGTGACCGAAGTCAACGAAATGCTGCAATGCATGGAGCGCCACAACGGCGTCTTCATCTGCACCACCAACCTGATGGACAGCATCGATCAGGCCGCGCTGCGCCGCTTCACCTTCAAGATCCGCTTCAACCCGCTCACCACTGAGCAGCGCGAACGCATGTTCGTGGTGGAGGCGCTGGAAGGCGACGCGTCGCGGCTGGATGAAGGATTTGGCAAGCGGCTCGCCAAGCTGGAGCAGCTGTGCCCTGGCGACTACGCGGCGGTCAAACGCCAGATCGAGATTCTGGGCGAAACCCTGGAGCCTTCGGAGTTTCTGGCCCAGCTGGAAGCAGAGCACCGAATCAAGCCCGAGGTGCGCGAGGCGCGGGGCATGGGCTTCACTTAAAACCCGCCGCCCGGCCTTGGTGATCGGGCAAGCAGGCGGGAAGGGGGTTTGCTCAAGTCGATTCCGATTCCGCCGCATTGGCTTCTGGCGCGCTTTTAGGGGCTCCGGGTCTCGACAAGCAGACCGTCGTCGACCAGATGCTCCGCCAGAAAATCCAGCAAATGGCGCACAGCAGGCACCAGAGCCCTGCGGGCAGGAAACACCGCATGCACGATGCGGGGCGGTGGCGTCCATTCGGGCAGCAGTTGAACCAGGCGGCCGGCCACCAAATGCCCACGGCACATGAAGTCCGGCAACATGGCAGCGCCCACACCAAGCACCGCAGCCTCCACCAAAACCAGCAAATCATCGGCCACATACCGGGGTTCGTGGGTGTGCATGTAATGCGAGCCATCAGGCCCCTGGAACGACCAGCCCCCTCGGCGGTCGGACGTGTTCATGGCCACCGTGTCCAGCCGGGCCAGATCGCCCGGCCCGTTCACCGGCCCGCCCTGCCGGGCCAGCAGCGCTGGCGCGGCCACCAACACACCCCGGCTGTGGCCGAACGTCTTGGCCACCAGCGTCGCACTGTCCTCGATTACATGTCGAACCCGCAGGGCCAAATCAACCCCGTCTTCGACCGGGTCCACTGGCCGGTTGAGAACCCGCATCTCTACGCGAACCTGTGGGTATTGCATGAGAAACCGGGGAATCAACCCGGCCACCCCACCCTGTGCCAGGGTCACGGGACAACTCAGGCGCACCGTGCCATGCGGTTCCTTTTGCGCCTGAGCCACGGTTTCGAACGCCGCTTGCGCGGCCACCCGCATCTCGATGCAGTGCTTCAGAAAGCTCTCGCCGGCAGCGGTGAGAGACAGCTTGCGTGAGCTGCGCTGCAACAACTGAACCCCCAGCTGTGCTTCAAGGCGTGCGACCCGGCGGGAGAGCCTCGACTTCGGCAGCTGGGCCGCGCGACCTGCGGCAGCGAAGCCACCGTGTTCGATGACGTCGGCAAACAAGAGCATGTCGTTCAGGTCTTGCATTGATCGTCCTATTTTTGGAACGTAGAAGTCTATTTTGGCCTACTTATCAAATTTGATCTGTATTTATAGAATTTAAACACACGGACCCTTTGTACTTCCTACCCCTTTGAAAGCCTGACCATGAAACTTCTGCATGTTGACTCCAGCATCCTGGGCGCCCATTCCACTTCGCGCCAATTGACCGCCGAGATTGTTCAAAACTGGCTCGATACGCAGCCCGACACCACAGTGGAATACCTCGATCTGGCCACCGACGCGCCCAGCCACTTCAGCGCCGACGCGCTCGGCATCAAGGTGGGCGCGCAAGCCGATCCAACCGCGGCACAGCGTTTTGAGAACGGTGTGTCCGAGCGTCTGGTCGCGCAGTTTCTGGCCGCCGACGTGATCGTGATCGGCGCACCGTTTTACAACTTCAGCATTCCGACCCAGCTCAAGGCCTGGATCGACCGCCTGGCACAGGTTGGCCGCACCTTCAAATACACCGAGCAGGGACCGGTTGGCCTGGCTGGTGGCAAGACGGTGATCGTGGCTTCGACGCGCGGCGGCGCCTACTCCACCAGCGAAGGCGGTCAGGCCATGGAACACCAGGAAAGCTACCTCAAGGTGATCTTCGGCTTCTTCGGCATCTCTGATGTGCGCATCGTGCGCGCCGAAGGCTTGGCGATGGGCGAAGCGCCCAAGGCCGCCGCGCTCACGGCTGCGCGCGAGCAAATCACGCAGATTGCGGAAATGACCGTTTGAGGCAGGAGGCGCCGTCCTGGACGGCGCAACCCTGCGGGCTCACAGGTCGAAAACGGTTCGCATGTTGTCAATCGCTCAAGGGACCCGGCATTCCGACCGCTCGCCCGCCAACTCTTGCAACAGGTTGTCGGTCGCCAGCACGGCCATGGCATACCGGGTCTCGTGGGTGGCCGAACCGATGTGGGGCAATGCCGTCACGCGGGGATGCCTGCGCAGTGGTGATGCCTGGGGCAAAGGCTCAACGGCGAACACGTCCAGCCCCGCGGCGCGCAGATGCCCGTGGTCCAGCGCGGCCAGCAGCGCCTCCTCGTCCACCACAGCGCCGCGCGAACCATTGATCAAAATCGCACCACGCTTCATCGCAGCGAACCGGGAAGCGTTCATCAACCCGCGGGTTTCCTCGGTCAGCGGCAAGGCCAGGACGATGAAGTCCGACTCCGCCAGCAGCGCCTCCATGCTCACCGCTTTGACGTGGCCTTCCAGCCCCGGGCACTCCACTTCGCGCCGATGGTGGTACAGCACAGGCATGCCAAAGCCCAGTGCGGCGCGCCGGGCCACGGCCTGGCCGATGCGGCCAAACCCGAGAATGCCCACGGTCTTGCCGTGCACATCCCAGCCAAACAGCGACTCATCGATGTTGTGGGTCCACTGCCCATCGCGCACATGGTTGGCCAGCTCGACGATGCGGCGGCTGCTGGCGATGAGCAATGCGAACAGGGTGTCTGCGGTGGTCTCTGTCAGCACGCCTGGTGTGTGCGTCAACACGATGCCGCGTTGTCGCAACGCAGGCAGGTCGTAGTTGTCCACGCCCACCGAAATGCTGGACACCGCCTCCAGTCGTGGGGCCCGGGCGAGCACGGTCTCGTCAATGGAATAACTGGCACCGATCAAACCATGGGCCGTCGGCAGGGCGGCATCAAATGCTTTTCGCTGATCGGCACGTTTGGGGTTGGCGACGGTGACTTCGTGCGCCGCACGCAGCCGCGCCATCTGGTCATCGGGCAGTTCACGAAATACCAAAACATTCTTGCGGGTCATAGGGCTGCGGCCTCCAGTTCGGCGCGGGTGGGAAAACCTTCGCTGTCGCCCAATACTTGCACAGCCCGCGCACCGATCCAGGCGCCCCGCCTGACCGCATCGGGAACCGGGAGCCCGTCAAGCAAGCCGCTGATGACACCTGCTGCGAAGCCGTCACCCGCGCCCACGGTGTCCACCACCTGGGCCACGGGACATCCGGGCACGTGGCCGCAACCGGCTTCGCCGTCGTAGTAGGCCCCTTGCGGGCCGAGCTTGACGACCACCAGTCTGGCGCCCTGCGCCCGGTAGAAAGCCGCGATGCCTTCTGCCGAAGACTCGCCGGTCAGTATCTGGCCCTCTTCGATGCCGGGCAACACCCAGTCGGCCATGCCCGCCAAGGCATTGACCACTTCGCGCATGCGCTCGGGAGACGACCACAGCGTGGGACGAAGGTTGGTGTCAAAAGACACCGTTTTCCCGGCCTCGCGCATGAGTGCCATGCTGCGCTGCACGGTGGCCAGACAACTGTCCGACACGGCCGAAAATACGCCAGTGGTGTGCAGATGGCGCGCCGACGTCAGCCAGGGCACATCGATGTGCTCGGGTTGAAACAGGCTGGCCGCCGAGCCTTTGCGGTAGTACTCGGTGGGGGGATCTCCGCCGCCCTCCACCCGCCCTTTGATTTGAATGCCGGTGCGCTGGCCCGGGTCGGCGACCACATGGGAGCAATCGATCCCCTCGTCCTGCATGACCCGTATCAGGTAGCGGCCCATGGCGTCAGCGCCCACCCGGCTGGCCCAGCCCACTTTCAGGCCGAGGCGGGAAAGCCCGATGGCGGCGTTGGTCTCCGCGCCGGCGGTGCGCTTGCCAAAGGACTCTGCGTCCTCCAGCGGACCGGGACGGTCGGCCACCAGCAACAACATGGCCTCGCCGAAGGTGATCACGTCCAGACTCATGCCATGCTCCCTGCGACGCTGCGCAATTGCGCCACCTCGCGTTGCGTCACCGCCAACAGGTCGTCACCCACCAGCGGATACTCGATTGCCCAGGACCGGTTCGCGGGCTGGGTACGCAAGATGGCGCGCCAGGGTGCTGCCGACTCGCCCAATGGCACCGCCACCCAGCGGTTCGGCAGGCGTTGAACCCCTTTGCAGTGCACATAACAAACGCGGCTTGCCAACGTCGCGGCGGCCTGCAAAGGGCATTCCCCCACCCAGTGCCAGTTCCCGATATCAAAGGTCATGCCGAGCTTCAACCCCCGGGCATCTGCCGCTTCAAAAAACCGAACCAACGCGTTCAGCGTGCCAGCCGATTCGGTCTGGTCGTTTTCAATGACGAGCTCAATGCCGGCCCTTTCGATCCACTGGCCCAACACTGGCAGGCTCGTCACAGCGTCAGCGCGGTAACCCCCGATCGACATCTTCAACCTTGATGAACCCAGCGCGCGCGCGGCAGACAGTCCGCGCTCGAGCGCGGTGTGGTCCAGATGGCCATCAACGTCCCAGAGCCCGTCAGGGCTTGAGTACACGCGCTCCATGTCGGGCAAGGCTGCGGCAATGGCCACCAGCTCGGCCTCGCCATCCCGCATCAGTTCTCCGCGCACCTCAAAGCCATCGGCCCCCGCTTGCTGCGCCAGCCGTGCAAACCAGAGTTGGCCATGGCGACCTACTTCCGCGGCCCCGAACGAAGACAAGGAAATCAGAATGGTGTTCATTTCTGCTCAGGCGTGCGCGGCCTGATCGTGTGAGCTCAGAATCTGGCCCAGGAAGGCCTGCAACTTGGGGTGTTCGGGCTGCGCAAAGAACTGCTGCGGCGGGGCCTCTTCCAGGATGCGTCCATCGGCCATGAAGATCACCCGATCGGCCACGCTGCGCGCAAAGCCCATCTCGTGCGTCACGCACAACATGGTCATGCCGTCTTCGGCAAGGCCAATCATGGTGTCCAGCACCTCTTTGACCATCTCCGGGTCCAGCGCCGATGTGGGCTCGTCAAACAGCATCACTTTCGGATTCATGCACAGTGCTCGTGCGATCGCCACCCGTTGCTGTTGACCGCCAGACAGCTGACTCGGGTACTTGTTGGCCTGGTCGGGAATACGCACCCTCTCCAGGTACTTCATGGCTGCGGCCCTGGCCTCTGATTCACCCGTGCCACGCGTGTTCATCGGTGCCAGCATGCAGTTCTGCAACACCGTGAGGTGGGGGAACAGGTTGAACTGCTGAAACACCATGCCCACCTCTCGGCGCACGGCTTCGATGTTGTGGCGCTGGTGGCTCGTGAGGTCGATGCCATCGACGACAATCCGCCCCTTTTGCACCTTTTCCAGGTGGTTGATGCAACGGATCAAGGTCGACTTTCCCGACCCTGAAGGCCCGCAGATCACAATGCGCTCACCGGGTCGAACGGTCAGGTCGACGTCGGTCAGCACCTGAAACTGACCGTACCATTTGTTGACCTTTTCGATGCGGATGATGGGCTCAGTGCTCATGGGGCCTCCGGGTTTGCGTGCGTGGAATCAGTTGGCCGGCATGGTGGGCAGATCGGCCCCCAACCACTTCTTGTAGAGCTTGTTCAGCTCGCCATTGGCGGTGTTCTTGGCCACAAACTCGTTCATGGCGGTCTCCAGTTCAGGCTGTGCCTGTCGCATGGCGACTGCCATGAACTGCTGCTTGAGCACCAGCTTGTTTTCATAGGCGTCACCGACGCGCTTGGCAATCTGTGCGGCCACCGTGGTGGAACAGCCAATGGCATCGACCTGCCCGGACATCAGGGCCTGCATGGCGGAAGCATCGTCGTCAAAGCGGCGGATCTCGGTGCCTTCCGGCGCCATGGCCGTCAAAGCCGTGTCTTGCGTGCTGGCCCGGGCCACAGCAACGCGCACGCCCTTGAGATCTGCGGGTGCTTTGATGGACTTCTTTTTGTCGCCGTAGAGCACGATGGTCGCTGCCGAATAGGGGCGGGAGAATTGCACTTGCTTGGCACGCTCGGGGGTGACGGCCAGTGAAGCCACCAACACATCAACTTTGTTGGTCAGCAGAAATGGGATGCGGTTGGGGCCGGTTACCGGGATCAGGTTGAGCGTCACGCCGAGGTCCTTGGCCAACAGCCTGGCCACGTCTGCGTCGTAGCCGTCGGGCTGGTTTGATGCATCGACCGTGCCATAAGGAGGGAAGTCAACCAGCATGCCGATCGTGATCGACCCCTTCTTTTTGATGTCGGCGACGGACTGGGCCATGGCAGTGGGCGCCCAGGCAGCGAGCAATGTGCTGCATGCGACGGCAGCGGTGGTGGCAATGAGGTTGCGGCGATTGAAGCGGGTCATGTTCGTGTCTCCGGGTTTCGGTTGGGTGGGTTGATTCAGCGCGCCTGCAATGCCGCGCTGCGTTTCTCGATGCGCCCGGCCCAGAAGGACAGTGGCCAGCACAGCGCGAAATAGGTTGCCCCCACCACGCTGAAGACGATCAGCGGCTGGAAGGTGGCGTTGTTGATGATTTGGCCGGCGCGGGTGATCTCGGTGAAACCGATGATCGCGGCCAGCGAAGTGCCTTTGATCACTTGCACCATGTAGCCCACGGTGGGCGGTAAAGCGATCTTCCAGGCCTGCGGCAAAACCACCAGGCGCATTCGAGCGCCGTAGCCCAGGCCGAGCGCCTCGGCGGCCTCCCATTGCCCGCGCGGCACAGCCTGGATCGAGCCGCGCCAGATTTCGCCCAGAAAGGCGCTGGTGTTCAGGACCAGTGCGATGCCGGCTGCGACCCAGGCGCTGACCTCAAAGCCCAACACGGGTGCGCCAAAAAACACCAGAAAGAGCTGCATCAGCAGCGGCGTTCCCTGAAAAATCTGAATGAAGGTGGTCGCCAGACGCGTGGCAACCAGGCTTTCCGACGTGCGTGCCAGGGCCACGACAAGCCCACCAATGGCGCCGCCCACGAAGGCGATCAGGGACAGGCCGATCGTCCACTGTGCGGCCTGCAGAATGAACCAGATATCTTGAATGCCGAATGTGCGCATGTTGGGCTCCTGGTTCAGCGACGGTCGGGATACGACAGCGCCCGGCGCTGAATGAGGCGGAACAGCCCCGAAAACAGCAGAGCCAGCGTGAGGTAGATCAGGGTCACCACGATGTAGATCTCAAAGCTGCGAAACGTCTGCGATTGCAGGTTGGCCGCCACCGAAGTGAGGTCATCGGCCGAGATCACGGACACCACTGCCGAGCTCAGCATCAACAAGATGAACTGGCTGCTCAGGGCGGGAAAGATGGCGCGCAGGGCAGGCTTCAGAATGATCAGGCGAAAGACCTGATGCGGCTTCAGGCTCAGGGCCAGGCCCGCTTCGATCTGGCCTTTCGGTATGGACTCGATGCCGGCACGGATGATCTCGGTGGCGTAGGCGCCCAGGTTGACCACCATCGCCGTCAGCGCCGCCGTGTAAGGCGACCAGCGCAGGCCGATGGCAGGCAGGGCAAAGAAGAAGAAAAACAGCTGCACCAGAAAAGGCGTGTTCCTGATGAGCTCGATATAGACCTGAACCAGCCAGCGCAAGGGCTTGGGGCCCGAGGTCTTGGCCCAGGCACAGAAGATCGCAACCACCAGGCCCAGCACCGTGGCCACCAGCGACAGCTGCACGGTGATCCACGTACCCTTGAGCAACAAGGGCCAGGCGGCAAGTACATCTGAAAACTGGAAGGTGTAATTCACGGTGATCGCTGAAGTGTGAAACCGGTTTCCAATTGCGACTGGTGTTTACCCTAGGTTTGTAAAAATGTGCCCGCCGTCAGCCGGAACGGGTCACCGCGCCGGCGGTTGCGAGGACGCCCTGGCGACCAGCCGCCCCGTCAGCAATACCTGCCGGGGTGGCAAATCCTGGCCCTGAATGCGCTCCAGCAGGCATCCCACAGCGAGTCGGCCGATGTCGTCCGTGGGTTGCTCGATGGTGGTCAGTCCGGGGCCGACCAAAGAGGCCCAAGGCGTTTCGTCGATTCCGACGAAACCCACATCGCGCCCCAGCACCCAGCCCAACCGCGCCACCGACTCGGCGACCCGCAGCGTGGTGCGCGCGTTGCTGGCCAAGACCGCTTTGGGTTTCTTGCCGGCGCGGCGCTTCAGATCGAGCAACGCCTGATCCAGCGCGGCATCATCGCCCTCCGCCGCCTCAAAAACCAGGGATCCACCCATGTCACGGGCATGTTCGGCAGCAGCCGTGCGGAATGCTGCTGCGCGTTCGACCCGGGGGCTGACACCGGCTACCGGTTCGGTGACATACAAAAATTCGCTCCAGCCGTTGCCCACCAGGTGGGTCACGGCCTGGCGAACCGCATCGGTGTTGTCCAGCGATACAAAATCGGCCTGCATGCCCATGAGCCTGCGGTCCACCAGCACCGCAGGCTTGCCATGTCGGCTCAGCTCGCGGGCCACCGAGGAGTCGGCCCCGAGCGTGTTCAAGATGAAGCCTTCAACCTGGTAAGAGGCCAGCGCCTCAATGCCTTCACGCTCGCGCTCACCGGCGTTGCCCAGGTTGAACAGCATCACCAGGTACCCGGCCTTTTGGGCGGCGTCTTCAGCCCCCCGCAAAACCGCTACCGAGAACGGGTTGGTGATGTCGGCCACCACCAGTCCGATCAGGCGTGACCGCCCCCGTTTGAGGGCCTGTGCCATGGGGCTGGGCATATAGGCCAGGTCGGCCACCGCCTTCTCAACTCTCAGGGCAATTTCCGGCGATAGCCGCGTCGTGCGGTGGTTCAGAAAGCGTGAAACGGTGGCTTTGGAGACGCCAGCCACCCGCGCCACATCGTCGATGGTGACGCGCAACTCACGCTGCTCGGTTGCAGGGGCAGATTTTTTCATGGCGTGCTAATGGGAAACCGGTTGCAAATCCAGCCAGTGTATTGGCACCCCTGGCATCACATCATTGCGCCAGCGCCATGACGTCCTGACGGACCCGACCACCGACCTGCCCGGCCAAGGCCAGACGCGCGAATTTGGGCAGCAGCGATGCGGCCTGTGGCGTGGGTTTGAGCGCTGCGGCGATGGCTTGGGCGTCCTTGCCTTCTTTGGCCAGCGTGGGACCCAGACCATCCAGGTAGGCCCGCAAGGCCTGGTCTGAAAACTCCGGGTGAAACTGCACACCCCAGGCGCTGGCCCCGACACGAAAAACATGGTGCGGCTCGAACGCATTGCCCGCCAGCAAAACGGCGCCTGGTGGCAACCTGCGCACCGATTGCCAGTGCGTTGCCTGGGCATCAAACACCATGGGCAGGTCCTCCAGCAGCGCGTCCGACACGCTCGCTTCATTGCGCCAAACGCTGACCGTGCCGATCTCCACGCCTTCCGGATGGTGAGCCACCTCACCACCCAGCGCATGGGCCAACAACTGGTGGCCATAACAGATACCCAACAACGGCGTCTGGCACCCGACCGCGCGCCTCAACCAGGGCAGCAGGGCCTCGCTCCAGGGCTCGCGGTCAGACACCATGGCGTGGGAGCCGGTGATCACGACACCGGCCACCGCATCGGGCTCGGGCAAGGCTTCGCCGGCTCGCGGATCCACCGTCAACAGGTTGGCCGCCCCACCCTCGCGCAACCCCGCCGAGATCCAGTCATCAAAATCACCGAGTCTCTGGCGAATGGCCTCATGTGTATGCCCCACTTTGAGGACCAGCAGGGGGCGGTGATCTGTGCCGCTATGGGCGTCTGGCTTGTTCATGGCGGCGATTCTAGGGCTTGCCTGAATGGCTTTTGAACAGGCCCGCCAAGTGTCCCAAAAAAAAGCCCGTCGCATTGACGGGCTTGAGTACCAGCCCAAAGGCTGGCGAGGAGAACAACGTCAGCGCCGACTCGCCTCCCGAGACAGGAGGCGGGCAAGCCCCCGCTCAGCTCAGTGCAAAAGCGCCATGGGCCCCGAGGGCAACTCTTCAGGTGCATGGTCTGGATGGTGCGACACAAAAAACTGAAGCTTTTGGTCCAGACGGGAGACACGGTCATGCGCCACGCTTTCGCAGTGGTACTTCGAAATCAGGTTGAACAGTTTGCCGCGCAGAAACCACAGATCTTTGGGGTTCTGGCAAGAGATGAGGGCCGCATGCAGGCGGGTGCGCACCGGATCCTGTATGTCGGCCATGGCCTCCTGGAACTCGTCCACGAGGAAATCCAGCTCCATCACCTGGGTGTCTCCATAGTTGACCTTCTTGGTTTTCGAAAACCAGGGCAGCTTAAAGAACATGGCGAACTCCGTCAGATTGAATGCAGACTGGAGGGGCTTCTCCAGCGTTATTCAACATTTCGGCTTTGGGTGGGGTTTCTTGAGCTTTTCTTCCCTAAAGAAATCCGAAAAAACGACGAACGGTCGCCACTCCCGGGCCAACTTAAAGCTTGGTTGTAACAAGCCAGGCCCAGAGCAGGGATCACCTACACAAAAGCACTCACCACGCGCAGCACCTCGGATCCATAGGCCTCGCGTTTTTTCTGCCCGATACCTGCCACCCCGTCCAGATCGGCCAGGGATTGGGGCATTTGAGCGGCCAGGGCGCGCAAGGTGGCGTCGTGAAAGATCACGAAGGCCGGCAGGTTGTGTTCCCGGGCCACTTCGGCGCGCCAGGCCTTGAGCGCATCCAGACACTCCCGCTGGGCCAGGCTGAGCGGTTGCCCGTCGGGCGCCACGTCGTTGGCCGCATTGCGGCTGCTGCCCCTGGATCGTGAGCGGCTGGGCTTTTCGCTGGGCTGCTTCATCCACACCTGGGCGCCACCCTTCAAGATCGCACGAGCGCCCTCGGCCAGGTGCAGCGTATTGAAATGCGCCGCATCGACATGCACCGCTTCGCGCGCAACCAGCTGGCGCAAGAGCGCGCGCCATTGCGTTTCGGACCAGTCGGCGCCAATGCCGAAGGTGGACAGCTTGTCGTGCGCGTACTGCGCCATCTTGTCGGTCTGCTTGCCACGCAGGATGTCCATGATGTGGCCTGATCCAAAAGCGGTGCCACTGGCCTGCTGCACACGGTAGATGCACGAAAGCACCTTGCGCGCCGCCTCTGTTGCATCGTGCAGTTCCGGCGGTTTGATGCAGTTGTCACAATTCCCGCAGGGCTCACTGGCTTCACCAAAGTAGCCCAGCAATCGAACCCGCCGGCAATCGCTGGCCTCGGCCAGCGTCAACAAGGCATCGAGCTTGCCGCGCAGCACCTGCTTGAACTCGTCGGCCGCGGGGCTCTCGTCGATCATGCGGCGCTGGTTCACCACGTCTTGCAGGCCATAGACCATCCAGGCGTTGGCGGCTTCGCCATCGCGTCCGGCGCGCCCAGTCTCCTGGTAGTAGCCTTCAATGTTCTTGGGCATGTCGAGGTGGGCCACGAAGCGCACATCGGGCTTGTCGATGCCCATGCCAAAGGCGATGGTGGCGACCATGATCAGGCCCTCTTCGCGCAGGAAGCGGTCCTGGTGGTTCAGGCGTTTGGCGGCGTCCAGCCCGGCGTGGTACGGCAGGGCATTGAAGCCCGCTTCACACAACATGCCCGCCACCTCTTCGACGCGTTTGCGCGACTGGCAGTACACGATGCCGGCGTCGTGCCCCTGGGGGCTGCTGTGTTCGTCGCGGATGAAGCGCAGCAGTTGCTGTGTGCCATCTTTCTTCTCGACAATGGTGTAGCGGATGTTGGGCCGGTCGAAGCTGCTGATGAAGGTGCGCGCTTCTTCCAGCTGCAGGCGCTCGACGATATCGGCGCGGGTGAGGTCGTCTGCCGTAGCGGTGAGCGCCACGCGGGGCACGCCCGCAAAGCGCTCGTGCAACACCACCAGGCCGCGGTATTCGGGCCGAAAATCGTGGCCCCACTGGCTCACGCAATGGGCTTCGTCGATGGCAAACAGACTGAGCTTGCCACGCTCGTGAAGCGAATCGAGCAGCGCCAAAAAGCGCGGCGTGGTCAGCCGCTCGGGGGCGGCGTAGAGCAGCGTGATCTCGCCGCGCAGCATTTCTTTTTCAACGCGCTGCGCGTCTTCCAGCGAGAGGCTGGAGTTGAGGAAGGCCGCGGCCACGCCGGCTTCGAGCAGCGCGCCCACCTGGTCGTGCATCAGCGCGATCAGCGGCGACACCACCACCGTGAGGCCCTGCCCGGCGCGTTCCCGCACGATGGCCGGTACCTGGTAACACAGCGATTTGCCGCCACCCGTGGGCATCAGCACCAGCGCGTCACCGCCTTCACTCACATGCGAAACGATCTGGGCCTGCGGGCCACGGAAGGCGTCGTAGCCAAACACCTCCTGCAGCACGCCGGCGCAGGTTTCCAGCGTTTCGCCTTCGGGCGCGACGTCGATCATGTCCATGGACAACCTTTGCCTTCAGCACGGCAAGCGGTGGCCACAACGCCTTCGGGCGATGCCTGCGCCCCGCTCACATTTGCTCCCAGGGCAGGTCGTCGTGCCGCCAGCCGTTCAGGCTGGAGCGTTTGAAGGCATCGTTCAGATCCCCTTCAAAACCGTGGACCACATGGGCCACCTCGACAAAACCCGCGGCCTCAAGGGCCTGGCCCGCGTCCAGCGTGCGCTTGCCGCTGCGGCAAATCAGCAGCACAGGGCGCGCTTTGGAGCCCGCTTCTGCTTCGACAGCGGCGGCAAACCGCTGCGGCTCGGGTGTGAGATCGGGGTACTCGTACCAGGGGATGTTCTCCACGCCCGGTGGGCGACCCACGTACAGGGATTCGATCTCCATGCGCACATCCACGAACAGCGGGCCGTCTTGTCCGGCGGCTTCGAGGCGCGTGCGCTCGGCCTGCAGCCAGGCCCAGGCTTCCTTGGGAGACAGGTGTTTCATGCCGCTATTGTCGGGCATGGCCCGGGCCGGCCACGGCCTGCCAGGCGGCTTGTGCCAGCTCGTCGCGAAAGCGCGTGGGTGGAGGCAGGCTGCCCGTGCCGCTGGCTTCGGCCGACAACCAGGCCCGGCAATAGCTCTGCACAGGCCCCATCACCAGCGAGGGCAGCAACTCGCAGGGCAGGGGCAAAACGGTGCCCAGGGCCTGGTGCGGCGCGAACCAGTCCACCAGCGCCTGGTTGCGCTGCTGTGCCGAGACATTGAGATCGGCCTTGCGCACGCTTTGGGTCGCCAGACCCCGGGCCTGGAACATGAAGCGGGCCTGATCGGGGTAGGCCACCACCCAGTCGAGGTAACCATGCACCAGCGCCTGCACGCCTTGTTGCGGCGTGTGCGCGTGGCGCAATGCGGCCGCAATGGCGGCGGTCTGGCGCTGGAACAGGGCCACATAGAGCGCTGCCACGATGCCTTCCCGGCTGCCGAAGTGGTGGTAAATGCTGCCTACGCTGGCACCGCAGCGCGCGCGCACGCCTTCGATCGACACCGCGTCCAGCCCCCGCTCGGTGGCACAGGCCAGGGCGGCCTGGAGGATGTCCTGGCGGCGATCGCCGGGCTCGGTGTCGGTGTCGGTGTCGGTGTCGGTGTCGGTGTCGGACGCAGGCTTGGCCGCGCGGGCGACAACAGGGGGTGATTGACGGGTTGCCATAGAATTTAATTCTAGAATATATTTCTAGCGCACGGCGCACGAAGGGGGGGTCACCGCCCCGCTGGCCATGCCGCTCTTTCGACCTGTGCACCGCACTTCCCCTGATTGTTTACGGATTGTTGAACATGCCCCATCCAACCGCCGCCGCTTCGCCTTATCCCCATTTGCTGGCCCCGCTGGACCTGGGCTTCACGTCGTTGAAGAACCGCGTGCTCATGGGCAGCATGCACACCGGGCTCGAAGAGGGGCGCGATCTCACCAGGCTCGCCGCGTATTTCCGCGAGCGCGCAGAGGGCGGCGTGGGCCTGATCGTCACCGGTGGCTTTGCGCCCAACATGGCTGGCTGGACCAAGCCATTCGCCGGCACCTTGTCCACCTCGGGCGCCGCCAAGCGCCACCGTGTGGTGACCGACGCCGTGCACCAGGCCGGCGGCAAGATCGCACTGCAAATCCTGCACACCGGTCGCTATGGTTACCACCCGATGGCGGTGGCGCCTTCGCGCTTGAAGTCGCCGATTTCGCCTTTCAAACCGTTTGCGCTCTCGGCGCGCGGCGTGGAGCGCCAGATCAGGGCCTTCGTCAACTGCGCCGCCAAGGCCCGCGAAGCGGGCTACGACGGCGTCGAAATCATGGGTTCCGAGGGCTACTTCATCAACCAGTTTCTGAGCCTGGCCACCAACCAGCGCGAAGACGAATGGGGCGGCGATTACAGCAACCGCATGCGCCTGCCGCTGGAGATCGTGCAGCGCACGCGGGAGGCCGTGGGCAAAGACTTCATCATCGTCTACCGCCTCTCCATGATCGATCTGGTGCCCGGAGGCAGCAGCTGGGACGAGGTGGTGCAACTGGGAAAAGCGGTCGCGCGGGGCGGGGCCAGCATCATCAACACCGGCATCGGCTGGCACGAGGCGCGGGTGCCCACCATCGCCACCAGCGTGCCGCGCGCCGCCTTTGCCTGGGTCACGCAAAAAATGAAGACCGAGTTCGCCGCCTCGGACATCACCACCCCGCTGGTCACCAGCAACCGCATCAACACGCCCGAAGTGGCCGAGCAACTGCTGGCCGACGGCATGGCCGACATGGTTTCGCTGGCGCGTCCGCTGCTGGCCGATGCCGGGTTCGTGAAGAAGGCCGCCCAGGGCCAGAGCGACCTGATCAACACCTGCATCGCCTGCAACCAGGCGTGCCTGGACCACGTGTTCGTCAACAAGACGGCCAGTTGCCTCGTCAACCCCCGCGCCTGCCGCGAGACCGAACTGGTGTACCGGCCCGCGGTCAAGGCCAGGCGCATCGCCGTGGTCGGCGCCGGTCCTTCTGGCCTCACGGCGGCCACGCTGCTCGCCGAGCGCGGCCACACGGTGTCGCTCTTTGATGCGGCCAGCGAGATCGGTGGCCAGCTCAACATGGCGCGCCAGGTGCCAGGCAAGGAAGAATTCGACGAAATGCTGCGCTACTTCCGCCGCCGTGTGGAAACCACGGGCGTGGAACTGCACCTGGGCCAAGAGGTGCAAACCAGTGCACTCAACGGGTTCGATGAGGTGGTCATCGCCACCGGCGTGAGCCCGCGCGATCCGAAAATTCCGGGCCAGGACCATCCCAAGGTGCTGAGTTACATCGAGGTGCTGCGCGAGCACAAACCAGTGGGCCAGCGGGTGGCCATTGTGGGCGCGGGCGGCATCGGATTCGACGTGGCCGAGTACCTGGTGCACGAAGGCGGCCGGGAACAATCGACCACCCTCAACTTGCCGGCCTGGCAAGCCGAGTGGGGTGTGACCGATCCGGCGCTGGCCGCCGGTGGCCTGGCCACCGCGGCGCCCGAAGTGTCGCCGCCTGCGCGCCAGGTCACGCTGCTGCAGCGCAAGGCCGGCAAGCTGGGCGCCGGTCTGGGCAAGACCACGGGCTGGATTCACCGCACGGCGCTGAAACACAAACACGTGAAGATGATCGGCGGCGTGAACTACGAGCGCATCGGTGAGGAAGGCCTGCTGGTGTCCTACGGTGAGAAGCGCGAGAACCCCACCTGGATTCCCTGCGACAACGTGGTGCTGTGCGCCGGCCAGTTGCCATTGCGCACGCTCGCCGACGAACTGGCCTCCCAAGGCAAAACGGCGCATGTGATTGGCGGCGCGCTGGAAGCGGGCGAGCTGGATGCCAAGCGCGCCATCGACCAGGCCGCCAGGCTGGCGGCCAGCCTCTGAGGCTTCGAGTGCCCTCAGCTCAGCGCACGTCTGGCCGCTTGCGCCGCAACAACCGCGAGCGTGCGGCGCTCAACAGCAGGCGCGAATAAAGCCGGTGAAAGCCGTGCAGGGCATGAAAGACCACGCCCATGCGCGCCTTCTCGGTAGAGCTTCGCCTTGGCTGGGGCAGCACGGCCGAGCCGAAATACAGCTGGGTGCGGGGTGCCCCGTTACCGCCCGCTGCCGGTCCCACCATCAGCCACGATTTGGTGCGTCCGGTGAAATCCGCCAGCAGCAGCTGATTCGCTTCGCGTGCCTCCACGCGCCAGGCCGAAAAGCGGTCTGCCCTGCCCTCGCCCAGTTGCCTGGCGTCGGCATCGGTCGCCGGGCAGCGGGCCAGCCAGCGCAAGACGAACCGTTCCAGCTTGAACAGGCGGGTGGTGTAAAAAGCTTCCACGAAATCCGCGTGGGATACCGCGCCGGCCACCTCACAGGTGTAGCAGTCCGCAAAGGCACCGGATTCCCGGCAACCCTTCAACAGAGACGCTTCAGGCAGGTCGATGGGGCGCACAGGCTGGGTCACGGTTGGGCATCCATACTGAAGTCCCGGGCTGAAGCCTGAGCGAGGGTGCTTCGGTCGTTGGGGAGCAGTTGCCGGTTGATGGTCGGGTTGGCCGGGTCGCTGCTCCATTCGAGCCAGCCGCCGTCGTACACGCAGATTTGCGCCCAGCCCATCAGCCAGGCGTAGTAGAACGCCAGCGATGCGCGCCAGCCCGTGCCGCAATAAAAGACCGTGTGGCCATGGGCTTCGATGCCCTGGCTGTGCCACAGCGCCTCGATGGCGGCCGCGTCCAGCATCAGGCCCTCCCGGGTGTGAAAAGCGCTCATGTCATTCACATCGCCATCCGCACCCGCATGACCCCAGCGGGCGCCAGCGATGTCGCCCTCTGCCGCGATGTAGTCGTAGCCTGATGTTCGACCCGTGAATTCGCCCCAGGTGCGGATGCTCACCAGTGTGGCATCGGGTTTTTGCTGCAGCGTCCGCACTTGCGCGGTGTCCACCAGGTACTGCGGGCAGGCCACTCGCGCCAGGCCAAAGGTCGCCACCGGTTGAGGCGCTGGCGGTGCTTCTCGGGCGACTGGAAAGCCCGCCCGCACCCAGGCTTGTGTGCCGCCGTCCAGCAGGCGAACGTCGCCCACACCGGCGTACAGGAGCAGGTGGGCCATGCGGGCATTGGCCACCCCTTTGCGACCGGCCAGCACCACGGTGGTGTCGTGCCGTATGCCCAGTTCGCCCAGTTGTCGCAGCAACACCTCATCGGGCACCTTGTTCCACAAGGGGCCATGTTCGAACCGCTGCACATCCAGCCAGCGGGCGCCGGGCAAGGTGGGCGCCTGTGCGCTGCTCCACGGCCCTTCACCCACTTCAAACACATGCCATGCACCTTCAGGCGCGGCTTCCACCGCGGCACCCGCCAGCAAGGCGTGCAACCAGCGCGCCTGCACCAGGTGGCGCCAGCGCGGCAGGTCGTCGCGCCATTGGGCGTGAGCGGGGCTGCCCTCGGGGAGTGGGGAAAGGGTTAAGGGTGCTGTCATGGGCATGCGCGGCAAAGCGGTCCGCCATGTTAAGCCGCACACGCCCCGCCGCCATCTGGCGCCGAATCGGTGAGCGGCACTTCTCTTTCGACCCGGGGGCGGCGAGATCAAGTTCAGCCCGCAACCCCAGGGGTTGGCGCGCTCAGTAAGCGCCCATGTAGTCGCGCTTGCCGACGGCCACACCATTGTGGCGAAGGATGTCGTAGGCGGTGGTGACGTGGAAGAAGAACTGCGGCAAACCGTAGTTGGCCAGGTAGGTCTGTCCACTGAGTTTCTTTTCCTTGGGCGTACCAGGGCGCAAGACAATCTCGCTGCTTTCCTTGCCTTCAAACTGGGCCGCCTTCACGCTGTCGAGAAAGGCCAGGGTCTGTGCCAACAGCGCGTCCAGATCGGTAAAGGTCTTTTCCTGGCCTTCGTAAACAGGCACATCCACACCCGCCAGGCGGGCCGAAATGCCGCGCGAAAAATCGGCGGCAATCTGCACCTGCTTGAGCAGGGGAAACATGTCGGGGAACAGGCGGGCCTGCAGCAGGGCATCGGGCTCGATGCCCTTGGCCGCGGCGTGTTCGCTGGTCTGCGAAAGAATGGTTTTCAAGGCTGTCAGCATTTGCTTGAAAACGGGAACGGAGTGGGTGTACATAGCGGTGGTCATGGGGAGGTCGGGGTCGGTATAGAAACGCAGGACTCTTGAAGAAAGGCCCCTGCGAAGGGTTGGCCGGTACGGGCGGGGCTGTGGCCACTCCATGCAGAAGCGGTTTCACACAGCGGCAGACACTGTAACGCGCCACCGGCCACCATGCCCGCCCGCTTCAAAGCGGTATGGGCATGACAGGCGGTTCATTGTCCATGCGCCCGGTCTTCCCCCGGCTGTTGAGCGGGCAGACCGGGCGGCACCGCAGGCCCGCAGGCTTTCGTCTCCGCACCTACGACCCGCTGCGATCCAGCGCATGTATCAACGAGACAACCGCTTCATTGAACGGCGTTTCGACCCCGTGTGTGCGGCCCATATCCACGATGGCCCCATTCAGATAGTCGATTTCGGTGCGTCGCCCTGCGCTCACGTCTTGCGCCATGGATGACCGGTGGTTCGCGCCACTGGGAATCACAACAGGCATCAGCACGTCCGCCACATACCGTGCGCCGTCTGGCGCGGCGGCCTGGTATTGGCGAGCAGCGGCAAGCACGCGGATAGCTTCATCTGCCAGCCTGCCAATGAGATGGCGTGAGTGTGAGTGGGTCACCAGTTCACCATAGGTCTGACCGGTGAGGGCACCCACGGCGTTGAGGCAGCAGTTGAAGAGGAATTTGTTGAGCATGGCAGGCTCAATGTCGGCATCGTAGACAACAGACAAGATGCCGGAGCCGGCCGAGTCGGCCAGCGCCCGCATGTTCCCTGCTTCGCATCCATACAGTGTGCCCACACGCAACGGGCCAGCCACCCCGTTGATGTGCACGTGGTTGGGCGCGCGCCGTTCGCTGCCAATCATCATCATGCTTGAGAAGAGCCCGACATGCGGGGGCAGAAGGGCCCGCGCTTCGTCGGCCGAGCCCCAGCCGTTTTGCATCAGCAACACGGCGCGGGGTCCCGACCCGCCGCCAACCTGCCACTGGGTCACCATGGCGCGCACCGCATCTGCCACCTGGTAAGCCTTGGTTGCAACGATCAACACATCACAAGCCAGGCTGGTGGCACCGGGATGGCTGGCGTCGTCCACGTTGATCGCGCCGGGCACGATGGTGTGCTCCCCCGAAACACCGGTGACATGGAGGCCTTCGCGCCGCAGCAAGTTGACAGATTCATCGCCCCGCGTCAGCAGCGTGACCGCATGGCCGGATTGCGCAAAGGCGGCGGCCACCCCCAGCCCCACGGAACCGGTGCCCAACACGGTCAGGCGTTGGTGCTGAGTTGTCATGCGAAGTCCTATCAAGATGGCCGGCGCACGGGCCACAGTGAACAGGAGCCCAAGAGCCGGTTCGAATCAGCCAGATCCTTCTACCGCAACCAGACGCGCCGCGCTGCAGGCGGCACGGCTCGGCTTGACACGCCGGTGAACCGGACCGTTGCAGAGCGAACCCCCAGGCCTCAGCGCAGGGGGGGAATCGAACCACGATTGGTACGGTTAGCCGTCGCCTTGGTGCATTTGGTGCGCCCCCCATGCGCCAGTTGTCTGCCGCCAGTGTCCTCCAGCTTTCACATAGAAATAGGCATGCGACCTTCTTTCGCTTCGGCGCAAACGAAGGGGCGAGCGCGGATCGAGCCACCAAGCATGCGCCCGGATTGGCGGTTTGCCTAGGGGCGTCCGCCCGGCCCTGCCATGTAGGAATGAGGGCGCTCATTCCAACAGCCCTGGCTTGGGCAGCGGGTGGTGGTGCTCAATCCCGGTACATAGGGGTCAGTCCGTCAAACATTTCTGGCCCCACCATGGGTGCCGGGACGGCAGATCCGAGGAAATGCAGCGGCCTGAACCAGCCTGGGTAAGGTTCAGGACCCGCGTGCGCCCGCCCCTTCGGTCGCGGCCAGTTTGGCTTCGATCTTTCGGTGGCCGCGGATCGAGAGCACCAGCGCAGCCACCGCCAGCAGCATCAGACCCACCGCGATCGGGCGGCTGAACAGGATCAGGGGATCGCCGCCTGAAATCACCATCGCACGCCGCAGGTTGGACTCGGCCATCGGTCCAAGAATGAGCGCCAACAAAATCGGAGAGAGGGGGTAGTCGTAGCGCTGCATCACGTAACCCAGGATGCCGAAAGCCAACGTGGTGTAGACGTCAAACACATTGCTGCGCATGGCATAGGCGCCCACCATCGACATCACAAAGATCGACGGAGTCAAGATGGCCCGGTCCACCAGAATCACCTTGGCAAACATTCGAATCCCAGCCGCGCCGATGAACAGCATGGCTATCTGCGCCAGCATCATGGAAGCAAAGATCTGGTACACAAAATCCATGTGCTCTTTGTAGAGCATGGGGCCGGGTTGCAGGCCCTGAACCACGAAAGCACCCAGCAGCACGGCCGTGACCGCATCGCCCGGAACGCCCAGCGACAACAGGGGAATCATCGCGCCGCCCGAGCAGGCGTTGTTGGCGCTCTCACTCGCCGCGAGGCCCTCGATTTCACCGGTGCCAAAACGCTCGGGATGCTTGGCGTTCCGTTTGGCCTCGCCATAGGCAACAAACGCGGCGATGTCGCCCCCCGCACCGGGTATGGCTCCGATGCCTGTGCCGATCACACTCGATCTGGTCAGGGTCTTGAAGGTCTTTTTGATATCTGCCCAGCTGGGGAGGTACCGGTCGATGTTCGCCTTGACTCGCTCAATCTTGCCGGTCTTTTGCACCTCGTTGAAAACCTCAGAGACGGCAAACAGGCCAATCAATGTGGGAATGAAGGGCGGGCCTTCCATCATTTCGATCATCCCGAAAGTGAACCTGGGAAAGCCGGAAATCGGGTCAAAACCAATGGTGGCGATCATCAACCCGAAAAAGGCCGACATGGCGCCTTTGATCAGCGAGCGCCCCGAGATGGAGACGATGACCGACAATCCAAAAACGGCGAGGCCAAAGTATTCAACCGGCCCGAATTCCAGCGCCACTCCGGAAATGAGCGGCGAGGCGAAGGTCATGATCAGTGCGCCCACCACGCCGCCGAAAAAGGACGCGAACAAGGCCATCGACATCGCGCGCCCCGCTTCGCCGCGTTGGGCCATCGGGTAGCCCTCCAGCAACGTGGCAGCCGCAGCCGGGGTGCCCGGTGTTCGTATCAATATGGCCGAGATGGAGCCCCCATACATGGCACCACAATAAATGCCGATCAGCATGGAAATGCTTTCCAGCGGCGCACGCCCGAAGGTCAGCGGCACCAGGAGCGCGACACCCATGGTCGCAGTTAGGCCTGGCAGCGCCCCCATGGTGATGCCAGCGGCCGTGCCGATGCAGATCATCAAAATGATGCCTGGCGAAAAAACCGCCGAGTAGCTCGAAACGAGAAGGTCCCAATTGATTCCCATGGTCAAGCGTCCTGGCTAAAGCAAGCTGTCCAGCACGCCGGGTGGCATGGACAGGTGAAGCAGTTTTTCAAACACCAGCCAGACACCCGCCGTGATCAGGGTGGGGACCAGGCCAATGAGCAAGGGGTTGCGTTTGCCCAGCACCCACATCATGAAAGTCAGGAACACGATGCTGGTCGGGATGAAACCCAGGGGTTCCATGACCGCGACAAACAGGATCGCCGCACACAGCGTGATCAAGCCCCGGCGCACACCCACGTCCGACCACTGCCGGGATTCAAGCCTGCCTTTGCTCTTGCCTTGAATGGCTTTGACCAGCAGCGCCCCACTGAACAGAATCAAGCCACCGGCCAGCATGCTCGGAAAGAAGCCTGGCCCGATCTTCATTACCACATCGGCTGGCATGTTCGAGCTGGTCCACAAGACCCACAGCCCCGTGAAGATCCCGATCAGCCCTCCGACAATGTCAGCGACTTTCATATGCAGCCCCATCCAGCCAGGGACCGCGCAGGTCCCCGTTGACAAAAAATGGGGGGAGCACATGGCGCCCCCCCAAACACCTTTCCCCTTACTTCTTGGCCAAACCAAGGCCCTTCATGACCGACTCCACATCGCTGGCGTTTTGGCCCAGGAACTGTGTGAACGCTGCAGAGTCCTGGTATGACAGGTTGAGCGATGCCTTGGCGGCAAAGTCCTTGAACTCGGCGGAGTCAAAGGCCTTTTTGTAGGCGTCGGCGATCCTGGTCTTGGCTTCAGCGGGCACACCCTTGGGCAAGGCCAGGCCGCGCCAGGTGTAAAACTGCACGTCAACACCCTGTTCTTTGAAGGTCTGCACGTCGGGGAAGATCTTGTCGCGTTCGCTGGACATGACGCCCAGAATTTTGAGATTGCCGGCCTGTACCTGGCCTTTCACCTCGGCGACGGACACCGCCACGGCCTTGATGTGTCCGCCCACCAGCGCGGTGACCGCAGGGTTTGCGCCGTCAAATGGCACGTGCTTCACGGTGACGCCAGTTTTGTCGGCGGCCAAACCGGCGGCGATATGCCAGACCGAACCCGGGCCGGAGTTGCCAATCGTGATCTCACCGGGGTTGGCCTTGGCGTAGTCCATGAATCCCCGCACGCTGCTGTACGGCGCGTCGGCCTTGACGGTCAACGCGGCGGGATCCGAGTTGATGCGCATCAGGGGATCAAAGTCTTTCCAGGTGAACGGCACCAGGCCCTGTGGTGGCAAGGAGTTGAGTTCGAAGGTGATCATGCCCACCGTGTAGCCGTCTGGGCGCGCAGCACGGATCGCATTGTGACCAATGGCGCCAGCGCCTCCAGTCTGGTTGACCACGTTGATGGTTTGACCCAGGTGCTTCTCGGCTTCTTTGGACAGCGCGCGCAGCAAGGTGTCGGTGCCACCACCGGCCGACCAGGGACAAATGACGGTAACCGGTTTCTCAGGATAGGCCGCCAGCGCGGGCAGTGCCGCCAGGGTACCCACCAATGTGAGCGAGCTGATGATGAGATTTCTGCGCTTCATGAATTCACCTCTTTAGTGCTGTGGCTCGGTGACACAAGAGGCCATCAAGAGCCGGTTGGAGAACCGCCAAACCGTTTAGCCAATGGCCTGCTTTGCAGGCCGTTGCATTGGCCTGAAACCGGTTTCCAATCATTGTAGGAGCCGGCCCGCCCAAGAGGGAACTGTGGAAAACCCTCGTTCCAGGCACATCGGGCCCCAGCCTCACCGGATTGCGGTCAGTTCACAGCGGTGTCCGGCAGCTTGGCGATCACCTTGATCTCAAAGTCAAAGCCGTAAAGCCAGGTCACGCCCACGCCCGTCAAGGTCGGGTACGGGGCTTCACCCCAGTTTTCTCCAAACACGTTCCAGATGCGTTCGAACCGGGTTGCAGGATCGACGATGAAGACGGTCACATCGACCACGTCTTTGAAGGTGCAGCCGGCGGCTTCCAGGATCGCGTTCAGATTGGCGAAGGCGCGCCGAACCTGTGCTTCCAGACCGGTTTCGGGCGAGCCGTCGGGCAAGCTGCCCACCTGGCCGGAGACAAACAGAAAGCCGTTGGAGCGGATCGCCGGTGAATAACGGTTCTGGTCGTACAGGGCTTGGCGCCCGGCGGGAAAAACAACGTCGCGTGCCGTCATGGGAGTCCTTGTTTGGAAAATGGAAAGACCGCTTTCAATACAGCGGCAAACGGAGCAAGGCAGGCATTTGCCGGCCGCTGCCGAAGGACTTTAGATGTGCGGCAACGCCAGATAAACAGGCCAATCGCACAATCACTGTTTGTGAATTTCAAACAATCCATCGGGTAACCAGGAGTCGACATGGACCGTTTTGATGCGATGCAAACCTTCGCCCGCGTGGTGGAGGCTGGCAGCTTCACCAAAGCCGCGCAAACCCTACACATGAGCCGCACCACTGCCACGCAACTGGTGCAACAACTGGAGTCGCGCCTGCGCGTGAAGCTGCTGCACCGGACCACGCGAACGGTTCGCCTGACCGAAGACGGCGCGGTCTACTATGGGCGGGTTGTCCGGTTGCTGGCCGACCTGGAAGACGCCGACACCAGTGTGTCCAGCGCATCGGCCGCGCCCAAAGGCCGTCTTCGCGTCGATGTGCCCAGCCCCATTGCCCGTCTGATCCTGATGCCCGCGTTGCCGGACTTCCACGCGCGCTACCCCGATATCCAGCTGGACATGGGCGTCAGCGACCGCATGGTGGACCTCGTCAGCGACCACATCGACTGCGTCTTGCGCGCCGGCGAGCTGGCCGACTCATCGCTGACAGCCCGGCGGGTGGGCGAGCTGCCCTTGGGCGTCTATGCCGCACCCAGTTACCTGGCACGGTGCGGCACACCGGCACACCCCCAGGCGCTGGAAGACAGCCCCCACCGCACCGTGGGCTTTCTCGGCGCCCGCAACGGCCATATCACACCCATCGCCATGCGCCGCGATGGCGTGCAACTTGAAGTACAAGGGCGGTATGTGGTCGCGGTGGACGACGGCAACGCCTATCTCGCCGCAGGGTTGGCCGGCATGGGCGTGATGTGTGTGCCCAGCTACATGGCAGCGCCGTACCTTGCCCAGGGCGAGCTGGTGCCCCTGTTTGAAGAGTGGCGTTTCGAAACCATGCCGCTGTATGTGGTTTTCCCGGCCAACCGCCACGTCGGTGCGAAGCTGCGCGTTTTCATGGATTGGGTTGCCGGGCTCATGGCGCTGCGTGTCCCAATGAGCGACCCGCGCCCCGGGTGAACGCCCCCGGCTGCGAAGTGGCATCGAGCCCGCGCACACGCCGTGCAGACACCCACGGCCGCAATGAAAAACAGCGGGCAAATGCCGGGGCGCCGGCGCGCATCGCCCGGACTTCCTACAATCCTCTCCATGACCGCTCCAACCTACACCCGCGCACAGGCTCTGCCTGAGATCCTCAAGAACCGCATTGCCGTGCTCGATGGCGCCATGGGCACCATGATCCAGCGCTTCAAGCTCGACGAGGCGGCTTACCGCGGTGAGCGTTTCAAGGACTTCCACAAAGATGTGAAGGGCAACAACGAGTTGCTGAGCCTGACCCGGCCCGACGTGATCCGCGATGTGCACGAAAGCTACCTGGCCGCCGGCGCCGACCTGATCGAAACCAACACCTTTGGCGCGACCACCATTGCGCAAAGTGACTACGACATGGCCGATCTTGCGCGGGAAATGAATGTGGCCTCGGCCCGCATTGCCCGCGAAGCCTGCGACAAGTTCTCAACGCCAGACAAGCCACGCTTCGTGTGCGGCGCTCTGGGCCCAACCCCCAAGACCGCCAGCATCAGCCCCGACGTCAACGACGCCGGCGCCCGGAACGTGACGTTCGAGCAGCTGCGCGCCGCTTACCTGGAACAAGTGGAGGCGCTGGTGGAAGGCGGTGCCGATGTGCTGCTGGTGGAAACCATTTTCGACACGCTCAACGCCAAGGCCGCGCTGTTTGCGATCGACGAATACTTCGCCAACAGCAACGAGCGCCTGCCGGTGATCATCAGCGGCACCGTGACCGATGCTTCTGGCCGCATCCTGAGCGGCCAGACGGTGACGGCCTTCTGGGCCAGCGTGCGCCACATCCAGCCGCTCGCCGTGGGATTGAACTGCGCGTTGGGCGCCACACTGATGCGCCCTTACATCCAGGAGTTGAGCAAGGTCGCAGGCGACACCTTCATCAGCTGCTACCCCAACGCCGGACTGCCCAACCCCATGAGCGACACCGGGTTTGATGAAACGCCCGATGTCACCAGCCGCCTGCTGCGCGAGTTCGCGGCCGAGGGTCTGGTGAATATCGTGGGCGGCTGCTGTGGCACCACGCCGCAACACATCGAGGCGATCCACCAGAGCGTGGGCTCGCAACCGCCCCGCAACCTGAAGCGCGGCGTGTTTTACAAGGAAGATCCGGTCGCGGCCTGACGGCGGCTCACCAGTTTTGGGGCGAGCGGGCTGCCAGCGCCAGGTCTCCGGCGGACACGGACGTGTTGCAGAACGACCCTTCTGTTTTTCCTGAAGCAGCTTCCACTTGCCGGGTCTGCGTGAGACTTTGACAATCGCGGTTTCCCTTCAAGGGGAGTAGCCATTCACGTCACCACCCGGGCCTTTGCGTCTGGCCGTTGACGCGGGGAAGTTTTCGTCAACACGCGGTGTGATCCACAAGATCACACGGCCGGAAACTTCGGGTGGGGCAGGGTCTTTGATGATTCCGCCCCCCTCAGGCAAGACCTTGCGGGGTGTTTCTCAACAACACCCAAACTGAGGCTTGTCGCTCATGGAAACCATTGCGCCCCTGTGGCTGTGGATCGTCTTCGTTGTCTTTGTGATCGCGGCGCTGTTCGTCGACTTTGTCGTGCTCAAAAAGCAGGGCGCGCACGAGGTCACGATCAAGGAGGCGGTCAACTGGTCGCTGGTCTGGGTGGGCCTGAGCTTTGTGTTCAACGCGCTGTTCTGGTGGGCCGTCAAGGACAGCACGGGCTCCACCGCCGTCGCCAATGAAAAATCGCTGGAGTTCCTGACGGGCTACCTGATCGAGAAGAGCCTGGCGGTCGACAACATTTTTGTTTTCCTGCTGATCTTCACCTACTTCGCGGTGCCTTCGGCGTTCCAGAAGCGGGTGCTGATGATCGGCATCATCGGCGCGATTTTCCTGCGCTCCATCATGATTCTGCTGGGCGGCTGGCTGCTGTCGGAGTTCCACTGGATCCTGTACCTGTTCGGAGCGTTCCTGATCCTGACCGGTGTGAAGATGTGGTGGGCCGCCGGCAAGGAAGAGAGCCTGGAGGACAACCCTGCGCTCAGGCTGCTGCGCAAGGTCTTGCCCGTGAGCCAGCACTACGACGGCGAAAAATTCTGGACGGTGGAAAACGGCAGGAAGATCGCCACGCCACTGTTGATGGTGATCTGCCTCGTGGGGTTGACGGACGTGATCTTCGCGGTGGACTCCATCCCCGCCATCTTCGCGATCACCAAGGACCCGTTCATCGTGCTGACCAGCAACGTCTTCGCCATTCTCGGCCTGCGTGCCATGTTCTTCCTGCTGCAGGCGGCGGCCAGCCGCTTCCACCTGCTCAACTATGGGCTGGCGGTGATCCTGGTCTTCATCGGCAGCAAGATGATGCTGATCGACGTTTTCAAAATTCCAGTGTCGGTCTCGCTGGGTGTGGTGCTGGGCATTCTGGCCATCACCATGGTCTGGAGCAGCAAGACGGCGCCCAACACCTGACGTGCCAGGACCCGCTTGATGGGCGCGGGCTCAATGAACCGCCCGGATGCGCGCCACCATGGTTTCGTTGAGCGGAGCGCGAATGCCCAGCGAATGGGCCAGGCGCACCACCTCGCCGCTCAAGGCGTCGATTTCTGTGACACGGCCCAGCGCCAGGTCGTCGGCCATGCTGGAGCGCGCTTTGGGGTCGATGCGCAGCATGCGCGCAGCGATGCGGCGAAACAGCGGCGTGGGAAGACGCAGCACCAGCACAAACAACGGCCATGGCATGGGCGTCAGGCGCGCGGGCCGGATGCCCGCCGTTTCCATCACACCCAAAGCCTCTTTCACGAGCGCCGCGAATTGCCGCCGGTGGCGCGCATCGAGCAGCTCGGCGAGCAACGGCAGCCCCGACAGAGCATTGACCGGGTTGTTGAGGTTGAGCAGCAACTTGCCCCATTGAATCGGCTTCAGGTCGGCGTGCACATCCAGCGGTATGCCCGCAGCGGCAAAAACGGGCAGCCAGGCGTCAAGGGCACGGGAGTCCCGGGTGGCCAGATGGCCTGTCGTGCCCCGGTGGAATTGGCCTGGAGCCAGTTCGGCGATGTTGTAGGGCACCATGCCCGGCAACACACGCAGGCCCGGCGCCGCCGCCTTGGCCTGCTCGGCATTGCGCAAGCCGTTTTGCATGGAGAGCACCAGCGTGTTGAATGGCAGCTGGTCGGCCAGCTCTGCCGCGGCCTGGGCCGTGGCCGGGCTCTTCACGCAAAGCAGCACCAGCGCGGGCTCAAGCCCGGCAGGGGTGTGCTCGTGAAGCCTCAGCGCGTCGGGGGGCAGCTGGTGATCGGCGCCGTCCAGATCGGTGATCCGCAAGCCATGGCAACGCAGCGCATCAAGCACGCGCGGGCGCCCGACAAAGTCCACCGTCACACCCGCCGCCTGCAAGCAGCCGCCAATGTAGCAACCCACGCTGCCCGCCCCCATGATCAGCACCGATCCAGGTACGACCACAGGCACGATCCGTTGCGGGTTTTTCATGCCGGCACTTTCGCAGCGAACAGGCCGTCACAGGCGGGCAGATGGGTGGTTCGAAGGGGCATGGTGGCGCAGAGTATAGGCAGGGAGCGCCCAAGCATGGGGCCAAAACGTCCGTGCGCCTGTCAGAGGCCGGACACAGCATCGCAGCCATGGCGCATGGCGCCACTGGTTGCAAGACCTCACCAACGACTCAGCGCCTGCCTCAAACGGTCTTTCACCACCTCGCCGGCGAAGCTCGCTTCGATCGACGTGCGCGCCACAGCTCTGAGCACATCATCTGACCAGCCGAAGGCCGAGCGGCACAAGGCGTATTCCTTCTCCAGCGTGGTGCCCAGCAACACCGGATCATCGGTGTTGATCGACACCCGGACACCCGCCTGGCGCAGCCGTTCGATGGGGTGCCTCTCGATCGATGGGCAGACCCCGAGCAGGATATTGGAAGTGGGGCAGATGCCCAGCGGAATGCCCCGCTCGACCAGCAACCGCACCACGCCGGGGTCTTCGATGGCGCGAACACCGTGGTCGATCCGGTCTGCCCCCAACAGTTCGATGGCATCGCGCACGCCTTCTGGCCCGCTGGACTCACCGGCGTGCACGGTTCGCTTCAGGCCCGCCGCTCCCGCGCGCCGAAACGCCTCGACAAAGCGCGGGCCGGTGCGCCCCGCCGCTGCTTCATTGCCATCGATGGACAGGGCGACCACACGCGGATGGGCCAGCTCGATCAGGGCATTCACCAGTTGCACAGCGTCGTCAGCCGACTGGGTGCGCAGCAGGCTGACACACAGGCCCACCGGCGTAAAACCTTCGCGCTCGGCAGCGCTGAAGCCCGCGTCGATGGCATCCAGCATGGCTTTCAACCGGCCATCCCAGGCGTGCCAGTGGGTGGGATTGACGATCACATCGGCATAGCCCACGCCACTGGCCGCGAGGCGCTTGCTCAGACCATGGCTGAGCTCGGCCAGCCGTTCACTGGTGGAGGCCAGGCCGCAGGCCCAGTCCAGAAAATGCAAAAAATCGGCCAGGCCCTGAAAGTCCAGCAGGTGCTCGACCGGTCTTGGCATGGGCACGCCAGCCTCCTGGGCCCATTGCGCCAGAACGGCGGGCTCGAAGGCGCCCTCCAGATGCAAATGCACCTCCGCTTTGGGCAGCATGCGCAGGCGCTCAAGTTCCAAAGGGGGTTGTTTTGCGGTCATTGGCGGGCCTCTGGGCAAGTCGAAACGGGGTATCCGGACCGCCCAAGCTTGCCGCCATGCTGCTCGGGTTGCATGGGCCGGAACACATAGCGGCTATCCAGCGGGGCATATGGCGGAAAGGTCGCGGGCGACGAACGTCGTCGGCCACCATGAAAAGTGGCGCCTCAGATACCGGCAGGCTGCTATTTCAGGCGACGATCGGGGGTTGGCATCAGAGCGTCAATTTCCTGTTGCATGGTTTTGACCAGGTTGCTGTAGACCTGCAGTTTGTGGCCACTTTCGCGCAAGCGCTCGCCCAGACGCTGGGCCACGGCGGTCATGAGTTTGGCGGCCACTGCGGGTTGCTCGGCGATGAGTGCCTCCAGCGCTTCTCGCGTGAGCACGGCGCAGCGCACCTGCGAACTGGCGATGCACGAAGCGGAACGAGCACCGCCGTCCACCAGGGCCATCTCGCCAATCAGGCTGCCCGGACCGAGCACCGTCACCGTGGCAGGATTGGCGCGGCTGGCCATCACGGTTTCGACCGTGATGTCTCCGCTGAGCACGAGCACCATGAAGCCGGTGTCGTCGGTTTCGCCCTGGCGAATGATGGTCGCGCCCGTTTCAAACTGGCAGGGGCGCATGAAGCCCACCACCACGAGCGCTTCGATCTCGCTGAGCTGCATCAGCGCCGTTGGCGCGCGCAGCAACAGCGCCGCTTCATGGGCACTGACCGAGGCACCCACCGCAGCCCGGCGCTCCGACGGCAACTGGGACTCGGGGCCGTCCCCACCAAAACGTGAACCGAAAAATTTGCCGATAAAAGACATGCAGGTTAAAGCTGAAATGAGGGGTCGGTGACAGGGAAAAGCCAGAGTCGATTGTGCGCCGGATGCCACAGTTTGCAAATGCACAGGGCTGCCACACGCCGTTTGTCAGCGCAGCGCACACAGGCTCACATGACCCTATTCAGGTAACGGAATGCGCTCCTCACAATCATCGGGCGGGAGGGCAAAGCGTCCGGACCGCCAGTCGGCTTTGGCCTGTTCGATGCGCTCTTTGCGCGACGATACGAAGTTCCAGAACAGGTGGCGTTCACCCAGCGGCTCACCGCCAAAAACCATCAGCGTGGCAGCCGCACCCGCGCTGATCTGGGCCGTGTTATCACCGTCAAAAACCAGCAACTGCCCTGCAGCGTACACCGCGCCAGCGTGCTCCACCTCGCCTTTGGCCACGTAAACCGCTTGCTCGCTGTAGCCACCGGGCAAAGGCAGGCGCGCTCCCGGGGTCATTTCCACATGCAGGAAAAACAGCGGCGAATGGGTTTGCACGGGACTGGTCTGGCCATAGGCTGTACCCGCGACAAGGCGGCTCCAGACGCCACCGGTGTTTTGCTCGGGCAGCGCCTCCTTGGGATAGTGGGTGAAAGCAGGCCCGGTTTCTTCGTCTGCCTCAGGCAATGCGACCCACAGTTGCATCAGCTCCAGACCACCATCCGCGTAGGAGTCGGGGTGTGTAAAGCGTTCAGAGTGGGTGATGCCGCGCCCGGCTGTCATCCAGTTGACTTCGCCGGGTCGAATGATCTGCAGCGTGCCGAGGCTGTCGCGGTGCGTGATCTGGCCACTCAGCAGGTAACTCACGGTCGACAGGCCAATATGGGGATGGGGCCGCACATCGGATTTTCGGTCGTATCCGGACGGCAGCGGCACCGGGCCCGCATGGTCCAGAAACACGAAAGGCCCCACATTGCGCCGTTTGGCAAAAGGCAGAACGCGCCGAACCTTGAGCCCATGGCCCAAATCGGCCTCGCGGGCATTGATCACCATTTCAAGCATCGTGTTCTCCTGGAAAAATTGCGCCACCACTGACCTGCAAGCCGAGACTACCGTTGGCGAGGCGGGTGAACAAGAGGGGGGTCAAAACCGTCCACTCTGAAAATCGGCAAAGGCCTGGTGAATCTCGGCTTCGCTGTTCATCACAAAAGGACCATACCCCACCACCGGTTCATCAATGGGCTCACCACAGAGCCAGAGCACCGTGGCGTCGGTCAGGACATGCAGCGTCACCCCTTCGCCTTCACGGGAGAAAACCATCATTTCAGCGTCGCTCGCCTCAACCCCTTCAGGCGTTGCCACAAGGCCCCTGAGCACCAGCGGCACCGTGGTGTGGCCCTCGGGGGCAGGCAAGACAACCGTGCTGCCTGCTTTGAGTTGCAAGTCCCATACCTGCATGGGCGTGAACGAATGGGCTGGCGCTTGGGCGCCCATGAAGTCTCCGGCGATCAGACGCGCCGTGCCCGCTCCGTCGGGCAATTCGACGGTGGGCGTCTGTGCGGCAGTGATGCCCTGGTAGCCCGGCGGACCCATCTTGTTGCGCGCGGGCAGATTGACCCACAGTTGCACCATTTCAAATGGCCCGCCATCGCGCGCATAGCGCTCTCCATGGAACTCCTCGTGCACGATGCCACCAGCGGCGGTCATCCATTGCACACCTCCCGGGCCGATGGTGCCACCGGCACCAGTGGAGTCGCGGTGCGCCACCTCACCGTGGTAAACGATGCTCACGGTCTCAAACCCCCGGTGTGGATGCTGGCCCACGCCCCGGCGCTGGGTCGTGGCGTCAAAACGGGTTGGGCCGGCGTAGTCGAGCAGCAGGAAGGGTGAGAAAGCGGTCGGGTTGTCCTGGTACGAAAAAATGCTGCGCACCGGAAACCCGTCGCCAACCCAGTGGCCATTGGGGTTGCGCTGGATGAAAGACAGGGTTTTCATTAGGGTGACTCCATTGAGGCGCCATTCTCTGCCGACCCCATCGCACGCACCGCGGGTAGGGTTTTACCGATCGGGTCACTGTGCCTGGTTCGGGTTGTGGTCGGACCGGCCTGCATTGGCACAGAAAAGCGACCTGCGAGAAAGAGATTTCGCAGCGATGCCGGGCGCCGTTAAAATCGAAAGCTCTCAAGGAGCGCTGCAGCACCCGCCCGATACGGGCCGGTGTCAGGCTTGAGTCACAGGCATCGCACAGATACCTGCCGGTTTCTCCGGCTTCCAACGGCGCTCACCAGCTATTCAAAGAACCCTGGTGAGCCCCTATGTCTGACGTTTCCACCTCCCCCGCTTCCCTTGCCTTGCCGCAGATGCTGCTGTCGGGTCTTGAACCCCTGCGCATTGGAGACGACAGCCTGTTCGTCAACGTTGGCGAGCGCACCAACGTGACCGGCTCCAAGGCTTTCGCCCGCATGATCCTGAACGGTGAATACGAGCAGGCCCTGGCCGTGGCGCGCCAGCAGGTGGACAACGGCGCACAGGTGATCGACATCAACATGGACGAAGCCATGCTCGACAGCAAGGCCGCCATGGTGAAGTTCCTCAACCTGATTGCCGGCGAGCCCGACATCGCGCGCGTGCCGGTGATGGTGGATAGCTCCAAGTGGGAGGTGATCGAAGCCGGTCTGCAGTGCATCCAGGGCAAGGGCGTCGTCAACTCGATCAGCATGAAAGAGGGCGTGGACGAGTTCAAACGCCAGGCCAATCTGGTCAAGCGCTACGGCGCGGCAGCCGTGGTGATGGCGTTTGATGAAAAGGGCCAGGCCGATACCTACGAGCGCAAGATCGAGATTTGCGAACGGGCCTACCGTGTGCTGGTGGACGAAGTGGGTTTTCCGCCTGAAGACATCATCTTCGACCCCAACATTTTCGCGATTGCCACCGGCATCGAAGAGCACAACAACTACGCGGTCGACTTCATCAACGCCACCCGCTGGATCAAACAGAACCTGCCTGGCGCCAAGGTGAGCGGTGGCGTGAGCAACGTGTCGTTCAGCTTCCGTGGCAACGACCCGGTGCGCGAAGCCATTCACACGGTGTTCCTGTACCACGCGATTCAGGCCGGCATGGACATGGGCATCGTCAACGCCGGCATGGTCGGCGTGTACGACGAGCTGGAACCCGAGCTGCGCGAGCGGGTGGAAGACGTGGTTTTGAACCGCCGCGCCGACGCCGGCGAGCGGCTCGTGGACGTGGCCGAAAACGCCAAAGGCATGGCCAAGGACGACAGCAAGAAAAACGAATGGCGCGCGCTGCCGATTCGCGATCGCCTGAAACATGCGCTGGTGCGCGGCATGAACGAGTTCATCACCGAAGACACCGAAGAAATCTGGCGCGAGATCGAGGCCGACGGCGGGCGCCCGCTGAACGTGATCGAGGGGCCGCTGATGGACGGCATGAACGTGGTCGGTGACCTGTTTGGCCAGGGCAAGATGTTCCTGCCCCAGGTGGTGAAAAGTGCGCGGGTGATGAAGCAGGCCGTGGCGCATTTGCTGCCCTACATCGAGGCCGAAAAAGCCGCGCTGGCCGCCGCTGGTGGTGACGTGAAAGCCAAGGGAAAGATCGTGATCGCCACGGTGAAGGGCGATGTGCACGACATCGGCAAGAACATCGTCACCGTGGTCCTGCAGTGCAACAACTATGAGGTGGTGAACATGGGCGTGATGGTGCCCTGCCACGAAATTCTGGCCAAGGCCAAAGAAGAAGGCGCCGACATCGTGGGCCTTTCGGGTCTGATCACGCCCAGCCTGGAAGAAATGCAGTACGTGGCGGGCGAGATGCAGAAAGATCCGCATTTCCGCGAGAACAGCATTCCGCTCATGATCGGTGGCGCCACCACCAGCCGCGTGCACACCGCCGTGAAGATCGCGCCGCACTACGAGGGCCCCGTGGTCTATGTGCCCGATGCCTCACGCAGCGTCAGCGTGGCGCAAAGCCTGCTGGGCGACAACCGCGTGCAGACCATTGCCGCTCTGAACGCCGACTACGACAAGGTGCGCACGCAACACGCCAACAAGAAGCAGGTGCCGATGTGGTCCATCGACAAGGCGCGCGCCAACAAGACGCCGATCGACTGGGCGGCTTACCAGCCCACCAAACCGAAGTTCATCGGCAAGCGGGTGTTCAAGAATTTTGACCTTGCCGAGATCGCGAAGTACATCGACTGGGGCCCGTTCTTCCAGACCTGGGATCTGGCCGGCCCCTACCCCGCGATCCTGACCGACGAAGTGGTGGGCGAGCAGGCGACCAAGGTGTTCGCCGATGCGCAAGCCATGCTGAAAAAGATCATCGAAGGCCGCTGGCTCAGCGCCAACGGCGTGATCGGCCTGTACCCGGCCAACATGGTGAACCACGACGACATCGCGCTCTACACCGACGAGAGCCGCAACGACGTGGCGCTCACCTGGCATGGCCTGCGCCAGCAGACCGAAAAACAGGAGATCGACGGCGTCATGCGCCCCAGCCGCTGCCTGGCCGATTTTGTGGCGCCCAAAGGCACGGCGGACGACTACGTCGGCATGTTCGCGGTCACTGCCGGGCTGGGTTCCGAGAAGAAGGAAAAGCAGTTCAACGACGCCAACGACGACTACAACGCCATCCTTTTCAAAGCCCTGGCCGACCGCCTGGCCGAGTCTTTCGCCGAGTGCCTGCACCACCGCGTGCGCACCGACTTCTGGGGCTACGCGGCCGATGAAGCCCTCAGCAGCGAAGAACTCATCAAGGAGAAATACCAGGGTATCCGCCCGGCCCCTGGTTACCCTGCCTGCCCCGATCACACAGTCAAGCGCGCGATGTTCGAGGTGTTGAACTGCGAAGAGATCGGCATGGGTGTGACCGAAAGCCTGGCCATGACGCCGGCGGCCAGCGTGAGCGGTTTTTACCTGAGCCACCCGCAGAGCACTTACTTCAACGTGGGCAAGGTGGCCGACGACCAGATGGACGATCTGGCCACGCGCAGCGGTGTGGCGACAAGCGAACTGCGGCGCTGGATCGGTACTGGTTTGTAACCCGGCAGTCAACAGCTCAGCGTTTGGTTGGCAGGTAGCGGCTTTCCCGCGGACGGCACGCTCTCAGGCTGATGCTTGAAGGCGGTCCTTTGCGCGGGTGGCCGCCAGGCGCACAGGGGACGTGCGCAGGGTTCCATGCGCACCCCGGTTGCGCGATGATGTGGTCGGCCTGCCCATATGGAGGCGCGCCAGTTCCAGTGTCAGGAAGCACCATGTGGCCAAAGACCCCCCATTGGCGCCGCACCCCTTGCCTGGTGCGGTGGACGGCAGGCGCTGTGCTGTTGCTCGGCCTGTTGTCTGCTTGTGGCGGCGGACGCGATACAAGCCCTGAACGGGGCCAGTCGGCCACGGGTGCCAATGTGCGGGAAGCATCGATTGAGACGGAGGACACCCGATGGCGGCAGGCCGCCGCCTTGAACACCGAAACCCTGAGTGAAGCGGCCAACGCACCGGCGATCAACGAGGGCCTGAAGAAGGCCGCCAGCCAGGGCACCATGCGCCCGGTCTTCCGTTTCTACAACCCCGTGGCGGCGGTGCATTTTTACACCATCAGCGCCAGCGAACGCGATCAGGTGATCCGCATGCTGCCGCAGTTCCAATACGAAGGGCAGGCATTTTCAGCCAGTGTGGACGAGGCCCCGGGACTGAATGCGGTCTACCGGTTTCTCAACACCGTCAGCGGGGTGCATTTCTATTCCATCAGCGCCGAAGAAAAGACTTACATACAAAACAACCTGCCGACGTTCCGCTATGAAGGGGTGGCCTACTACGCGAGCCAGGTCGCGGCCACAGGCTTCAACGCCCTCTACCGGTTTTTTGTGCTGTCCAAAGGGGTGCACTTCTATACGGCCAACCCGGCCGAAGCGGCCAGTATCCGTGCCCTCCCCGCCCGGTACAGGGATGAGGGCGTCGGCTATTTCGTCGGCCCAACCGTCGAAGATACCGCTGCAAACGCTTCTCCATGTGAGACGGCTACAGGAAGGGTCTTGTCGGTCGGCCCCGGGAAAGCCTACGCGGGCCCCCGCGCCGCATCCCTGGCCGCCATGGCCGGCGATGTGATCAAGATCGATGCTGGTGAGTACCGGGGCGATGTGGCGTTCTGGTCGGCAGACAATCTGACGATTTGCGGCGTGGGCGGGCAGGCCCGCTTGTATGCCGACGGGCAAAACGCAGGCGGCAAAGCCATCTGGGTGATCCAGGGCAGCAACATCACGGTCGCCAATATCGACTTCCATGACGCCAAGGTCGACGACCGCAACGGCGCCGGCATCCGGGCTGAACACGCCAGCGGCTTCCTGCGCATCATCAACAGCGGCTTTTACGACAATGAAAACGGCATCCTTGCCGCAGATGGTCCGACCACCATCCTCATCGAAGGCTCGGAGTTCGCGCGCAACGGAACGGGCTTGCCCAACGGACAGACCCACAACATCTACATCAACCACATCGATTCGGTGAGGGTTTCGGCCAGCTTCTTTCACCAGGCCAAATACGGCCACAACTTCAAAAGCCGTGCGAAGGAAACGGTGATCGAGAACAGCTACCTCATGGATGGCCCAAGCGGCTACTCAAGCTACCTGGTCGACACGCCCAACGGGGGCCGGGTGGTGCTGCGTGGCAACCTGTTGCAAAAAGGGCCTCAGGCCGCCAACCGCACCGCCATCGCCTACGGCGCAGAGGGCCTTCAGGCTGGAACCAACACACTGCTGGCCTCCCACAACACCATTGTTCTGACCCGCCCCAACAGCACGTTTTTCAGCGCCCCTGCTGGAACCCAGTCGATCCAGCTCACCGCCAACTTGCTGGCCAGCACCAACAACGACGAGCTCATTCGGGGCGGGTTTTCCTCCACTCTGATGCAACAGGCCGGAACCGTCCTGGGCTCGAGCGCCCAGATCACCGCGCCAGACAGCCTGGTCGCGCCCAATTTCTGGCCCAACGCCAGCTTGCTGTCCCGGTTGCCCTTGTCGGGCATACCCGATCCGGGCTACGCCAACGACTCACCAGAAACCTTTCGCCTGAGGGCGCTGGTGGGAGCGTCTCGGCTCAGCGGTGCTTTGCAGTCCGCGCCGTGACTTTGAAGGTGGCCTGTGCTGGCATCGCCCCAGCCAACGCCCAACGCCCAGCGCGCACAGGCCGGTCGCGTCCGGGGAAGGCCCGGCCAAACCGGTCATCGACCGCGCCGTGTGAAACGGGCCCTCAGCCGTTTTGCCGCAATGCCCGCCGGTACTGAACTGCCTCGGCCACGTGCGCAGCAGTCACGTTACCGGCTCCAGCCAGATCGGCAATTGTGCGCGCCACGCGCAACGCGCGGTGCGTGCTGCGCGCGCTCCAGCCCAGCCTCGTCGAGGCGGTGTTCAAGAACGTGAGTGCCGCCGCTTCAGCGTGCAGATGCTCATCCAGTGCCTTGCCCGCCAGCGCCTGGTTGTTTTGGCCTTGTCGCGCCATGGCGCGCCAGCGTGCAGCCACCACCCGGTCACGAACCGCCGCGCTGCCCTCTCCCGCTGCGCCGTGCAACAGATCATCCGATGCAATCGCAGGCACTTCAACGTGCAGATCGATGCGGTCCAGCAACGGACCGCTGAGCTTGCCCTGGTAGCGGAAAATCTGATCGGGCGTGCAACGGCAGGCCCGCGCGGGATGGCCTAGGTAGCCGCAGGGGCAGGGGTTCATGGCGGCGACCAGCTGAAACCGGGCGGGAAATTCGCTTTGCATGGCCGCACGCGAGATGCGGATGTGGCCACTCTCCAGGGGTTCGCGCAATGCCTCCAGAGCCGCCCGGGGAAACTCGGGGAGTTCATCCAGAAACAGAACGCCCTGGTGGGCGAGCGAGATTTCGCCGGGCCGCGGCGGTGAACCACCGCCCACCAGCGCAACGGCGCTGGCACTGTGGTGGGGTGCGCAGGTGGGACGCTGACCCCAGCGGTCCAGGCTGAACCGGCCCGCGAGAGACGCCACCGCTGCCGATTCCAGCGCTTCACCCGTGCTCATCGGCGGCAACAAACCCGCAAAACGCTGGGCCAACATGCTTTTGCCCGAACCGGGTGGGCCCATCATCAACAGGCTGTGGCCGCCCGCGGCCGCGATTTCCAGGGCGCGCTTCGCCGCCGACTGGCCCTTGACGTCCGACAGATCGGCATAGCTTGCCGCCACTTCGTTCTGGCGCGCCGTGAGCCGCGCCCACCCGTCGCCCTCCGGCAAAGGCAAGGCCTCTTCGCCCGCCTTGTTCGACACAGGCAGAAACTGGGCCACCACGTCAAGCAGGTGGCGCGCCCGGTACACATGCGCTTCGGGCACCAGCGCCGCCTCTTCGGCGCTGCCGGGGGGCAACACCAGGCTGGCCGTTTGCTCACCCGCCTGCTCGGCTGCGCGGTGCAACGCCAGACTCATGGCCAGGGCACCACGTATGGGCCGCAGGTCGCCGCCGAGCGACAACTCGCCAGCGAACTCCCAACCGGTCAAACGTTCGGCTGCAATCTGGCCGCTGGCGGCAAGGATGCCCAGGGCAATGGGCAAATCGAAGCGTCCCGAGTCTTTCGGCAGATCGGCGGGCGCCAGATTCACGGTGATGCGCTTGTTGCTGGGAAAGTCCAGACCCGCGTTGGCGATGGCCGAACGCACGCGTTCGCGTGCTTCTTTGACCTCGGTATCGGCCAGACCAACCAGAGTGAAGCTGGGCAAGCCATTGGCCAGATGCACCTCCACCTGAACCGGCCGCGCCTCCAGCCCCAACAACGCACGGCTGTGCACCAAAGCTAAGCTCATTGATTCCTCCCTGTTTCGGTGCGCACTTTTGTGGCCCCGCTGCGCTTTGACTCGCACCACAACGGTGCGGCAACCCCACCCGTGACAGCAGGTCGGCTTGCTCCAAGCCAAAAGATCATGGCACAAGCCGCGCCTGGCCGGATGCACCGCGCTTTTCAGTGGCAGCGAAGGGCGTCAGAACCGCCGGACTGAGGCCCTCGTCACGCGGAGCCAGTGACGCTGAAAACGGCTTGGCACGCTCTGTGCATAAGAAGTTGCACGTTGTGTTTCGGCCAGGGGCTTTCCGCCTTGAACCGGTTCACTTCTTCAGCGGTGTGGGTCCTCAACCCCCCACACCGAAACCCACGATCCCGGCGCTGGCTTATCCAGAAACGCCCTGAAGAAAACAGAGGAACCACAGCATGAAAATGGTCTCGGCCGTCATCAAACCGTTCAAGCTGGACGAGGTGCGCGAAGCACTGTCCACCATGGGCGTGCAAGGCATTACCGTCACAGACGTCAAGGGCTTTGGCCGCCAGAAAGGCCACACCGAGCTGTACCGCGGCGCGGAATACGTGGTCGACTTTCTGCCCAAAGTGAAACTCGAAGCCGCCGTGTCCGACGACCTCGTCGACCGCGTGATCGAGGCGATTGAAGGTGCTGCCCGCACCGGAAAGATCGGCGACGGAAAGATTTTCGTCACCGACTTGGAACAAGTGGTTCGCATCCGCACCGGCGAGACCGGCCGGGAAGCGCTCTGATCGCCGCCACCAGCAACCCAAGAAAGAGCAAAGCAATGAAAAAACTTCTGATCACCCTTACGCTGGGCATGGGACTGGCCTTTGGCGGCCTGAACGCCATGGCTCAAACCGATGCGGCTCCTGCCGAAGCCGCCGCCGTCACGACAGCGGTCGAAGCAGTGGTTGAAACCGCCACCACAGAAGCGCCCGCCATGGCCGAGCAAGCCGCACCGGCACCCGAGGTTGCAGCGCCAGCCCCCACCGTCGACAAAGGTGACGTGTCCTGGATGATGCTGTCAACCCTGCTGGTCATCATGATGGCCGTGCCCGGACTGGCCCTGTTCTACGGCGGTTTGGTCCGCAGCAAGAACATGCTGTCGGTGCTGATGCAGGTGATGGTCGTGTTCTCGCTGATCTCCGTGTTGTGGGCTGTTTACGGCTACAGCCTGGCATTCGGTGGAGAAGGCCTGATCTTCGGCAACCTCGACAAGGTGTTCCTGCTCGGCGTCACACCCGACTCGCTCGCCGACACCTTCACCGACAACGTGAAGATTCCCGAATTCATCTTCATTGCCTTCCAGGCCACCTTTGCCGGCATCACCTGCGCACTGATCGTGGGCTCGTTCGCCGAACGCATGAAGTTCAGCGCCGTGTTGCTGTTCTCGGTGATCTGGTTCACCTTCAGCTACCTGCCGATTGCCCACATGGTGTGGGGCGCTGGTGGTTACCTGCTCGACAAAGGTGCACTCGATTTCGCCGGCGGCACCGTGGTGCACATCAACGCGGCCATGGCTGGCCTGGTGGGCGCCTACATGCTGGGCAAGCGCATCGGCTACGGAAAAGAATCCATGGCGCCTCACAGCCTGACGCTGACCATGGTCGGTGCCTCCCTGCTGTGGGTGGGCTGGTTCGGTTTCAACGCCGGCTCCAACCTGGAAGCCAACGGCGGCGCCACGCTGGCCTTCATCAACACGCTGCTGGCCACCGCGGCGGCTGTGCTGGCCTGGATCCTGGGTGAAGCCATGCACCGCGGCAAGGCTTCGATGCTGGGTGGCGCTTCGGGTGCGGTCGCTGGCCTGGTCGCCATCACCCCCGCATGCGGTTCGGTTGGCCCCATGGGCGCCATCATCATTGGCTTGCTCTCCGGTTTCCTCTGCTTGTGGGGTGTTTCCGGTCTGAAGAAAATGCTCGGCGCAGACGACTCGCTTGACGTGTTCGGTGTGCACGGCGTCGGCGGCATCCTGGGCGCCCTGTTGACCGGTGTGTTCACGGCCCCTGGCCTGGGCGGCACGGGTGGCGAAGACTTCTCGATTGCCAGCCAGGTGCTGATCCAGGCCGAAGGTGTCGTGATCACCATGGTGTGGTCGGCCGCGGTGGCGTTCGTGGCCTACAAGGTCGTGGACATGCTGGTGGGCCTGCGGGTGTCGGAAGAATCGGAACGCGAAGGTCTGGATATTTCGTACCACGGCGAAACGGCCTACAACCGCTGATCTCACACAACCACTGAGTTCTCCAGAGAACTTGGGCCCCGCGCTGCTTCGGCAGGCGGGGCCTTTTTTATTGCCTTCACGTATGTGCCTATGATCGTTTCCTGACAAGTCAAGAATACTCAGGAGGAAACCATGTCACGACAGATCGGGATCGCCCGCGCGCCTGCGCGCCCCCTCTTGCTCACTCTCTGCAGCGCACTGCTCTTTGGCGCCACCGCGCTGACCTTCAACAGTGGCGCCATCGCGGCCACGAAGAAGTCGACCGGGTCTGGCGAGAAAAAGCTGCCCTCAAAGGTCAGGTTCATCGACTCGCCATCGAGCGAAACCCCGGCCGCCCGCAAGAAGCGGCTCAAGATCGAATGCAAGGGCAGGCCCAACGCCGGTGCCTGTTTGGGCCACACCCGCTGAAGGGGACAGATGCTGGTCGGGCGCATTTGCAGCGTTCCGTGCAAAAAATTCAATGCCGTTTTCAAGAGCGGGCGCTACCATGCCAGCCATGAGCTCCACCGCCCCCGACACTCCCAGCGCCCTGATCGAACACATCAAGGCGGCCTCAGCGGCCCGCCGACCATTGCGCATCGTGGGCGGCGACACCAAAGCCTTCTACGGCAACCCGACCTCGGGCGAGGCGCTGTCCACGGCCAACTGGCGTGGCATCAGCAGCCACGAGCCCACCGAACTGGTGGTGACGGTTCGCGCCGGCACGCCACTGGTCGAACTGGAAGCCGCCCTCGCCGAAAAGGGGCAATGCCTGCCCTTCGACCCCCCGCATTTTGGTGAAACCTCCACCATCGGTGGCGTGGTTGCGGCGGGTCTTTCAGGGCCCGGCCGGGCCGGTGCAGGCGGCGTGCGCGACTATGTGCTCGGCCTGCAGTTCATCAACGGCAAAGGCGACTGGCTCACCTTCGGGGGGCAGGTCATGAAAAACGTGGCGGGCTACGACGTCAGCCGTGTCATGGCCGGCAGCCTCGGCACGCTGGGTGTCATCACCGACATCTCGCTGAAAGTGCTGCCCTTTGCCACCGCCGAGGCCACGCTGGTGTTCGAATTGAACCAGACCGAGGCGCTGGAGCAGTTGCACCGCTGGGGTGGCCAACCTTTGCCGATCAACGCTTCCTGCTGGGTGAAAGATGCCGCGCAACCCCATGCGCCCGAGCTGCTGTTCGTGCGGTTGCGCGGTGCCGTGGCCGCCGTTGAAGCCGCCGGCGAACGTTTGGTGAAAGAGGCCAACGGCCAGCGCATGGACAACGCGCAAGCAGGCCCCGATTGGGCCGCCTGCCGCGACCAGACCCTGCCCTTCTTCCGACCCCCTTCACCCGAGCTGTGCCTCTGGCGCCTGTCGCTGCCGCAAACTGCGCCCTCTATGTCGCTGGCATACGACCAGTTGGTCGAATGGCAAGGCGCACAGCGCTGGTTGTGGGCGCCCGCCTCTGCGGCCACTGAGCTGCGCAGCGCAGCGGCCACCGCAAAAGGCCATGCCACCCTGTTCCGTGCAGCGGCCGATAGGGCCCCTGGCGTGCCGCGCTTTGACCGCCAGAGTGCGGTCATCGAAGGCATCACCCACCGTTTGCGCACCGAATTCGACCCTGCTGGCATCTTCAACCCCGGCCGGATGGGCTGATCCTCATGCAAACCAACCTCTCCCCCGAATACAAGGCCCGCGCCGATGGCCAGGCTGCCGAAGCCATTCTGCGCAAATGTGTGCACTGCGGTTTCTGCACCGCCACCTGCCCGACCTACCAGCTGCTGGGCGACGAGCTCGACGGGCCGCGTGGGCGCATTTACCTGATGAAGCAGGTGCTCGAAGGGGCCGTGCCCACGCGCAAGACGCAGATGCACCTGGACCGCTGCCTGACCTGCCGCAACTGCGAGTCGACCTGCCCCAGTGGCGTGGACTACGGCCACCTGATCGACATCGGTCGCAAAATCGTGGACGAAAAGGTGCCGCGCCCGGCCGCGGAAAAAGCGGTGCGCTGGCTGCTCAAGGAAGGCTTGCCGTCGCCTCTGTTTGGCCCCGCCATGAAGCTGGGCCAGATGGTGCGCCCGCTGATGCCGGCGGCTCTGAAAAACAAGATCCCGGCCAAACAACAGGCGGGCGCCTGGCCCACGCAGACCCATGCGCGCAAGGTGCTGATGCTCGCGGGTTGTGTGCAGCCGGCGATGATGCCCAACATCAACACAGCCACGGCGCGCGTGCTGGACGCCGCCGGCATTCAGACGGTGGTTGCCGCCAAGGCCGGCTGTTGCGGTGCGGTGAAATTTCACCTGAACGACCAGGACGGCGGCAAGGCCGAGATGCGCGCCAACATCGACGCCTGGTGGCCCCACATTGAAAGCGGTGTCGAGGCCATCGTGATGAACGCGTCTGGCTGCGGCGTGACGGTCAAGGAATACGGCCACATCCTGGCCGACGACCCGGCCTACGCCGCCAAGGCGGCGCGCATCAGCGGGCTCACCAAAGACTTGAGCGAGTTGTTGCCCGCGATGGTGCCGGTGCTCAAACCCAAACTGGCGAAGACGCCGGACGCAAAAAAGGTGGTGGGTTTTCACCCGCCCTGCACGCTGCAGCACGGCCAGCAGCTCAAAGGTGGCGTGGAGCAACACTTGGGCGCGCTGGGCTTCACCGTGATGGTGGCGAAAAACGAGGCCCATCTGTGCTGTGGCTCAGCCGGGACCTACTCGGTGCTCAACCCCGAGCTGTCTTACCAGTTGCGCGACCGCAAGCTGGGCCACCTGAATGAACTCAAGCCCGCGGTGATCACCAGCGCCAACATCGGCTGCATTACCCACCTGCAAAGCGGCACCGAAATCCCTGTGCGCCACTGGATCGAGTTGCTGGACGACGCGCTGGCCTGACACCCTGAGGCACTTGTGCACACCGCGGTGTGCTGCGCACGGCCTGATTCGGCCAAGCGTCACGCCGATTGGGTGCAATGGCGATATGCTTGCAGCGCAGGGTCGTCAGCGTCCGCTCCTGCTTTTTGTTTTTTGACGCCACCAAAGGATTGATCATGGGTTTCTTCAGCAACATTCTTGAAAAGCTTGGCATGAAAGAGGCCGCTGCAGCGCCCGTCATCACGCCTCCTGCTCCAGCCGCAGCCCCTGCTGCAGCCCCAGCGGCAGCAGCAGCACCCGTCGCCGCGGCAGCCGCAGCCCCGGCGGTGCAGTCCATCACCATGGTCGACGTGGTCGCTCTGCTGACCGAAAAGGCCGCGGCCAACCCGGAAAAGCTCAACTGGAAAACCTCCATCGTCGACCTGCTCAAGTTGCTCGGCCTGGACAGCAGCCTGACCGCCCGCAAGGAACTGGCCAAAGAGTTGTACTGCCCTGATGAAAAAATGGCCGACTCTGCCCAGATGAACATGTGGCTGCACAAAAACGTGCTGGGCCACATTGCAGCCAACGGCGGCAACATTCCCAAAGAACTGCTCTGAACGTGGTGCCGGGCGAGCAGGCTTGGCTTTGCCGGCGATGATTCCCGCACTCGCCACGCTGCTTGTCTGCCAGCTCATTGGCGAGGCGCTGGTGCGCACGCTGGCCTTGCCGATTCCAGGGCCCGTCGTGGGTATGGCCTCGCTGCTGCTGGCCCTGATGCTGCGGCCTTCGTTGCTCACGGCCATCAAACCCACCACGCAAACCCTGCTACAACATTTCTCCCTGCTGTTTGTACCTGCCGGCGTGGGCGTGATGCTGCATTTGCAGCGCCTGGGCGATGAGGCCTTCGCCATTGGTGTGGCCTTGGTGATCAGCACCTGGGTAGGACTGGCCAGCGCGGCGCTCACCATGGCCTGGCTGATGAAGCGGGTCGCGCCCAAAGACGGCAGCGCGCCATGAACGAAGGCCTGCCGCTGCCCACCCTGGACGTCGGGCGCCTGGCCGATGTCTGGGTATACCTGTCCACCACGCCACTGCTCGGCCTGACCGTCACCCTGCTGGTCTACCATGGCGCTTTCCTGCTCTATCGGCGCAGCGGCTTTCATTCGCTGGCCAACCCGGTGGGCCTGTCGGTCATCGCACTGGGGACCCTGCTCTGGGCCACCGGCACACCCTACGCCACCTATTTCGAAGGGGCGCAGTTTGTGCACTTCCTGCTCGGGCCCGCCACGGTGGCACTGGCTGTGCCACTGATGGAGCAACTCGCGCGCATCAAACGCCTGTGGCTGCCCATGCTCGGCGCCCTGGTCGTGGGCACGCTGGCGGCGACCGTGACCGCCATCGGTGTGGGCTGGGCCCTGGGTGCCTCAAAAGTCACGCTGGCATCGCTGGCGCCCAAATCGGTCACCGCGCCCGTGGCCATGGGTATTGCAGAAAAGATTGGCGGCCTGCCTTCGCTCACGGCGGTCCTGGTGGTCTGCACCGGCATCCTCGGCGCGGCCAGCGCGCGCTGGCTGTTTGACGCGCTGCGCATCCACGACCCCGTCGTTCGCGGCTTCGCCCTCGGTACCGCTGCTCACGGCATCGGCACGGCGCGCGCCTTTCAGGTGAACGAAGAATCGGGCGCCTTTGCGGGCCTTGCCATGGGGCTCTCGGCGCTGTTCAGCGCGGTGGCCCTTCCCCTGGTGGCTGGCTGGTTGCTGCGCTGGGTTTAGGCTACCCCCCGAGCCGGCATCGCCGTCACGCCCAGGGGGCGGCACTGGCGGCCCGGGGAAGCCGGTTCCGCTGGTGCCCTGGATTAAAACCACCCTCTCTGGCGTGAGATGTATCCAGCCCGGGATGCGGTGGAACCGGCTTTATCGGGCCACACGCATCGCCCCTTGGGGGGAGGCGCGGGGGGTGTCGCTCCAGACTGCTGACACACCGGTGTCAGCAGGGCTGGCGCACCATGCTGTCTTCATCACAAAGGAGCCCTCATGAACACCGCCATCAACTGGTTTGAAATTGCCGTCACCGACCTCGATCGGGCCCAGCGCTTCTACGAATCGATCCTGGGTTGCACCATGCAACGCGAGGCCATGGGGCCCAACGCCATGGCGGTGTTTCCCTATACGCGGGGCGAAGGCGTGAGCGGTGCGCTCATGCCAGTGACAGAGAGCCCCCATCCAGGTTGCGGCACGCTGGTGTACCTGAACGCAGGCGTTTCACTGGATGCCGTGCTGGCCCGTGTCGTGTCAGCAGGCGGTGCGCTCGCACAACCGCGCCAGGCGCTGCCGCCCGGCATGGGCTTCTTCGCCCACATCACCGATCCCGACGGCAACCGCGTGGGGCTGCATGCACTGGACTGAACCAGGCTGTGACCCAAAGGCCATGGGCTTGGACACCCGCGCGAGCGACATGTCCTTGCCGCGCTGCTGGATCGCCGTTGCCTGCGCTGAACACGCCTCGCACGGCCGTGAGCAAGGCTTCATGCAGGTATGCCACGGCAAAGCCGGGCCACTGAGGCGACTGCGGGCTGGTGACTGGGTCGCCTGCTATGCGCCAGCCCGGACCATGGGCGGCAAAGACCGCTTGCAAAGCTTTGTCAGCCTTGGTGTGGTGCAAACCGGTGCGCCGTACGCCATCGACATGGGTGGCGGCTTCGTGCCACACCGTCTCGATCTGCGCTATGTGGAGGCCCGTCCGGCCCCCATCGCACCCTTGCTTGATGCGCTGGATTTCGTCGAAGACCGTCAGCGGTGGGGCCACCGGTTCCGCTTCGGCTTGTTCGAAGTCTCAAGCGCTGACCTGCGTTGCATTGGCCGGGCCATGGGTGCAGTTGAGGGACCTGTGGCGCACGGGCACGGTGTTGGGTCAGGCCAGGCACCGCACATATCGACTTTGCCCATGTTCTGAGAACATGGCGCCGGGGCCGCGGGACAAAGCGGTGATCTGTCCGGTTCGGCCATTTTGGGTGGTGAGTGCACGCCGCACGCACCCGCATTTGCACATGGGAAGGTTGTTGAAAAATGCCGTTTGTTGAACTGGTTTCCGTGACTGCCGTGTTGCAGTTTTTCTTCTTTGGCGCCATGACGGGCCGCGCTCGACGGGACTCCGGCCTCAAAGCCCCGGCCATGACGGGCCATGATGGGTTTGAGCGCATGTACCGGGTGCAAATGAACACCATGGAGATGTTGGTCGCCTTGCTTGCGGGCCTGCTGATCGCTGGAAAGTACTGGCCTGAGTGGCTGGTGGGCGGCCTGGGTGTGGTGTATGTGGTCGGTCGCTTCATATACTGGCGCGCCTATGTTGCCCAACCTTCAACGCGCACCCTGGGGTTCATGCTGTCCATGGTCCCCACCTTGGCGCTTTTGCTATTGGCGCTGGTGGGCATCATTCAAACGTGGCTGTAAGCGCCGGTGCCAGAATGCACGGTGAATTGCGGAACGGCTCGCCGCCTGTCCCACCATCGATTCAAACCCTAGGGCAAAGTGACTCTTTCATCACGATGAACAGCCTCCCCATATGCGCCGCGCTGACCGACTTTTTTCCATCGTTCAACTGATCCGCGGGCGGCGTTTGTCAACCGCGGCCTGGCTTGCCGAGCGGCTGGAAGTATCGCCGCGCACGGTGTACCGCGACGTGGCCGATTTGCAGCACCAGGGCGTGCCTATCGAAGGCGAGGCCGGTGTGGGTTACCGGCTCGGCCGGGGTTTCGATTTGCCGCCTTTGATGTTCACGCTTGATGAGGCCCGCGCGCTGGCCATGGCCACCCAGATGGCCAGCCAATGGCTGGACCCTGCGCTGGCGCTGGCAGCCAGCGATGCGATGTCACGCGTGATGTCGGTCTTGCCCGCCTCCATGCGCGCTGAAATCGAACACATGCCCATCGTCGCGCCGGGCAGTGGGCTGGAGCCGGCGGTGGCGCGTCAGTTGCAGACCCTGCGCGAAGCCACGCAGAAGCGAGAGGTGCTGCAGATCGACTACGAAGACTTGCGCAATCAGCACACCACACGAGCGGTCTGGCCTCTGGGATGTTTCTATTGGGGAACGGTCTGGACGCTTGCGGCCTGGTGCGAAAACCGGTCCGACTTTCGCAGCTTCCGGGTTGACCGCATTCGCTCGATCGCACCAGCCGATCGCCGGTTTGGGGCTCGGGCAGGGCGCACCCTGGCCGACATGCTCAGGCAGGTGTCCGCCCGAGAGGGCGGAAAGCGACACACAAAAGCGGAACCACCCATTTCTTGACACTTTGCTCACAGTTTGGTGACCTATATCGCATTGTTGTTCGAAGCTGTTGTCACAAAGCAGGCATACTTCGATGAAATAGGTAACTCATTTGTATCAGCGAGACAATGGCATGGTGAGCGCGTACACAGTGGCCCTGGTCGGGTTTGCACAAAACGAATCTGCGACGTTCGAGTCGTTTTTCCGTTTGGCCGCCCGTCGCCCTCCGGCCTATGCCGTGCAGGACGAAGTGATCGATGCCCAGCTTCTGATCGTCAACGCCGACAACGCCCAGGCGCTGCATCTGGTGCGCTATGCCGAGTTGCCGGGCAAGGTGTTGCTCGTGGGGCAAAACGACGGGGGCACCGGCTGGCCCTTGCAGCGCAAACCGATCAAGCTGGTGGCGGTTCTGGGCATGCTCGATGAACTGGTCGGCGTGCGAAAGGCCCCCGCCAGTGGCCCAACCCCTTTGACGGCACACGCGCCCGCCACGCCCATCAAGCGAGGCGGCGACCGCGGGTTCGCCGCGACCGAACCCTATTCCAGCGCACACATGCCGCTGGCTCCTGCCAAGAAGAGTCCGCCCAGCAGACGCGGTGCCGAAACCGAGTTTCCCAATACCCGCCCCATGGTGCGGCGCATGGCGCCTTCCCCGATGCCAGTGCTCGCCATGCCAGCCAGGCCTGCGGCGCCCGCAGCCCAGATCGAAAAATCACAGGCTTCACGCCCGGGCGTGATGGGCGTCACCAACTTCGGCGGTCTGGAAGAACTGCCCATGGCAGCCGACACGCATTCTTCGCAGAGCCGGCGTCCGCGAAGCGGCCGCTCGACCAATGAAGAAGCCAGCAAGCCTGTACCGGAAGTGCGCCGGGGTGACGTGTTGCTGGTGGCCGAGAGCCTGGTCGAGGGGCGCATTCTCCACAAACGCCTGAAAAAGTACGATTTCGCGATCGACTGGTCGCGCGAAGCCAAGCAAGCCGTGGCCATGATCAAGGCGCACGCCTACCGCCTGGTGGTCATCGACCGGCTCAATGGATCCCCCGATGCCTACGCCGTGTGCCGAGCGGCCAAGCAGCGCAAACTGGCCAACGGCACCACCTCGGTCGTGGTCATGTTTGCGCCTACTGCCGGCAGCATGGACCGCCTCAAAGCCGGCCTGGCGGGCAGCGACGCCTACCTGTCGCGTTCGGTGGCCGAATCCGAGCTGTACCGGATACTGGCCCAACACCGTCTCGTCAGCCTCGACGGCTTCGAAAAGACCAACGTCGGTTTTTGACCCCCCGCGCCGGTCAATGGCGTTCTGGGGTAAGACACGCCGCGTCGTGTGTCGCTTCCATATACCCCCGGCATTTCATTCATGCAAATGACTCTCCGGCGAGCGTGTCTTAACCCAGAATGCCGCGGAACTGTCTTCGCCAGGCCGCCAGCATCGCCCCCTGGGGGGTGACGCGCTGAAAGCGCAGCGCGGGGGGTGCCCAATCTACCCGTGAAGGTCGTCGCGGCGCGCGATCTCCATCAGGCGCTCCAGTTCATGGGGATGGGTGCGCAGGTTGTATTGGTGCCATTTCATGATCACCCACATGAAACCACCCACCACCAACCCGAAGGCCGTGATGGCCAGCATGGACGACACACCGGCGGCCGTGGAAGCGCTGTAGGCCGCACCCAGAAACAGGATGCAAGCCTGCTCGTTGAAGTTCTGCACCGCGATGGAGCGGCCCGCGCCCATCAGGTTGTGGCCCCGGTGCTGCAACAAGGCGTTCATCGGCACCACCAGAAAGCCGCCCAGGCCACCGAGCAAAACAAGAAATGGCGCGGCAACCCACACGTTGTCGATGAAATTCATGCAGATCACCAGCACACCCATGGCAATGCCCAGCGGCATCACGCGTGTGGCCTGATCGAGCTTCATGCGCATGGAAGCCACCACCGCTCCCACCGCGGTGCCCAGAGCCACCACACCCACCAGGCTGGACGCTTGTGTGGTGGAGTAGCCCAGCGCGGCCCCGGCCCATGCCAGCACGATGTAGCGCAGGTTGCCGGACACACCCCAGAACAGGGTGGTGGTTGAGAGGGAGATCTGCCCCAGGTGATCGCGCCACAGCCGCATGTTGCAGCGCCAGAAATCGGGCAGCAGCGCCAGCGGATTCTTCGGCATCGGCCGTGGTGTGACACCCGACAAGGGAATGCGGGTATTGAACCAGGCTGCCAGTGCATAGATGATCACCAGCGCCGCAATGGCGGCTTCGGCTGGGTGATCGATGCCGGTATGCAAACCCGGAATATCGATGGCGAGCAGCGCGCTTGCTGCCCATGGTGAGACCAACTGACCGCCCAGCAGGACACCCAGAATAATGGACGCAATCGTCAACCCTTCGATCCAGCCATTGGCCTTGACCAGCTGGGAGGGTGGAAGCAATTCGGTCAAGATGCCGTATTTGGCGGGAGAGTAGGCAGCGGCACCGAGACCAACCAATGTGTAGGCAAGAAGTGGGTGCACACCTACAAGCATCAGCAAACAACCCACCACCTTGATGGCATTGCTGAGAAACATGACCTGCCCTTTGGGCTTGGCGTCGGCAAAAGCCCCTACAAAAGGCGCCAACAGCACGTAAAACAAGGCAAAAAGAGGAACCAGTGCTGCGGCCTGCCACCTGGGCTCACCATTGCTGCGCAACAACTCGATGGCGGCCACAAACAACGCGTTGTCAGCCAGCGAGCTGAAAAACTGCGCCGTCATGATGGTGTAGAAGCCGCGCTTCATGCAGATGATTTTGTAGGCCGCAAGGGTCCAAGCGCTGGGCTTGAGGCGGCTGTTTTGTGCGAAAGTTCGGCGTACGGTCTCAAGGGATGCTGGTTATAGCACGCCATTTGTGACAGCCTGTAATACCTAAAGCCTCTCAGATCCCACACTTCGCAGAAACCCGAACCGTTTTGAGCCGCCGTCGGTTCTTTCAACCCTCAGAAGATCCACCATGCCCCGTCCGATTCTTGCCACCGTTCACTCCGCCGCCCTGCGCCACAACCTGAACCAGGCCCGTCTGCGCGCACCGGACGCGAAGGTTTGGGCCGTGGTCAAAGCCAACGCCTATGGTCACGGCATCGAGCGCGCGTTCGAGGGTTTGCGCAGCGCCGACGGCTTTGCCATGCTCGATTTCGACGAAGCCCAGCGCATTCGCGCGCTGGACTGGCGTGGCCCGATACTGATGCTCGAGGGCGTCTTTGAGCCCCGCGATCTGGAGTTGTGTTCGCGGCTGGGTCTTTGGCACACGGTGCATTGCACCGAACAGCTCGACTGGCTGGCAGCCCATAAAACGCAGGCGCCACACCGCGTTTTTCTCAAGCTCAACAGCGGCATGAACAGGCTGGGCTTTGCGCCCACCGCCTTTCGCGCCGCCTGGGCGCGGCTCAACGCTTTGCCACAGGTGGAAGAGATTTCCCTCATGACGCACTTCAGCGACGCCGACGGTCCCCGGGGCATCGCCCACCAGGTGGCGGCGTTCGAAACCGTCACAGCCGACTTGCCGGGGGAGCGCACGCTGTGCAACAGCGCGGCGATCCTGCGCCACGCCGGCAGCCCATTGCGTGGCGAAGGCGCAGTCACCACCCTGGCGGCCGACTGGGTGCGCGAAGGCATTGCGCTCTACGGCAGCGCGCCCGACCACCCGGAGAACACCGCTGCCACATGGGGGCTGACGTCCGCCATGACGCTTTCAACCCGCGTGATCGGCGTGCAATCGCTGCAGGCCGGCGACACCGTGGGGTACGGCTCGGCGTTCACGGCCGATGGTCCAATGCGCGTGGGCGTGATTGCCTGTGGCTACGCCGATGGCTATCCGCGCCACGCACCAACCGGCACACCGGTATTGATCAACGGCATTCGCACCCGAATCGTGGGGCGGGTGAGCATGGACATGGTCACGGTCGACCTCACACACCTCGATGCCTCGGTCGGGGTCGGCGCAGAGGTGATTTGCTGGGGTGAATCGCCCTCCACAGGCGCGGTGTTGCCCGTGGACGAGGTGGCTGAAGCCGCCGGGACGATTGCCTACGAGTTGCTGTGTGCGGTCGCGCAAAGGGTGCCTTTCTTGGTGGTTTGATCGCCGGGTCCGGCTCTGCGGAAAGGAAAGGCCCCAGGCGCTGGGAGCGGCCCGAAAACCACACATCACGCAATTCGCCCTTGTACCCCCAGGGGTATACATATATACTGGGCAGGTATAGGAGCACAACCATGTCTGCCCAGTCTTTTTCAGTCGCAAAAAATCCCATCAAGACCGCCTTGGCCTTGACCTTCGGCGTGTTGTTCTACAGCGCGCTGGCGAGAGCCGAAGCGCCCCAGGTGCCCGTGGTCCAGGTGGGCGCACAAACGGTCACCGCCGGACTGGAGCTGGATGGCAGCTTGCAGGCCGTGCGCCAGAGTGTCCTGTCCGCCCAGGCCAGTGGCCGCATTGCGGAGCTGAACGTCAAGGCGGGCGATCAGGTGAAGGCCGGCCAGGTGCTGGCCGTGATCGATGACCGCGCCACCCGCGCCGGTGTGGCCCAGGCCCAGGCGGGCGTGGCGCAGGCCGATGCGCAACTCACCAACGCCCAGGCCCAGTTCGAGCGCACCCGCGATCTGCGCGCCAAGGGGTTTGTGGCGCAGGCGGCGCTGGACACCGCGCAATCGCAACTGAAAGCCGCTCAAGCGGGTCTGGCTGCCGCACGCGCCGGCCAGACGCAATCGTCTTTGGCCCAGGGCTTCACCCGCCTGACCGCCCCGTACGACGGCTGGGTGCTGCAAACCCATGCCGAAGCGGGCGCCTTGGCAATGCCGGGTGCACCCGTGCTGACCGTTTATGCGCCGCAGCCGATACGCGCTGTGGTCTATGTGCCCGCGTCACAGCAGGCAATGGCGCAGTCGGCCGAGCGCGTGGAAGTGCAACTGCCTGACAGCGGCACCTGGGTGGTGCCAGCCAGCCAGACGCGTCTGCCTGCCGCCGACCCCATTTCACAGACCGTGGAATGGCGACTGGACCTGACCCGCGATGACGGTGCAAAACAAACCCCCGGCACGCAGGTGCGGGTGCGTTTCGCTGGAACCACTGCGAGCCAGACCGCCGCCAATGACCGGCTCGTGGTGCCCGCGTCGGCAGTGCTGCGCCGTGGCGAATTGACAGCCGTGTATGTGGTTGCCTCCAAAGGCAGCGACAAACCCGAAGGATTTGCCTTGCGCGCTGTGCGCACCGGCAACGCGAACGGCGCAGACGGAATCGAAGTGTTGGCAGGCCTGAAGGCAGGTGACCGCGTGGCACTGGATCCGGTGCGTGCAGGGTTGGCCGGCGCCGTGCCTGCAGCCCGTTAAGGAGCTCGCCATGAGCCACACTCCCCAAATCGACGACGGTCAACCTCTGGAGAAGCTCGGCTTCTCGGGTTCGGTGGCGCGCATGTTCCAGGGCAACGCAATCACGCCGCTGCTCGCGCTGGTTGCCCTGCTGCTCGGCCTGTTCGCCGTGATGGTGACGCCGCGCGAAGAAGAGCCCCAGATCAATGTGACCATGGCCAATGTGCTGATCCCCTTCCCCGGGGCATCGAGCGCAGACGTGGAAAAGATGGTGGCTGCGCCCGCCGAACACGTGCTGTCCCAGATTCAGGGCATTGAACACACCTACTCCGTGGCCCGCCCCGGCGTGGCCGTGCTCACCGTGCAATTCCAGGTGGGTGTGCCGCGCACGGAAGCACTGGTGCGCCTGTACGACGTGCTCAACGCCAACCAGGACTGGTTGCCTACGGGTCTGGGTGTGCTCACCCCCATCGTGAAACCGAAAGGCATTGACGATGTGCCGGTGCTCGCGGCCACGCTGTGGACCAAAGACGCCAGCAGCGCGCTGGATCTGGAGCGCGTGGCCCACTCGGTGGAAACCGAACTCAAACGGGTCAAGGGCACACGTGAAGTGGTCACCATCGGCGGCCCCGGCCGCGCGGTCAATGTCTGGCTGGAGCCCAACAAGCTGCGCGAGCGCGGTGTGAGCGTGCAGGCCCTTTATGGCGCCATCGGATCGGCCAACCAGGCCATGCCTTCGGGTTCGGTGGTCAACGCCAACCCGGCACCGGGCGAGCCCGGCATGCTCAGCGTGGAGACGGGCGAGTTCCTGCAAAGCGCGCAGGACGTGGGCGACATCGTGGTCGGTGTGAGCCAGGGCCGGCCGATTTACCTGCGCGAAGTGGCGCGGGTCGAAGCCGGTGCCCAACTGCCGCAGCGCTATGTGTGGTTCACGCCGGGCGCCGCCGGCGACGCAGCGTTCGATGACCAGAAGGGCCAGAACCACCCGGCGGTGACCATTACCGTGACCAAGAAGCCCGGCGAAAACGCAGTCGATGTGGCGGCCGGTGTGCGCCAGCGGCTCGATGCCTTGAAAAACACCGTGATCCCGGACGATGTGGAAGTGTCCATCACGCGCGACTACGGCGAAACCGCCGCAGCGAAAGCCAACAAGCTGATCCAGAAGCTGATTTTTGCCACCGCCAGCGTGATCATTCTGGTGGGTCTGGCGCTGGGCAGGCGCGAAGCCGTGATCGTTGGTGCGGCCGTGATTCTCACGCTGACCGCCACCCTGTTCGCCTCATGGGCCTGGGGCTTCACACTCAACCGCGTGTCGCTTTTCGCACTGATTTTCTCCATCGGCATCCTGGTCGACGACGCCATCGTGGTGGTGGAAAACATCCACCGACACCGCCAGCTCACGCCCGATGTGCCGCTCTCGATCATCATTCCGCGCGCGGTCGATGAGGTCGGCGGACCCACGATTCTGGCCACCTTCACCGTGATCGCGGCCTTGCTGCCGATGGCGTTTGTGACAGGCCTGATGGGCCCCTACATGAGCCCGATCCCGATCAACGCCAGCATGGGCATGGCGATCTCACTGGCCATCGCTTTCACCGTCACCCCCTGGCTCGCGCTCAAACTCACGAAAGTGGATGGGCACGCCGCGCATGGCCCCGGCAAGATCACCCACGCGCTGCAAAACTTCTTCACACGCACGCTCACGCCACTGCTGGCCAGCGCACGCAAGCGCTGGCTTCTTCTGGCAGGCATCTTGGTTGCGCTGCTGCTTTCCGTGGGCCTCGCGATGGTTCAGTGGGTGGTGCTGAAGATGCTGCCCTTCGACAACAAGAGCGAGTACCAGGTGGTGCTCGACATGCCCGCTGGCACGCCGCTGGAAGACACGGCTGCTGCCCTGCAGGACATGACGGCTTTTCTCGCGTCGCAACCCGAGGTGGCGAACGTGCAGGGCTATGCCGGTACGGCGAGCCCCATCACTTTCAACGGCCTGGTGCGCCAGTACTACCTGCGTGCCGAGGCTGAAAGTGGTGATTTGCAGATCAACCTGATCGACTCGCACCAACGCAGCGAGAAGAGCCATGCCATCGCGCAGCGTCACCGTCCCGAACTGGAGAAGATTGCCGCCGTGCACGGCGCGCGCATCAAAGTGGTCGAAGTGCCACCCGGCCCGCCCGTGATGTCACCCATCGTGGCCGAGGTGTATGGGCCGGATCAGGCCGGACGCGCCGAGCTCGCCTTGCGCGTGGCAGACGCCTTCAAGAAGACACCCGACATCGTGGGCGTGGACACCACGCTGAAAGAGCACGCACCGCGCGCCTTTCTGCGCATCCAGCGCCAGCGCGCCGAGTCGTTGGGCATCCCGGTTCAGGTGATTGCTCAAACGGTTTACACCGCATTGTCTGGTTCGGATGCCGCCTACCTGCACGATGGCCAGGCCAAGTTCGCGGTGCCGGTGCGACTGCAACTGCCGCTGGACAAACAAGTAGGGTTGAACAGCCTGCTGGCCCTGCCCATGAAGGCGGCCAATGGCGCCATGGTTCCCCTGTCCGAGCTGGTGACGGTGGAGCGCGGCGTGATCGACCAGCCGCGTTACACCAAAGACATGTTGCCCGTGACCTACGTCTTTGGTGACATGGCCGGCAAGCTGGACTCGCCCCTCTATGGCCTGGCCGACATACGCAGCCACATGAAAGAAGCCGCCCTGCCCAACGCTGGTGAACTCGGCGAGTACTGGATCAGCCAGCCCAAAGACCCCTACCGCGAGTACGCGGTGAAGTGGGATGGCGAATGGCAGATCACGTTTGAGACCTTTCGCGACATGGGTGCGGCCTATGGCGTGGGGTTGATCCTGATCTACCTGCTGGTCGTGGCGCAGTTCAAGAGCTACATGACGCCGCTGATCATCATGGCCCCGATCCCGCTGACCATCATCGGCGTGATGCCGGGCCACGCCCTGATGCATGCGCAGTACACCGCCACCTCCATGATCGGCATGATCGCGCTGGCCGGCATCATCGTGCGCAATTCGATCTTGCTGGTGGACTTCATCGAGCTGGAAACGGCGCGCGGCGTGCCGTTCGCGCAAGCCGTGGTGCAGTCGGCCGCGGTGCGCGCACAACCCATCGCCTTGACCGGCCTGGCCGCCATGATGGGCGCCTTCTTCATCCTCGACGATCCGATCTTCAACGGGCTGGCTGTGTCGCTGATCTTCGGTATCGCCGTGTCCACCATGCTGACCTTGGTGGTGATTCCTGTCTTGTATTACGCCGTGTACCGAAAACGCCATGAAACATGAGCGCCCCTTCGGTGGTGTGTGCCCGTGACTACCTTGCTTGCTTTTTTTTCCGTTTCATTAACTTTTATCCTGGGAGATTGACATGACCGTCGAACGCTATATCCGCATCCTGGCCGGCACCTTCATCATGCTGTCGCTGGCATTGGGCATCGAAGGCAGCCCGATTTTTGTGAGCCAGTGGTTTCTGGCCTTTACCGCCTTTGTCGGTTTCAACCTGTTCCAATCCGGCTTCACCGGTTTCTGTGGCCCGGGCATCATTCTGAGAAAACTGGGCGTGCCCGAAGGCAACGGCGCCTGCAACCGCTGAGCAGACCCGGCCGGGTCTTGTTAGGCTGAGCCACTTCCCACAACGATTCCACTGCATCCATGACGTCACCCACCCCACTCAAATTCCTCATGCCCGGCTGGTTCTCGGTGGTCATGGGCCTGTGTGGCCTGTCGCTGGCCTGGCACCGTGCCAGCGGCTTGCTGGGCAGCATGGCCGATGGCATCGCCCTGGTGGCCGGTGGCTTGGCAGCGCTGGTGTTCGTGGTGTTGCTGGTGGCATCCATCGTGCGAGCATCGCGCTACCCCGCGGCGTTGGCCGATGATTTGAAGCACCCCGTTCGCCACGCCTTTGTGGCGGCATTTCCCGTGGCCATGTTGCTGCTCGCGGCCGTCGGCGTGGCCCTGTTTGGGGTCCACCCGCTGCTCAACGCCCTCTGGTGGCTGGGCGCGCTGACGCAGCTGTGGGCCACGGTCTGGGTGTTGGGGCACTGGCTCGCGCCCGTGAGCAATGCCACCTCGGGCAACACGGGCCTGTGGCCAGCGGTCACGCCGGTGCTGCTGATCGCGGTGGTGGGCAATGTGGTCGCGCCTCTGGCGGGACTGCCGCTCGGTCACGAAACCTGGTCGGCGGTGCAGATGGGCATTGGCACGTTTTTCTGGCCCATCGTCATGGGTTTGATCCTGGTTCGCCGCATCGCCCACAGCCCCTTGCCCGACCGCATCTTGCCGGCCTGGTTCATCACCCTGGCGCCCCCTGCGGTGATCGGTGTCGTGTTCACCCTCTTTCAGGCCCCGCAAGCCGTGGTGCTGGGCATCTGGGGCATTGCAGCGTTTCAGTTGCTCTGGTTGTTGCCGCTGATCAAACGCATCGCCAGCCAACCGTTTGGCATCGCGTTCTGGGGCCTGTCGTTCCCGATGGCCGCATTCGCCACACTCACCCTGCGCCTGGCCGAACTGAAGGTGGATTCCGGCTTCGAGACGCTGGGCGTTCTGCTGTTGGCGGTGGCTTCCGTCACCATTCTCTGGCTGGGATTCGCCACCGTGCGGGGCCTGCGCGAAGGTTCGCTGCTCGCTCCTGAGCCCATCGCCAGCATCCAGCCTGTGGCTGCCTGACAGGATCATTCGCTTGGCTGCGCCCGCTTGCTCCGCGCCCTCAGACCGCCTGAGCGAGACGCGCAAGGCCGATTTGCTGCACCGCTTGCGCCGCGCAGAGGGTCAGGTGCGTGGCTTGCAAAAGCTGCTGGCCAACGACGCCGACTGCACCAAGATCGCCCAGCAGCTGCTTGCCACGCGGCATGCGCTGGACAGCACCTATGTTCGGTTGAGCCTCTCCGTCAGCGAGCAGGAACTCGCACAAGCCGATGGCGGGGCGGGTTCGGTGAGCGAGGTATTCGACCGGCTCCAGCAACGCCTGGGGCGATCCCTCTAGCGGATCGGTCGATTGCCCCTCTCGGCTTGCCAGCCGGGTTGCTGGAAAACAGTGATGACCTCCATGCATGGAATGGGTTCGGCCCACACTGACCATAATGAGCGGCTCTGCCAATCCGGCTGATCTTCCCTGCTTCTGATGGACGCCCTCTTCAACCCCGCGCTCCTGGCTTGCGCTGCTTTTGCAGCGGGCGTGCTCAATGCCATCGCTGGTGGCGGCAGCTTTCTCACCTTCCCTGCGCTGGTCTTTACCGGTGTGCCCCCCATCGTGGCCAACGCCACCAGCGCACTGGCGGTGAGCCCCGGCTATCTCGGCAGCACGCTGGGCTTCAAAGCCGAGCTGCGCGAAATGGCCCCGAAGCGGTTGTGGCGCGAGATGGCAATCTGCGCGGTCGGTGGCGTGGCCGGGGCATTGCTGCTGCTGGTCACCCCGGCCCATCTGTTTGCCGGCATCGTGCCCTGGCTGCTGCTGTTTGCCACGCTGCTGTTCGCCGCCGGGCCCTCGATCGCCCGCTGGGCCCGTGGGCACTCGACGGCCTCGGCCAGCAACGAGCCCCGCTGGCGCGACGTGGCCCTGCTGGCGGTGGCCATTTACGGCGGCTACTTCAACGGTGGGTTGGGGATTCTGTTGATGGCGCTGTACAGCGTGGCGGGGGAAACCCGCCTCAATGTGGTCAACGCGCTCAAAAATCTCAACTCCCTGGTGTTGTCGTGGCTGTCGGTGGCGGCATTTGTGGTCGCTGGCGCCATCGCCTGGCGCGAGGGGCTGATCATGATGGTGGCGGCCACTGCGGGCGGTTTTCTGGGTGCACGGTGGTCCAAACGCCTGCCGGCGAGGTGGGTGCGACTGGGGGTCATCGCCACCGGCCTGGTGATGACCGCGGTGTTTTTCGCCCGACTGGACTAGGCGTCTGTGCGGCCCAAGGCGGCGACTCGAAACCAGTGAACGCCGGGGGTCGCACCGGGATGCCGAGAAGACCAGGCTGTCCCCCGGGCGCAGGAAGCCGCAGCCTTCGAGACCGGTTTCTCGCGGGTTGCAGCCGATGTTCCTGCTGTCGCACCCGCTTTCAGGCGAGAACTCACACCAGTAAAGTTTGACAACACAACGACAGCGCTGCGGCCCTGATCACAACGGTCAGGGTGTTGCTGTTTGCACCCCCTGAATGGGCTGGTAGCGCCAGGCGCAGGCCATGGCTTCGAGCAGGTCGGCCTCACCCTCGGTCAATTGCCCATCGGCCTGAAAGATGGCCTCACACATGCGCTGGACTTCGCTGCGCACCCTGGGGTTGCGCACCTCGTTGAGCAAACGGGTTCGGAGCTCGATTGGCAGCCCTGCCGATCCCCGCCAGACGCCACGCTGGTGGTGCATCAGTTCCTTGCAAAAGATGTCGATCACCGACTTGATGCCCTCGGGTGACAGACCCAGCCGCCGGGATGCCCCCAGGCGATCCAGCGTCTTGAGTTCGCAAGGGGCGAGATGGCCGTCGGCGACCAGCGCCATGGCCAGCAAACGGGTGGCGGCCTGTGGGCTGTCGATGGGGTATGCGCGCATGCGGTCTGGTCCTGATCGATGGGGCTCCTGCCAGCTTCAATCGTTGCCGCCCACACCCAGCAAGCTGAGCAGACTCACAAACAGATTGAAGACCGACACAAACAGGCCCACGGTGGCCATCACGTAATTGGTCTCGCCGCCATTGACGATACGGCTGGTCTCAAACAGGATCAGGCCCACCGACAGCAGCGCCACCAGGCCGGAAACCGCCAGGCCCAGGGCCGGCATCTCAAAAAAGACCGCGCCCAGGGCCAGCACCAGTGCAACCACCATGCCGGCAAACAGAAAGCCGCCCATGAAGCTGAAATCTTTGCGGGTGGTCAGAACATAGGTCGACAAGGCGAGGAAGGTGGCACCCGTTGCACCCAACGCGGTGACGATGGTTTGCGCTCCGCCGGGCAGGGCCAGCGTGGCCGCCAGCATGGGGCCCAGGGTATAGCCCATGAAACCGGTGAGGGCGAACACCGCGGGAATGGCCCAGCCGCTGTTTTGCAGCTTGTGCACCGCGAACAGCAGGCCGAAATAGCCCGCCAAAGTCACTACCAGACCAGGAGAAGCCCAGCCAAAGGCAACGCCTGCAGACGCCACACCGGCACTGAACAGCAGCGTCATCGACAACAGCGCGTAGGTATTGCGCAGCACCTTGGCCGCGGCCGGGTTGTCGGTGCGCAGCGAACGCTGCTCACCCTTGCCCCATGGGGCGCCGCTCGAGGGCAGGGTGCGGGTTTTGTTCAACGGGGTCATGACAGGCTTCCTTCAATCAGAAAATCAACAGGGGTGGGTGGAGGGGTGATGCCAACCTCAGATGGCCTGGATCCCTGGCGTCCATCCGCCGGTGCCCAGGCGCGATGTCTGGCGCACCGGGCGACGCCGACGCTGCCATTGACGCACCAGGGTGCGCGCCGCACGGCGCAGGGCCGCATTGAGCGCGGCAGAGGCGTTGGCCTGGATGGCACTCACCACCAATTTGCCGTGGGCTTCGGTGTCCAGCTTGAGCTGGCACAGCTGATCGACCCCGCCACGCGGGCCGTTCACATCAATCAGGCGCACATTCACACGGGTGACCTCGCTGCGCAAGCGCCGCATCACAAAACGAATGCGGCGCTCGACCAGGCTTCGCCACTCGGCGGGCGCCATGGTGGGGGCGTTGGGGTTTTCAATCTGGATTTGCATGGCGAGCTCCTGAAAAGACAAGGGACAGGCCAAACAGTAGGGCCACAGGCGGAGCCGATAAAGCGCCTGTGACAGGAAGGTTTCTTCGAAAAACTCGATGAAAGGCTCGTCAACACTTCCGTTTTACGGATTATCCCGAGGGAAACCACGGGGAAAACATACCTTGAAACAACATTTTTGCTGCACTGCAACAAAAAACGCTTGCAATCTTGCGGGTTTACCCTAGAATCAAGGCCATGCTGCACTGCAACATAAATCCAGGATCGAAAGTCCACAGGGTTTCTTGAGGGCAGTGAATCTTTAATCCACTCTTCTAGGAAATCACCATGAACAAAGTATTCGACACCATCGCCTCCACCCAAAAAGCCAACCTGCAAGCCGCTGAAGGCTTGGCCACCCAGGCTTACAGCGGTGCAGAAAAATTCGTTGAACTCAACATGGCCGCCACCAAAGCCGCTGTGACCGAGTCCTTCACCCACATGCAAGCGCTGATGGGCGCCAAAGACATCAAAGATGTCGTGGAACTGCAAACCGCCTTCTTCAAGCCTTTGGCTGGCAAGTCCGCTGCTTACATGCAGCACGTGCAGACCATCGCTACCGACAGCACCTCCGAGTTCACCGGTGCCGTGGAAGCCAAGATGGCCGAAGCCCAGAAGTCGCTCGGCGCTGCCGTTGAAGGCCTGGCCAAAAACGCGCCTGCGGGTTCCGAAGCCGCTGTGGCCGCTTTCAAAAGCGCCGTGACCGCCAGCCAGAACGCCATGGAAACCGCTCAGGCTTCCATGAAAAAAGCCAACGCAGCTGCACAAACCCAGTTCGCTACCGCTTCCAAGCAAGCCATGGACCTGGCCAAGAAAGCCACCAAGGCCTAATTCGCCTCGGTAAGCCCTCCTGCGCAGCGCGCGGGATGGGTCTTTCTCCAAAAACGGCACCTTCGGGTGCCGTTTTTGCGTTAGGCCACGCGGAAACAGCCCTTGTCGACAAGCGGTCCACGGTTTCGGCAAGGCTCGATGCGCAGCCATACCCGCCGGTCTGACGAGCACCTGCAACGCAGCAAACCACCCCGAGCGACGATGCGCCCGCAACCGGCGACTTGTTCAGCGCTGCCTTGACGGCACAATGCAACGACCGACCGGCACACGCTCATGAACCAAGACCTCAACTACAAGCACCTCTACTATTTCTGGGTCACCGCCAAGGAAGGCGGTATGTCCCACGCGGCGACGCGCCTGGGCATGGCGGTGCAGACCGTGAGCGCGCAGGTGCGCCTGCTGGAGCAATCGCTGGGTGCCGCGCTGTTCAAACCCTCAGGGCGCGGCCTGGCCCTGACCGAGGCCGGACAGGCTGCGCTGCAAGTGGCTGAGCAAATCTTTCACCTGGGCGAACAGCTGCACACCGTGGTGCACGACGCCTCCACCCAGGCCAGCGTGCGCCTGGCCGTGGGCATTTCAGACGGTTTGTCCAAACTCGCGGTGCGCGAATTGCTCGGCCCGGTGATGGAAGAACCGCATTTGCGCCTGCTCTGCCACGAAGGCGAGTTCGATGATTTGCTGGCCGACCTTGCCTTGCACCGCCTCGATGTGGTGCTCTCTGACCGCCCGGCCCCGGCCAACCCCAACCTGAAGCTCTACAGCCATGCGCTGGGCCACTCGCCCATGGGCTGGTATGCGCCAGAAGCCTTGCTGGAACAGGCGCGCCAAAAATTTCCCCACAGCCTGCACGAGGTGCCCGTTTTGCTGCCCACGGCCCACGCCTCGGTGCGCCTGCGGCTGGACCAATGGTTCGAGCAGCAAGGCGTGGTGCCCCGCATCGTGGGCGAATTCGAAGACAGCGCCCTGCTCACCACCTTTGGTTCCAGCGGCATGGGCGTTTTGCCGGCATCCGAGCTGATGCGCGAAAAGCTGTCGCAAGGCTACGGGCTGACCTGGTTTGCGCCCTGCGAAGGTGTGCAGGAGCACTTTTTCGCCATCGGCACCGCGCGCAAGGTGCAGCACCCGCTGGTGCAGCGCCTGCTGAGCCCTCACGTCGACGCTTAATCCGCTTCGCGCAGCAGGTGCCCGGTCTTGACGAGGATGGTGCAGCCTTCGGTGCTGAACGGCTGATGCTGGCTCAGGTGCGGGCTGCGCAACCAGCTGCCCGCCGGGTAGCGCCCGTGCTCATCCTCGAACACCCCATCGATCACCAGAATTTCTTCGCCGCCGAAATGCCGGTGCGGGTTGAAGCGGGTGCCCGGCGCCCAGCGCACCAGCGCCGTGTGCTCGGTCTCGAATTCGGACAGCGGCATCACGGTCAGGCCCGGTACCAGACCCGGGTACCAGGCCGCCTGCGTGGTGTCGATCACCACCCGCTCGCTGTCGTTCGGCAGCAGGTGGCGCAGCTTCACAAACAGGGTGCAGCCGTCGACGCTGCCCGGCGCATGCGATGAGCCGGGCGGGTTCTTGAGGTAGGTGCCGGGGCCGTAGCTGCCCTGCTCATCGGTCAGCTCGCCATCCAGCACGAAGATCTCTTCGCCCAGGCCATGGGCATGGCTGGGAAACTGCGAGCCCGGCGCATACCTGACCACCGAGGTGACCCGAGCGACTTCGCCGCCATTGCGCTCCAGCATGCGCCGCTGAATGCCCGCCACCGGCGCATCGACCCAGGGCAGATCGGTGTGTTGCACAGTGGCGCGTTGGGACAGGTCCGCGTGGATCAGCATGGTGGCAAAGTTTTTCCAGAAAGGGGCTTTACAGCGCCCCGCGTGGCGCGTGGGCTTGCAGCATGGCGCCCATTTTCTGGTGAATCAGGTTCACGGCCTTCAGGGGCCGCAACATGACCTTGAACTCGGTGATCTTTCCCGCCGCATTCCAGCGGATCATGTCCACGCCATTGACGGAAATGCCATCGATCTCGACCTGAAATTCCAGCACGGCGCCCTCCTCATCGCTCACTTCGCGAACGTAGCGAAAGGTCTCATTGAAGAACACGTGGAACGCGGCGTTCAGGTACTGGAAGGTGACCACTTTGCCGACTTGGGGCGAGTGCACCACCGGGGACCAGAACACCGCTTCATCGGCCAGCAGCGCGTTCAAACGTTGGGGGTCGCGCGCCTGGGCGGTGGCGTGCCATTCGGTGAGGGTGGGATGGGTCATGTTCATCGGTCCTTGCAGGGCGCAAACCGCGCCGAAGCACCGGGTATACCGCAGCGCTCCGGCCCACCGCCGTCGCGGGTGCGATAGCGCGGGGGCTTGCAGGCCAACCCCCGCCGCTCAAAGCTTCAAACGTAGTAGTTGCCCAAGTAGCGATTGCGCTCGCCGTGTTGGTCGGCCCAACGCGCCAGGCGCTCCAGCCAGCTCAGGTGAACGCCATCGGCTTGGGCCACAGGGGTTGCGCGGTGTGTAGAAAAGAAGGTCATGTCGGCTCCCGTTGCGATCCGCGGGCCTGGTCGGCGATCAGGGTTAACCCGCAAGAACGTATGGTGAATCGGTGCATGAATTCGCACAACAGGGCGCCATGCAAAGATAAACTGCAAAAATGCATAGTCACACCGCTACCCTCTTCCCGGCCATCTGGCCACCTACCCAACCGGAGCCCGCATGAGCCACCTCAACTGGGACGACGTGCGCCACGCCATGGCCGTGGGCGAAGCCGGCTCGCTGGCCGGCGCAGCGCGCACGCTGGGCGTCAACCACACCACCGTGTTGCGCCGGCTCGACGCGCTGGAAGCCCAGCTCGGCGCGCGCCTGTTTGACCGCCAGCGCAGCGGCTACCAGCCCACCGAAGCGGGCCAGGCGCTGCTGGAGCAGGGGCGGTACATGGCCCTGCGGGCCGACGAAATCGAGCGCCACGTGCTCGGCCGAGACCGGGCGCTGGCCGGCCCGCTGCGCCTCACCACCGCCTTTGTGGTGATGGACCACCTGCTGCCCCAGCCCCTGGCCGACTTCTCGCGCGTCTACCCGGGCATTGAAGTGGAGGTGGTGGAAAACGCGTTTCTGGTCGACCTGGCCAGCCGCCACAACGACCCCGACCAGGGCCTCACCCACCGCGAAGCCGATGTGGCGCTGCGCCTTTCAAACCATGTGGCCGATCACCTGGTGGGCCGCCAACTGGGCATGACCCATTGCCGCGTGTATGCGCTGCGCGGTGCGCCCGACCTGCCCCAAGCCGTAAAGCCATTGGCCGACCTGGTGCGCAACGCACCCTGGGTGGCCTTCGAGCGCGATGCCGACCTGCGCACTTATGACCCCTGGCTGCGCCAGCTGCTGGCGAAGTCTGAAGTGCGGGTGCGCGTGGACATCTTCAACGCCAAGGCATCGATGCTGCGCACCGGCATTGGCGTGGGCGTGCTGCCCACCTTCATGGAAGCCAAAAACCCGGAACTGGTGGCCGTGTCAGACCCCATCCCCGAACTGTCCATGCCCCTGTGGATGGTGACCCACCCCGACCTGCGCCACACCACCCGGGTACGGGCGTTTATGCAGTTTGCGGGGGACGCGTTGGCAAAGCGGTTGGTTGTTTGATCGGCCGGGTGTTGGGATGGAGTTGGATCAATTCAAAGTCGGCGGCCGGCCATGTGCTGCCGGTAGTCGAAACGGAAAGCTGTCGCTCAACGTTAGAGTTCAGCGGCTGCCGAAGGCAGCCCGCTGCGATGACGGCTTAGCGAGACGCTTCACCGGCGACAACAACTTAGCGTCGCATGTCGTAAACCTCATCTTCGACGATCATCTTGAAGTCGTAGTAGGTTTTGCCTTGGTATTCGATTGGCTTGGCAAGAATGATGGCTGTCGGTCTGTAGGCGTACTGATATCCGTACTCTGCACATGTCAACACCTTGTTGTCGGTGAAGATAATCTTGCGCCCATGTTTGCAGCCCTTAAATGAGCTTTCTTCCTTTTCGCTACTGTCCTCGTCGTACCAGCCCTTGATTGTCTTACTGTCTGCGATGACATATCCGACTAGTCCTTCTAGCTTGCTTGCCAAATCTGCAAAGGCTGGAAGGCTTGCCCCTGCCAGAAGTCCGAATAACAAGGACCGCCTGATGATTGCCTTCATCTTATTCCTCCTACAAACACAAAGATCATTCTTTGAAGCCTAACGTTCGAGCTAAGCGGGCGACGGTGGCCTGCTGTTGGCGCTCCGTTTGAGCGAGGAGTTAAGCCCACTTACTTTAGCAAGCCGGTACCGACAGCAAGTGCGGCGGATAACATTAGACCAATGCAGAAAAGTGGCAGGTAAACTCCCATGAGACGCGACACGCGATATTTCGGCTTGAATCCTTCCAGATTCATAATTCTTTCAATCTTGCTTGTGACATGGTCTGGCTTATCACGAAAGATAATGCGTAGAACTCGATCCAATTTCAGATATGCGCGGTACAGTGTTAGCCACAGCATTGTGAGGATAACTGCGCCTGCGATGAAAACCGCCGCCTTGTAGGTCGTAAATGTATTCGCAAATCCAGCGGTGAGAAATAGAGAGAATACAACGATGAAAAAATTAAACCTCGCAACGTAGAGGTTCTCAATGAACTCACGTTCTTGGCTAAGCGTCCAATCACTGGCACTCAACGAAGCAATGATGGTCGCTGATGTCTCTGAGACTGCCGAAGCTTGCTGCGTAGTTTGTTCGTTCATAGCGGCGAGGATGTGGGGTCTAACGTTTGACGTGAGGGGCCGCCGCAGCGGCTAAGCTGCGAAGGGAATTGTTAGAGCGTAAGTGATGGAGGATCAAGAGACACCTCGCATGTGATCTTGAAGGCGGTCGGATTTCCACTCCCAGTAGTCAGAGAAGCGATGGTTTGCCTTAATGATCCGCTCGATAAGGCTGCTCAAGGATTCAACTGAAAATTGCACATATTCTTGGAGCATTCCGTTCGCCGATGTTTTAAGGCGAACGTATGTGTAGCCCTCTTCATCAGTGGTACTCCAATCAGCATGAACCACCAAATTTCTGAGCTTCCCAACTTCTACAAGCTCCCTAATTAAATCCTCGAAATCAGCGGGCGTAGAAAAACAACTATTAAATTCTTCGTAGAATCGTTTGAACAAATCAACTTTAGCCGCATACATAAGCTTTTGAATCACTATCAGACCAAGTACGTCTGATCTATCCGAAATGGTCTCACAGATAAACGAGTCGACTGATTTCTCAAGCCAATTGAAATGCATGACCACAAGGCCGATGAGCGGAAGAGAGTCATCAAGATACTCCTCGGCCTTTTCTTCATTTTCAATGTCATGCGACAAGTGCTGAATAAATTGCTTCGTCTTGCTTTTCATTGGCAAAGTCTCAATGCTCTAACGTAATGTCCAGAGCAATACCTGCTCTATAAGTTGGGCACTGCTCCATAAGTTGGACATCGACCTATCCTGAATGTGGCTTGAAGCCTTGCTTAGGGTCAAACACACTGGATGTATGCCCAGCAATGATTCCTTAAAACCCGGCAGCCCTCCGCTTCGCTCCATACGGGAGTCGGATCAGTTGCGCAAGCGCATTCGGCACATGCACTATAGCCTCAGCACTGAACAGGTCTACGTCAACGGGTGCGGTTTTTCATTCGCTTGGCGACCAAAGGCTAGGCGTGTCAACGGCAATGATCTGCACCCATGTGCTCAAAGTAACAGCCAATGCCACGAGGCTGGAGCATTGAATGACCCCTTTGTGGAATGTGCTGAATTGTCTGCTTGGGGTCGAAAGCTGAGACAGCAACAACCTCATCAGGCCTCAATCCATTGCCGTCGATTGCGGGGTCGCCGCGCCTTTGCGGAATTCATCGGGCGTCGCGCCCATCAGCCGCTTGAACATGGCGATGAAGGCCGAGGCACTGCCATAGCCCATATCGAAAGCAATGGCCTCCACCTTCTGGCCGGCTTGCAACAAAGGCAGCGCCCGAACGACGCGCAGCCGCTGCCGCCACTCCACCAGGCTCATGCCCAGATCCCGCTCGCAGCGCCGCGCCAAGGTGCGCTCGGTGGTGTTGACGTGCCGGGCGAACTCGGCGACCGTTCGGTTGTCGCCCGGGTCGGCTTCGAGCGCGCTCAACACGGGCTCGAGCAGCGCGTCCTGGGAGTTGGGCAAATAGCTGCTGGTGCAAGGCGCCTGGGCGAGCTGGTCCAGCAACACCAACATCAGGCGCTGCGCTTCTTCGCTCGGCGACAAGGCCGGGGGTTGGTCCCTCAAGTGCTCCAGCAGTGCGCGCATCAGCGGGCTGACGGTCAGCGCACACGGCGCTTGGGGCATGCGACCACACAGCGAGGGAGAAACATAAAACGAACAATGGTGCGACGCTTGCCGGTTCAGGCCCACATGCTCCACTTGAGGCGGCAGCCACAGGCCGTATTGCGGCGGCGCGAGGTAGTGGTGATGTGCCAGCTTGACCTCCATCACGCCGCTGAACGAGTACACAAACTCGCCCCAGGCATGCTGGTGATGCGGATACAGGCCATCGGGTGGCGCCACGGCGCTGCGAAACATCACTGGCGTCGGCAAATCGGGACTGGAGAGCGGTATCTCCAGTTTCGGGCGCAGGATGGGCATGGCGATCGGTTCGGTTGGCGGTTGGCGGCTATGAGTTGTCTGGATCAGACTATATCCATCGTACCGGTCAACGGGACAATGGGGTCATTGCATTGCTGTCACACCCTTTTTTTGAGCCACCCCCATGAACACCCGCAAATCCCTTGACGGCACCGCCATCAGCCTGATGCTGGTGCTGTGCCTGATCTGGGCGCTGCAACAGATCGTGCTCAAGCACACCGCCGACGACATCTCGCCCATGTTCCAGATCGCCTTGCGCTCTGGCGTGGCGGCGATGCTGCTGGCCCTGTTCATGCGCTGGCGCGGGGAACGCATGTCGTTCAGCGACGGCACGGCCGGGCCGGGCGTGCTCGCTGCCACCCTGTTCGCGCTGGAATTCTGTCTGGTCGGCGAAGGCCTGCGCCACACCAGCGCCGCCCACATGGTGGTATTCCTTTACACCGCGCCCATCTTTGCCGCACTGGGACTGCATTTCACGCGCCCCGAAGAACGGCTGGCGCCGCTGCAGTGGCTGGGCATCGTCCTCGCTTTTGGTGGCCTCGCCATCGCGTTTTTCACGCGCCAGCAGGGCACCGGGCCTGCGCCCGGCAACGTGTTGTGGGGCGATTTCCTGGGCCTGTTGGCCGGCGCCTTCTGGGGCGCCACCACGGTGGTGGTTCGCACCTCCCGCCTCTCGCATGCACCCGCTTCGCAAACGCTGATGTACCAGTTGCTGGGTGCTTTCGCCATATTGACCGTGTTCTCCATGCTCACCGGCCAGGCCCACTTCAACCCCACACCAACGGTGTGGGCCAGCCTGGCGTTTCACTCCATCGGCGTGGCGTTCCTGAGCTTTCTGCTCTGGTTCTGGCTGTTGCGCCAGTACATGGCCTCGCGCCTGGGCGTGTTCTCGTTCCTCACACCGCTGTTCGGCATCTTGCTCGGCGCCTGGCTGCTCGATGAGCGCATTGAACCGAGCTTCTTGATGGGTTCGATCCCGGTGTTGATGGGCATCGTGCTGGTCAGCGGCCATGGCTGGATCTCGGCCACCCTCGCCAAGCTCGCGCGCAAGCGGCGCCCGGCAGCCTGATCACGTGCCAGGCGTCCGCTCGGACCCGCTACCGGGCGCCAGCGTCAGAACTCGATTTTGTCGGCAATCGCCTTGATGCCAGCGCGGGCGCAGGCATCGTCGGCCTCACCGCCCGGGGCACCCGAGACGCCAATGCCCCCAAAGATCGAGCCACCGCCCTCGATCACCAGACCGCCGCCCACCGCCAGCATGCGCGGTGTGCTGCGAATGCCGCTCATGGGTTTTCCGGGCTGCGACTCATTGGCCAGCTCCAGCGTGGCGGTGCGAAAGCTCGCCGCCGTCCAGGCTTTGTTGATCGCCACATCGAAGGTGTGCGCGCCAGCAAAGCGGTCACGCAGGAACACCTGAGCCAGTCCAGACCTGTCCACCACGGCCACTGCCACCTGGTAGCCCTGCGCCCGGCAAGAGGCCATCGCGGCTTGTGCGGCGATCAACGCGGTTTCGGGGGTCAGGGCTTTGATCTGGAAAGTGCCTGGTGCCACCGTCTGGGCCATGGCGGGCAAAGCGACAGACAGCCCGGCAGCCAAAAGGAATTGACGCATGCGCATGATGAAGTCTCCTGAAATGAAGCAGCCTGCGGAAATGCAAGCTGCATACATTTCATTCTGGGCAATCCGGCGCGCCCGACACTGACCCAAGTCAATGGATCCGCTGGCTCAGGGTGGGCCCGCAGATTCCGGCGCCTGCAATTGCTGCCGCACATGGCGCAACAAGCCTTCGCAGCCGTCTTCCACCAGGTCGAGCACATGCTCAAAACCCTGGCTGCCGCCCTTGTAGGGGTCGGGCACCACGGGGCTGCTGTATCTCTGAAAAAACTCGGCAAAGCGGCGCACCTTGTGGGCTTGTTCGGGGGGGCACAGGGCCAGTGCGCGCGCCTGGTTGTCGTTGTCCATGGTGAGCACCAGATCAAACGCGGTGAAATCGCCGGGCACCAACTGGCGAGCCCGCTGGTTCGACAAATCGTGGCCGCGTTTCAACGCATGTTCCTGGCTCCGGCCATCGGGCGGAGCACCCACGTGGTAGCTGTGGGTACCGGCCGAATCCACATCCACATGCCGGGTCAATCCGGCCTGGGCCACGCGGTGTTCAAACACGCCGTGGGCGGTGGGGCTGCGGCAGATGTTGCCCATGCAGACGAACAAGACGCGAACACGCCTGGGCACTTCGCGCGTGCTGGATGCAGGGCTGAGGGCGCGGTCTGACATGGGATGTTCCTTTATGGGCTGAGCGGCCCCATTGTGCCCAAGCAGCCCGCACAGTTCCCTTGCATCACCAATGACAACGGCCACCCGAAGGTGGCCGTGAAGTGGACCAGAGAAGGGTTCCCAAGCACCCCTCCCGTGTATAGCCGCCGTTTACAGGGCAACCGCCACCACAGGAAAGTCCACATCGGTGCCGGCAATGTGGTTGGTGTAGTTGGTGAGCACGTTGAGCGCCACATTGGCGGTGACTTCGATCACCAGGCCATGGTCCACACCATTGGCGGCCGCATCGGCCAGGTCGCTGTCGGCCAGCACGCCGCGTTGGCGCACGATTTTCACGGCCAGTTCCACAAGCGCTTTGTCGTGTGCGTTGTCGGCGGTGCCGCTGCGGGCATCGCGCATGGCGGCATCGGACAGGCCTGCGCCCTTGCCGATCAGCGTGTGGGCCGACAGGCAGTATTGGCAGGCATTGGTCTGGCCAACCGCCAGGGCGATCAACTCGCGTTGCGCGGCGCTCAGGCGGCCTTTGCTCAAGGCATCAGAAAACGCCAGGTAGCCGTTCAGGGCCGCAGGGGACCGGGCGAAGGTGGCGAACAGGTTGGGCACCATGCCGAGCTTGGCCTTCACGCCATTGAGGGTGGCTTGGGTGGTGGGGTCGGCTTGGGCGAGGGCAACTGGGGCGATACGTGACATGGTGGGGCTTTCGTTTTTTGAGGGTTTGTGCGAAGTGCACCGATGCATTGTGTGATACCTTTAATCACTCAAAGTACACAAATACATACCCAACGTATCACCCCCCCCCGCCATGGACCGCTTATCTCCCTTGTTTGCGCGCTCTGTGCCCAGTGCGCGCGTCTTTTACACGGGCAACCTTTGCCAGATTTCAACGTTTGAGGCCGAAAGCAATGTGGGCCATGTGCACCTGCTGCGCCGGGGCACCATGAGCGTGGTCGACCGCCACGGGCGCACACGCCGCGTGGAAGAGCCCAGCCTGTTGTTCTTCCCGCGCAGCTCGGCCCACCGCCTGGTGCCCGATGACGCCCACGGCGTGGACCTGGTGTGCGCTTCGGTAGACCTGGGCGACGAAGCCCGCAGCGCCTTGGTGGCGTCCATGCCCGAAGTGCTGGTATTGCCATTGAACCAATCGGCCACCTTGTCGTCCGCGCTGGACCTGTTGTTCAAAGAAGCGTTTGACGAACAATGCGGCCGCCAGGCGGCGCTCGATCTGTTGATGGAATACCTGCTCATCCTGCTGCTGCGCTTTTTGCTCGACAGCGCTTCGGTCACCACTGGCATTCTGGCGGCCTTGGGCGACCCACGGTTGTCCAAAGCGGTCACCGCCATGCACGAGCGGCCTGAAAAACCCTGGACGCTGGAATCGCTGGCCGAAGAGGCGGGCATGTCGCGCGCGCGCTTTGCCAACCACTTTCGCGAGGTGTCGGGCCTCACCGCGCTCGATTACCTCACCGCCTGGCGCATCACCGTGGCCAAGAGTTTGCTCAAGCGCGGCAAGCCACTCAAATCGATCGCACCCATGGTGGGCTACGCCAGCGCCGTGGCCCTCACCCGGACCTTCACCCACCGCACCGGCACCCCGCCCCACGCCTGGCTGCAGGCGCAAGCCGAAAAAGACTGAGTACCCTCAGCGCGGTGGGCCCTGAGACGATCGGCACAACAAACGAGACGATCAGGCCCCTCAAGAACGAGCGCGATTTCTACACTTTCTCCATGCCCTCACACACCGTGGCGGCAACAGAAATACCAAGGAATCGTCATGCAAGTCAGCTCCCGAGTCACACCGCTGGAAGCCAGCGAATTCGACACCTTCATCGGCCAGCAAACCGGCGCCGTCGTCGTGGATTTCTGGGCACCCTGGTGCGGCCCCTGCCGCGCATTGGCCCCCACGCTGGAACGCCTGGCCGAGAACCTCGAAGGCGCCGTGGCGGTGCGCAAGGTCAACGTGGACGAAGCACCTGAACTGGCCGCGGCCTTTGGCGTGCGCAGCATCCCCACCTTGATTTTGTTCAGAGACGGCAAGGCCATGTCACAGGTGGTGGGCGCACAGAGCGAGTCCCAGTTGGCGAAATGGGTGGGCACGGCGCTCTAAGCGAATCCCCCCCTTTTTCACTCCGCTTCCCGCGCATCGTTCCCCCGTTCTTCTTGCGCTTGCTTTTTTTACCCCAAGGAATCCCCATGAAATCCCACAACGTCCGTTCCGGCGCTGTCTCCCTCGCCCTGGCCGCCAGCAGCGCCCTGGCCCTTTTCCCCAGCACCAGCTTTGCGTTCGATGAGCAGTCGTTTGCGCCCATCAACGTCAACAAACAAGGCATTGGCGTTCAAGGCCACGACCCGGTGGCTTACTTCACCGCGGCCGCGCCCACCAAAGGCAAAGCCGAATTCCAGGCCGCCCATGAAGGCGTGGTTTACCGCTTCGCCAGCGCTGCCAACCGCGACACCTTCGTGGCCAACCCGGCCAAGTTCGCACCCCAGTTCGGTGGCTTCTGCGCCATGGGCGCCACCATGGGCAAAAAATTCGACGGCGACCCAACCGCCTGGCACATCGCCGACGGCAAGCTCTACCTGAACCTGAATGCCGACGTGCAAAAGAGCTGGCTGGCCGACGTTCCAGGCAACAACAAAATCGCCAACGCCAACTGGCCCAAGATCGCCACTCAGACGCCCAAGTCGCTCTGATCCAACCGGATCTCGCGCTGAGCGGCTGAAAAGCGGCGGGTGCCCATGGGGTACTCGCCGCTTTTTTGCGTTCTGGCGTCTTGACCGCAGGATTGGAGTACATCAAAAGGCGCAAGTGGGTCGGAGAATCCCGCTTCTTTGACTGGAAGCCTTGCCTAAAACCATGCATGATCCCCAATCAAACCCTTTCTCCGGCCCCGCCTTCAATCCGTTGTCGGCGTGCCGGGCAGCGGGGTCACCACTCAGGAGGTTGTCACGACATGGCGAGCGATTTGGATACGGTACGGGTGATGCGAGCCCTCTTCAGCGACATTCCCCGCGCACCGCAGGGTCTGAGCCATGAAGACACCATGGCATGGATACAGAAGTCCATGCAAGATTTCCCTGGTGGCGATCTGGCCTACACCATCGAACACGTCACCCGCAACTCCATGCTCGATATCGTCTTGCGGCTGCGCGAAGACGGTCACCTGCAAGACGACACCCAGTTCGAAACCACCCTGCTGCAGCTCTCACATGAAGCGGGTCGCAAGGAGTTCATGGACTGGTGCATCAACGCGCAGAAAAGCGTCGACACCACGTCTCGCCTGCTCAACCGGGCCAAGCCCAGCTGGAGCGAGCCCACGCCGCTGTTCAGCATGGCCCCTGAACAGGTGCGCCGCTTTGTGATCGGCGAGCCCACCGGCGCAGGCCCCCTGTTCACCGAATTCGCTGCGCGCGAAGATGTGCGGCAGTTGGAGCTGTTTGCCAATGGCACACCCGATCGCCTCTACGAATTTGACTGGGGCTTTGTGACCGAAGAGCCTGGTCCGGTCTGGAACGTGTACCTCGCCGATGTCTGGCGCAGCGGCACCGTGGGCAGCTTCGACCGGTTCATTGGTGCCTGGCGCCTGGAGACCGCAGCCGTTGCAGGCAGCAAGGTCCGTCCACCCCATGTGCCCGCTGGTCTCTCGCTCGAACTGGGCATCGCGGCCTTCGCCAGCCTGGCCCTGCACGGGGGCTCGGGCGACCCGGCCTCAGCGGTCGAACGCAAATGGGTAAGCGAGGTGTTTCTGGCCCACATGCTGCCGGCCATGTCAGGCCGGGTGCTCGACCCGAACTACGACTTTCCGAGCAACTGGTGAGTCCCCGAGGCTCAAGGCCTCATTCCTTGAGCACCATGTCGATGCACATCACCGCCGCCATGATCAGGAGGCGGGCCGGATCGTTCACGCCCACCGTGGGGGCGATGGACAACACATAGTTGTCGGCCGAGGTGAACAGCTCTTTGCCCACGCCCATCCATTTTTTGGTCACGCTGGCCAGCTCGGTTTCGCCGCGCACAAAGCGGAAATCCCAGCTGGTCCATTTGCCTCTCAGTGTGCAAACCACCTGTTTCCGGGCATCGAGCACATCGAACTTGCCGCCAATGGAAAACAGCTTCTGGCTGAAATGGCCCACCACGCGGTCGTTTTCATCGAGCACATCCACGGTGGACAAAAGCAGCGAAATACCGCGCTTGACCGTCAACACCTTCTGTCCTTCAGGCGTGCGGATTTCGACCGAAAACGGCGTCATGCGCTTGTAGTCGGTGAAACGGAAGATTTTGGTGAAGATGCCCAGATCGGGTTCACGGCACTCCAGCACCTTCTGTTGCGAGACCGGATCGAAGATGTCGTAGTTGTTGGCGGCTTTGAAGAGGCCGACATGCTCCTTGACGAAGAACTGGTTGTTTTGTAGCGATGCGTGCATGGTGAGTTCGAAGGGACGAGGTGGGCATTGTGACCGCCGTCGCGTGCGCGGTTGTGTGGGGCGCTTGCTGCGTCAATAATGAACAGATAGAAGCGCCGGCCCTTTGCGGGCGCAGATCACACACCATGCACGGCGACTCCCCTTACGACCCCACCGACGGCGACTGGCAAACGCTGGTCACGTTCTTCAGCCCCACCGAGGCATATCTGCTGCGCGGTTGCCTGCAGGCTGGCGGCGTGCCGGCGATGGTGGCCGATGCCCAACTCGTTCAGGCCCATGGCTTGCTGGCCAGCGCCATCCCGGTGCGCGTGCTGGTGCCTGAAAAGCTGATGCGCCAGGCCGAGTCCGTGGTCGCGGCGTTTCAGCGCGGCGATTTCGCGCTGCCTGAAGACGAGCTGGCCCCTGGCGACACAACCGACCCCCTTCCATGAGCAGCCCCGCAGCCTTCGACTTCATCGTGATCGGCGCGGGCACCGCCGGGTGCCTGCTGGCCAACCGGCTCAGCGCCGACCCGGGCAACCGCGTGCTGCTGGTCGAGGCTGGGCGCAAGGACGACTACCACTGGATCCACATTCCTGTGGGCTATCTCTACTGCATCGGCAACCCGCGCACCGACTGGCTCTACCAGACCGAGCCCGATGCCGGGCTCAATGGCCGGCGCCTGCGCTACCCGCGCGGCCTCGGGCTGGGCGGCTGCTCCAGCATCAACGGCATGATCTACATGCGCGGTCAGGCGCGCGATTACGACCAGTGGGCTGCGCTCACCGGCGATGAGGCCTGGAACTGGAACGCCTGCCTGGCCGACTTCAAAGCGCACGAAGACCACCACCGCCTGGATGCAAAACAAGACCCCGCCTTTGCGGCCTTGCACGGCAACGGGCGTTTGGGCGGCGGCGGCGAATGGCGCATCGAGAAGCAGCGCCTGCGTTGGGATGTGCTCGACGCGTTTTCCCTGGCCGCCCAGCAAGCCGGCATTCCCGCCAGCAGCGATTTCAACGCTGGCGACAACGAGGGTGTGGGGTACTTCGAGGTCAACCAGAAAAGCGGTTGGCGCTGGAACGCCTCGAAGGCTTTTCTGCGCCCCGTGGCCAGCCGCCCCAACCTCACGGTCTGGACCGAAACCCGTGTGAAGCGGCTCACCACGCACCGCGACCCCGATGGCCGCTTGCGCTGCACGGGTGCCGAGTTGCTGCGAGGCGGCGAAACCGTGCACGCCACCGCAGCACGAGAGGTGGTTCTGAGCGCTGGCAGCGTGAATTCGCCCCAGATCATGCAGCTCTCGGGCATTGGCCCTGCCACGCTACTGCAAGGCCACGGCATCGAGGTGGCTCACCACTTGCCGGGTGTGGGCAACAACCTGCAAGACCACCTGCAAATCCGCACGGTCTACAAGGTGCAAGGGGCCAGGACACTCAACACCCTGGCCAGCTCCCTCTGGGGCAAGGCCATGATCGGCCTGGAATACGCACTCAAACGCACCGGGCCGATGAGCATGGCGCCCAGCCAGCTCGGCGCATTCACCCGAAGCGATCCCGCTCAGCCTTACCCCAACCTCGAATACCACGTACAACCGCTCAGCCTCGATGCCTTTGGTGATCCGCTGCACAGCTTTCCGGCCTTCACCGCCAGCGTCTGCAACCTCAACCCCAGCAGCCGCGGCCACGTGCGCATCCGCTCGGCGCGGTTTGAAGACGCGCCTGCCATCGCCCCCAACTACCTCAGCACCGATGGCGACCGGCAGGTGGCCGCTGACAGTCTGCGCGTGACGCGCAAGATCGTGGCACAGCAAGCGCTGAAGAAATACCAGCCCGAAGAGTTCAAGCCCGGCGTCCAGTTTCAGACCGACGAAGAACTCGCCCGGCTGGCCGGCGACATCGCCAGCACCATCTTCCACCCGGTGGGCACCACCCAGATGGGCCGTGCCGACAACCCGATGGCGGTGGTCGACAGCCATTTGCGGGTCCATGGCGTGGCAGGCCTGCGCGTGGTGGACGCGGGCGTGATGCCCACGATCACCAGCGGCAACACCAACAGCCCCACACTCATGATCGCGGAGAAAGCCGCGCGCTGGATTTTGAAGGGCGCCTGAAACAGGCCTCGGTCAGCGCCTCATCGAATACCCCCCACATAGCGCCGGTCCGAGGGCGCTGCGGCATCGCTCCCCAGGCTGGGCTCCAGAAACCCGCTGATCCGGCCACCCGGCGCCGACCGCTCACCAGTGGCCCCCTCCAGCGACCGCGGTTTGAGCCGCTCGGCCGCCTCCGCCAACAGCGGTTTGCGTGTCCGAATGCCCATGGCCGGGATCAAGCCCTCAAGCTTGTCCGCCCAGGGCTGAAGCTCCGCCAGGTCCCCACCGTTCGATGTGTCGCGGGCGAAGGCAACGATGGCACGGGCGTACTCGGGGTTGGAGGCCATCCACTCGGTGTCGGTGATGCGCCCCGTTTTTCGCCGCAGCAACACATGCAGATGGGCTGCCGTGGCAAGTGCTTCGGTATGTCCGGACATGGCCGCTTCAGCCACTGAGCTGTTCGTTGTGCAAAGCCAGATCCAGCCCGCTGCGCTCCTCGGCCGCTCGCACCCGCAAGCGGGTCAGCCGCGAGGTGACCCACAGCACGGCCGCCGTCATCATCAGGCTGTAGAAGATCACCGCCAGACAGCCTATGGCCTGAGTCATCAGGCTTCCCGCCTGTCCGCCAATAGCGGGCTCGGCCAGCAGGCCCGTCATCAAGGCGCCCACCAGACCGCCCACACCGTGCACACCAAACACGTCCAGCGAATCGTCTGCGCCCAGGCGGCGCTTGAGCGCCGTGGCACCCCAGTAACAGGCCGCGCCCGCCACCAGCCCGATCAGCAAGGCAGATCGCAGGGTGACAAAACCGGCCGCCGGCGTGATCGCCACCAGGCCCGCCACCACGCCCGAACACAAGCCCAACAAGGAAGCGCGCCTGCGGGTCACCCACTCGGCGGCCATCCACGACAGCGCGCCCGCTGCGGCGGCCAGGTGGGTCACCGCCAGTGCCAGTCCCGCGCGGCCATCCGCCGCCAGCGCCGAACCGGCATTGAAACCGAACCAGCCCACCCACAGCAAGCCCGTGCCCGCCATGGTCAAACCCAGATTGAAGGGCATGAAAGGCTCACGGCCATAGCCTTCGCGTGGGCCAAGGGCAAAAGCGCAAACCAGCGCGGCAACACCGGCATTCAGGTGCACCACCGATCCCCCCGCAAAATCCAGCACCCCCATCTGCGCCAACCAGCCGCTCGGCTCCCAGACCCAATGGGCAATGGGCACATAGACGAACAACAGCCACAGCCCCGAGAACAGCAGCAGCGCACCAAACCGCATACGCTCCACCAGCGCACCCACCACCAGGGCGCAGGTGATGATGGCAAAGGTGAGTTGAAACATGGCGAACACCGATTCAGGAATCAAAGGCGCAATGTGGCTCACAGCCACTTTGCCCTGCACGCCCAGAAATTCCAGCCCCGCAAAACCCATGCGCTCGACCCCCCCGATCCAGGGGGCCAGGGCGTGGGAGCCCGGTGTGAACGCCAGCGAATACGCCACCCCGAACCACAGCACACTGACCACTGCAGCGATGCCAACCACGCTGGCCATGGTGTTGATGACATTGAAGCGGCGCACCATGCCCCCATAAAACAGGGCGATGCCGGGCAAGGACATGAGCAACACGAGTGCGGTCGACACCATCAGCCAGACTGTGTCCGCGCCATTCAGGCTGTTGGCCTCGACCAAACCCGGGGCCAACAGCGTGGCGCCGGATGCACTGCTCGAAGCGAGCCAGAGAAGACAGAAGACCCATCCAGTTGACGACATCCGGTGTGGGAGCTTTCCCCGCTTTTGGTGCATGTGACTTTCCTTTTTCATGATGCACCTTCAGTTGCATTTCCTGTGCCACCCCGGATGGCGCAGCATCCTGTAATGGGAAAGGTTTCGGACTGGCGTCTTTGGCCAAGGGAAAGTCCTAATGGGCGCTCCACCTGCTTTGCCCTACATTACATGCACTCGCACGGCGCTTAGCTCGCCATAGACCGCGGGGGACCGAGGAGACACTCAGTCCAACAACAAGCAGGTTTCAGCGGCAACAGCGCCGTTAGAAATCAAAAAACCAACCCAAGGGTTGGTTTTTTTTCGTCTGTACGCCAGGCCTTGAGCCCACCTTCAACCTGTTTTTTTGGCCTTGACCGGGATGATTCTGGGCGACTGGCTCTTGGGGGGTATCAGACGCTCACTCATATAGCGCAACAAGTCCAGCCACATCTGGCGCATCTCTGCGTCCAGCGGCGTGCGGAACGCACTGGGCAATTCAATGGTGACCACGGGCATGCCCTTGTGCACGCCGCCGTAATTGCCCAGACTGCCTGGATAAATGCCCACCTGATCGAGATACAGGCGCCCCAGTTTGGGCGGCGGGGTACCCGGGCCGTCAAAGTCGAGCACGCCGTAGGGCGCATGGATGCTCACGATCATGTCGGGCTGGAAGCGCTCCATTTCATCGTAAAAATAGCGCGACTCCGGCTCCGACAAGGGGTTCGGCCCCGGCCAGCGCCGCGGATCCTTGCGGGTCCGGTTCTCCCAATACTCCTTGGCATCGCGTTTCCAGTTGGGCGTGGGGAAGTTGCGGTTGAGATCCACCCCATTGGCGTTCATGCGCGATGCCGGGCGCCGCAAAAGGCCATCGGGGTTCAACGCCGGAATGAAACGCCAATGGGCGTTCGAAGGCGTCTCGACGGCGTTTTTGATCCAGTGCAGGGCCAGCGCCGCAGACGACAACTCGTCGCCATGAATGGCGCCGATCACCAGCACCCGGAACTCCGCATCGGGCGCCACCACGTCGCGCGCATAGAGCGTTCGGCCGTTGAGCGAACGACCCACCGTGGGCTTGAGCCGTGCGTCGACACACAGCGGCATCTTCACATTGGGCAACCGCGCCACAAAATCGGCACAGGGACTGCTGCCCGGAATATCGGCATAGGGATGCCCGGGGCCACTGCTCAAGGCAGGTTTGCTGGGGGCGGCCCACACCGGGTTTGCTGCACCGATCGCCACCGTAGCAGCAATCAAAAACGAACTGAAAATCAAACGCATCCCGGCATTTTAGGCAAGACCATGCCCCGGCCTGCCGGGGCCATGCTCAACCCCTGGCCAACAAGGGGCCAAAAAGCGGGCAACCCGTTGAATCAATCGTCTTTTTCACCCGACTCATACAGCGTCTCGCGCCCCATGCGGTCGAGAATCAGTTCGGCTGTCCAGGGCAGCATCAAGGCACCGCAGCGGCTGTCGCGATACAGCCGCTCCAGCGGCAGGTGTTTCATCATGCTTTGCCCGCCACAGGTGCGGATCGCCAGACGCGCGATGTCGTTGGCGCCCTCCATCACGCTGTAGTGCGCCGCATAGAGGCGCATCTTTTCATCTTTGCTGGGGTTGGGCTTGGCGTCCTGGATGGCGCGCGCGAAGATGCTGCGCATGTTTTCCAGCTGGATGCGCATCTGCGCCACAGCGATCTGTTTGGTCGGGTACATGCGGCGTTTCACCGGTGGCTCACCGGGCACCTCACCACGCAGGTATTGCACCGTGAAATCGTAGGCGGCGTTGGCGATGCCCAGGTAGGTGGGCGAAAGCGTGAAAAACATGGCGGGCCAGGTTTGGGCGCCCTTGAAGTAGATGCCACGCGGCATGAGCTGTTCGGCATCGCTCACGAACACGTCCTTAAAAGCGAGGTTGCGGCTCACCGTGCCGCGCATGCCCAGGGGATCCCACTCGCCACTGATCGCAAAACCTTCGGCGGTGGCGGGCACGCTGATGTAGAGCGTGTCACGGGCGTCGGGGTGTTCATCGCCCTTGTCTTCGGTGCACAAGACGCCGTAGAAGTCGGCAGCACCCGAAAGACTGGCAAAAATCTTTCGGCCGTTGATCAGCCAGCCACCATCCACCTTTTTCGCTGTGGTGCCGAACGGAGCCTTGCCAGCGGCAGCGGCACTGCCTTCGCTGAAGGGCTGGGCGTAAACAGCGCCATCGTTCACGATGCGCTGGAAGTGCAGCTCGCGCCGCGCTGCGTGTTCGCTGCGCTCGGTTTCGCTCATGGGAATGCCGTCGGCCAGAACACCGGTCCACATGGTGGAGCAGATGTGCATGTTCCAGGTGAGTGCTGTGGCTCCGCAAAAGCGGCCCACTTCCGCCGCAACCATCATGTAAGTGGCGTAGTCGGCGCCCAGGCCGCCGTGGCTGACAGGCACGCAGAGTTTCAGGAATCCGGCCTCGCGCAGGTCGTCGTAATTGGCAAACGGGAAGCTGGCCTCGCGGTCCCACTGCGCTGCGCGAGCGGCGAATTTGTCGCGTCCGAGCGCATGGGCTTTGGCGAGCAATTCGGCTTGCAATGGCGTCAGGGGCATGTCGCCCACAGCAGGGCTGAAGTCCAATCCGGTGGTGGGGTTGATGGGCATGGATCTGTCTCCTCTATGGGGTGTTGTGAATCAATGTGCGCCGGGCAAAGGTTCGGGCAAGGGCTCGGCAAGAAAGTCGAGAAGCAAGGCGTCGAAGCGGTCGGGCGCCTCCAGGTTCATCAGGTGGCCTGCGCCCAGCAGCTCGACGAAACGGGCGCGGGGCATGGCTTCGGCCATGTGCCTCATCACCGATGGCGAGGCGTTGCGATCAAACTCGCCGGCAATCAACAATGTGGGCACGCGGATATCGGCCAGTGCTTGCTGGCGATCAAATGTGACCAGGGCTTGCAGCGCCCGCCGGTAGGTTGACGGTGGCACATTGGCCATGCAGAACTCTGCCAGGCGCAACCCTTCGGGCAGGGCGCCGGGACCGACCATTTGCGGAATCAGCTTTTGCGCCATCTGTTCCATGGTCTGGCCCGCGTCGAGGGGCGCGGTGCGCTGGCTCACGAACTGGTCGGCCCAGCCTGCGTCCAGACGGCCATCGGTGCGTTTGCCAAAAGCCGCAGAAGTGCCACACAACACCAGTCGGTTGATGCGATCAGGCCGCCTCGCCATCAGCTCTTGCGCCACCATGCCGCCCATACTGTGGCCCACCAGCGTCACGCTGTCGCATTGCAGGGCATCAATCAGATCGAGCGCCCTTTGCGCCAGACCCTTGAAGGTGTAAGGCTCGATCGGCGCGCTGCGGCCATAGCCCGGCATGTCCCACGACACCGCCCGGTAACCTGCGCTGGCCAGCGTTTCAACTTGCGGCGCGAAGGCGGTGTGTCCGCCACCAATGCCGTGCAGCATGAGCACTGTGGGGCCACTGCCCAGCGTGGTGAATGCAGGCAAGGTGTTCATAAGGCCCCCACGCTTCCCGCTGCGCGTGGTGCGCTGCCCCCCGAGGGGGCCGGCCTTGCTTGGGGCGGCCCGGCGCGGCGGCATTTCAACCGGACCCCCACGCTTCCCGCTGCGCGTGGTGCGCTGCCCCCCGAGGGGGCCGGCCTTGCTTGGGGCGGCCCGGCGCGGCGGCATTTCAATCGGACCCCCACGCTTCCCGCTGTGCGTGGTGCGCTGCCCCCCGAGGAGGCAGGCCTTGCTTGGGGCGGCCCGGCGCGGCGGCATTTCAATCGGACCCCCACGCTTCCCGCTGCGCGTGGTGCGCTGCCCCCCGAGGAGGCAGGCCTTGCTTGGGGCGGCCCGGCGCGGCGGCCGGTCATGCAACCACCTCGCCGGCGTTGACCACGGTGTGGCCATCGAGCTCGACGGTGCAGCCGCGCATGGGCCAATCAAAATGCCCACGCGTGTGGCGTCCGGCCACCTCGTTGGCGCCGGTGCTGTAAAGAAAGTTGCCGGCAAAAGCGCGCAACTCGGTGCCGTTGAAATCGCGCTTGTCGTAGAGCGCCATGCTGTCCCAGCGGGCAGCGTGATTGAGGCCATAGCCCACATGGCTGACGGCGTAGCTCTCTTTGTCACCCCAGGCTGAAAAGTAGGAACGCAGCAACTCGGCATCCACTCCCGCCCCTTCGATGCGCGTCACAAAGTCGTCCTCAATGATCAACGTGATCGGGCGCTCGATATAGCGCTTGAAGGTGAGGTTCACATCGCCCTCGGCCAACACCAACTGGCCGTTGACGCTGCCTGCCGCCGGGAAAGCCAATACAAGCCCGCCCGGCCAGTGGGTCAGGGTACCTGGCCGGGCCGTGCTGCCCCAGTTGCCCCCAACCACCGCGCCTTGCAGCGAAATGGACAGATCGGTTCCCGCGCTTGACGTGACCCGCATGGCTTTCGCGGCCCGCATGCGTTTCACATGCTCTTTCACACGCGCCTCGGTCGCGTCATCGGGCAGCAGACGGGCCAGCGCCTCGGGGTGTTCGTTGCTCACATACACAATGCGCGGCTGCGTCGTGCCATTGCCTTTGAGAATCGCGGGCAACTCGGGCGCATGCATCAGACCCTCCACTGTGCAGTCGATCACCAGCGTGCTCGAGGCCAGCGCGGCGATCACCGGCGCCATCTGCGCCACGGCTTCGCTGGCGCCAGTGGAGCGCGTCACAGGTTCGCTGGTGGCAAACGCGGAAGGCAGCGTGAGCGTGAAAGACTGCGCACCCAGTCGCGCAGCCGACAGGCGGGCCAGCTCAAACAGTATCGGCCTGCTCTGTGTTTCGCAGAGAATGGCCACAGTGTCTCCCGGTTGCAGCGCACAGCGGCGCAACACGGTGTCGAATGCGTCGATCCAGGCAGGCTCGATCCGCTCTTGCAACATAACGATTTCCTTATCCCCGCGCCGCCGTTGGTTTCACCGTCAAGGAGCAAAATCTGTGGCTTCGTCATGCCGGCGCCGCGGCATCTTCGACAAAGACTGGCATGCGGGTACGATGGTTTAAACAACCCCGCTGCACTTGTGGTGAGCGGGAACGATTCCATTATTCATGAATTTTCATATAAATTCCACACATGTCCCCAGCCCGATCCGCCGGCCACCAGGCCAAGCCCCCCGATTTCTCAGCGAGTGAGTTCCGCGCGTCGCTGGGCATGTTTGCCACCGGCGTCACCATCGTCACCGCGCGCACCGCCACAGGCGATCTGGTGGGGCTCACAGCGAACTCGTTCAATTCGGTTTCGCTGGCGCCTCCGCTGGTGCTGTGGAGCCTGTCTCAAGGCGCTGGCACCATGGGCGCTTTTTCCAATGGCCTGCGCTACGCAATCAACGTGCTTGCGGCCGATCAGCAGCAACTGGCCGAACAGTTTGCCGCGCGCGGCGGCGACCGCTGGGCCGGCGTGCGCTTCGTGGAGGGCATGAGCGGCACCCCCTTGCTCGAAGGCGCCGTCGCCACCTTCGAATGCTTCAACCGCAGCCAGTACGCCGAAGGTGACCATGTGATCTTCGTGGGCGAAGTGGAACGCTGCAGCCACCGCCACGAGGCCTCACCTTTGCTGTACCACGGCGGCAAGTTTTTCGCCGAGCACCCCTTGTGACCAACCCGGTGACAGGCCTGGGTTCAAAAGCTGAGGTTCGCAAGAACAGACCGGCCACAGCCAAAGGTCAGCCCCCTCGGGGGGCAACGACCCGCGCATCAGCGGAGCGTGGGGGCTCACCGACCGCAGCGAAGGGCCGCCCCGAGCAAGGTCAGCCCCCTCGGGGGGCAGCGACCCGCGCAGCGGCGGAGCGTGGGGGCTCAAACTTCGTTGACGACTACCTCGGCTACCTCTTGGGGCAGGCCAACCATGCTCTTTTCAAGGACTTTGATGAGGCTGTTCGTGCGGCTGGCCTGGGCTCGCTGGAATGGCGCGTGCTGGCCGCCTTGAATGAACAGGAACCGGTCGCGATCGGTCAGCTGGCTCTCGAGGTTCTGAGCAAACAACCCACCGTGACCAAACTGGTACAACGGTTGGCTGCCAGCGGATGGGTGGGCTTGGCCGATGATCCGGATGACCAGCGTCGCACCCTGGTTCAAATCACCGCTGCGGGGAAGCGGAAGGTGGGCCCCCTGATTGCGCAAGCCCGTGCACATGAAGCCCGCGCACTGCATGGCCTGAGCGCCGCTGAAGTGCTGCGCCTCAAGACCCAGCTTCGCCGCTTGACGCAACCGCGCTGAAATGCGGCGCTCAGGTCGACGCAACGGGCAGCGGCGTCGCCCGCCCGAGGTGCATGCCGCTGTCCAGCATCAACAACTCGCCCGTCGTGGTTCGTGCGCCGTCGACCAGCCAGACGATGGCCTGGGCCACGTCTTCGGCGCTGCAGGCGGTTTGCAGGGGCATGGCTTTTTCGTATTGCGCCTGAATCTGCTCGGCGTTTTCACGGCCCACGCCATCGACGAACCAGCGCGTGGTGATGAGCCCCGGGCAAACGGCATTGACGCGAATCTCCGGCGCCAGGGTGCGCGCCAGATGCAGGGTGAGCGAGTTGATAGCGCCCTTGGATGCGATGTAGGCCACCGATGAACCGATGCCCAATGCCCCGGCCACAGACGACACGTTGACGATGCTGCCTTTGGCCGCCTTCAGTTGCGGCAGGCAGGCGCGCACCATCTGGAAGGCGCCGATCACATTGACGCCGTAGATGCGCTCAAAGGTGGCAGCGTCCAGCGCGTCCCAGTTGGCCACGCCGGCAAAGGAGGTGATGCCGGCGTTGTTGACCAGCGCATCGATCCGGCCCCAGCGGTCGATGGCTGCCTGGGCCAGCCGGCGGCAGTCGGCGTCGTTGGCCACATCGCCTTGCACCAGCAGCGTGTCGGCGCCAGCCGCATTGCAGGCGGCTGCCGACGCCTTGGCTTCTTCTTCGCTTTTGGAAAAATTGATCAGCAGGTTGTAGCCGCGGCCAGCGAGGTCGAGTGCGGTGGCCGCACCAACCCCGGTGGCCGAACCCGTGACGATGGCGACTTTTCGATCTGACATAACGCCCTTTCTTCTGGCTTGTGCAACTGCAACGGCAACCGACCCAAATGGCATGCCAGCGCTTGGCCAAGTTGGCGCGCCTTGCCCACACACGGGTTCCGGCGATTCGTCCAGCGTCGGCCAATGGCGATCCATCACCTCAGATCACAACAACGACACCCCGCAAAAGAGCACCGTCGTTTGCGCACCGGTTCAGAACTCGAAACCGGCGCCCACCTTGATCAGGCTCTTGCTGCCGGAGCCAACGCCAACGCCGCCGCTGAACACCATGCTCTCCAGGCGGTGCGCGAAGGTCATGCCCAGGGCCGTTTCGCCACCGTATGACCCCACGCCCACATTCACCGTGGACTTGCCAGCGGCGGAGGGCAACAAGGGCGTCAACGCTGCCGCTTGTGCAATCCCGGCAAACGCCTGCTTGCGCAACGTAGCAACTTCCTTGGTGGTGAACTGGTTGGCGCTGTTGAGCGTTTCCGATGCGCGTTGATCGGTATAACTTTGGGCGGCGGAAAGGGTGCGGACATCGCCTGCATCGGCATGGGCGTTGGCCTTGCGCAGCGTGCGGGCATCGCCTGCATCGGCATGGGCATTGGCAGAGCTCAGTGTGGCTGCGTCACCTGCATCGGCATGGGCATTGGCGGTACCCACCACGGCCGCGTCGCCTGCATCGGCGTGGGCGTTGGCCGAGCTCAAGGTGGCGGTATCACCTGCATTGGCATGGGCATTGGCCGAACTCAGCGTGGCGGTATCGCCAGCGGTGGCGGCGGCATTGGCCGAACTCAGCGTGGCCGCGTCACCTGCGTTGGCGTGGGTATTGGCCGAGCTCAATGTGGCCGCGTCGCCTTGCTGCACCTGTTGCACGTTGGTCACGTCTGTGGCACCCGTGCCGGCGGCCACGTTGGTGATCGTGCGCTCTGATCCAACGCTTCCGAACGACACCGAGTTGGCCGCTGATGTGGTGGACCCGTTGCCAATGGCCACCGAATTGGTATGGGAGGCCGATGCGTTGTTGCCCACCGCCACACCAAAGTTGCCCGTGGCGCTGGCGTTGTCGCCCAGCGCCGTGCTGTTGGTGCCCAGCGCCTGCGAGCCCACACCCAGTGCCACCGAAGAGTTCGCCACGGCGCCTGCGCCGATGGCGATGGAGTTCGACTGCACCGCCTGCGCCCCGCGACCCATCGCGATGCCATCAGACGACTGCGCCGTGGCACCGTTGCCGATGGCAATAGCGCTGTTGCCCTGGGCCTGGGCATTCGAGCCCACATTGACGGTGTCGCTGGCCATCACATTCTGGCCAGCCTGGAAGCCAACCGAGGTGTTGCGATTCCCCGTGACGTTTTGTCCTGCACTGGTGCCGCTGGCGGTGTTGTCATTGCCCTCAACATCGCCTCCAGCAAAGGAGCCACTGGCGCTGTTGCGATAACCCATGACCCCTTGCCCTGCGTTGCTGCCACTGGCGCTGTTGACGGATCCCGAAACGAACTGCCCAGCGCTGTAACCATTGGCGGTGTTGCCGTCGCCGGTGACGAATCGACCCGCGAAGGAGCCACTGGCACTGTTGCTGTTGCCGTTGGTGTATTGCCCCGCGAAGGAGCCACTGGCACTGTTGCTGTTGCCGTAGGTGTATTGCCCCGCGTTGGTGCCGCTGACGCTGTTGCTGTCGCCGTTGGTGTATTGCCCCGCGTTGGTGCCGCTGGCACTGTTGCTGTTGCCGTTGGTGTATTGCCCCGCGTTGGTGCCGCTGGCGCTGTTGCTGTCGCCGTTGATGTATCGCCCCGCGTTGTGACCAAAGCCGGAATTGTCGTTGCCTGTCGAGAACTCGCCCGCGCCCGTACCTGAGTACGAACTTTGAGCCATCGCACTGGTGGCATATGAAACCATCACGCCAGCCGTCAACGCCACCAGGCCGGCGCGCATCAATTGGGTGCGCAAAATCGAGCCGATGGGTTCGCCTGGCGCCTGTGCACGCAGGGTGGCGGTGGACATAAATGCGGAGTTGGTGGTCATGGTCTCTTTTTTTGCGAGGGCGGCAGATGAGTGAAATTCCCACTCCATGCCGCGGTGTGAAGGACGGTAAAAGTGGCTTGAAATGACCGAAAACAACAGTGACAGTCAGTGAAAAGCAATCATAACAACTCGACACCAATACGATTTTTTGTTACACAACTCCAAAAAACAGGACGCCGGCAAAGACAGGCAACAGGGCAAGAGGTGGCTGGTTTCGACCCATGTGTGGGGAACAGCCTGCGCACCCGGACCAGAAAACAGGGTCTTAAGCGGGCGTCGTCACGCCGTGGCCAAATGAACGCGATTCATCTGGCCACGGACACGGCGTGCTCAACCGGATTGCAAAGCCTTGTCCGTCTGCACGCGGCTGGCACTCAGGCCTTCTGGCCAGGTTCCCGACTGGCAGCGAAGGCCACAAACCAATCCAGGCACCCCGGGTTGGCCATGGCCTCTTTGTTGATGACCTTTTCAACCGGCTGGCCGAGCAGCAGCTTCTTGATGGGCAGCTCCTGTTTCTTGCCCGAGAGCGTGCGCGGAATCTCGGCAACCTGAAAAACCGCGTTGGGAAGAAAGCGCGGAGACAGCGCCGTGCGGATCGCGCCGTTGATCTTCGCCGTCATGGCGTCATTCAGCGTGTGGCCTTCGCGCAGCACCACGAACAGCGGCATGTAACTTTCGCGGCCCAGGTATTCGAGATCGACCACCATCGAATCCAGCACCTCGGGCAGCGCTTCGACCGCGCTGTAGAGCTCGCTGGTGCCCATGCGCAGGCCGTGGCGGTTGATGGTGGCGTCGGAGCGGCCATAGATCACACACGAACCATCGGGGTAGATGCGCAGCCAGTCACCATGGCGCCAGACGGCGCCCGCACTCTTGTCGAGATCACCGCCACCGGGTTTGCGGCCATGGCCTTCGGGGTACGTGTCGAAGTAACTGCCGAGCAAGCGCTGGTTGTCGGTGTCGCCCACGAAATACAGCGGCATGGAGGGAATGGGCTGCGCACAGACCAGTTCGCCCACGGCGTCGATCACGGGCTGGCCCTGTTCGTCCCACGATTCGACGGCGCTGCCGATCATGCGGCACTGCATGCGACCCGGGATCTGGGGCAGCTCGCGGTTGGCGCCGATGAAGGCGCCGGCGAAGTCGGTGCCGCCGGAGATGTTGCACCACCAGATGTCGCCCCCACGCTCCCCCGCTTCGTGCGGTCCGCTGCCCTCCGAGAGGGCTGATTCACCTTGGGGCGGCCCGGCGCTGAATCGGTCTTTCCCCGACTGAGCATGCAGTTTGCGAAACTGATCGGTGCCCCAGTTCTGCGCATCTTCCGACAACGGTGACCCCGTGGTGCCGAGCGCCCGCACACGCGACAGGTCACCGCACAGCGACAGGTCCACCCCGGCCTTCAGGCAGTTGGCAAAGAACGCGGCACCGGCGCCAAAGAAGGTGACGCCTTGCTCGGCAGCGAAGCGCCAGAGTGTGGTCCAGTCGGGTTTGTCTTTGCTGCCGCCTGGGTTGCCATCGTAGATGACGCAGGTGGTGCCGTTGAGCAGGCCACTGGTCTGTGCATTCCACATCACCCAGCCGGTCGAGCTGTACCAGTGGAAGCGCTCGCCCCAGTTGTTCGGGTCGTAGCTGCAACCGACATCGTTGTGCAACACCTTCATGGCCAGGCCGACGACGACCGTGCCGCCATGGCCATGCACGATGGGTTTGGGCATGCCGGTGGTGCCGCTGGAATAGACGATCCACAGCGGGTGGTCAAAGGGCAGCCACATGGGTTCGAAAGCGGTCACGGCGGCATCGTCGCGCATGGTGACCGCAGCGAAGTCGGCGCATGGCGCGGCACTGGCCAGCGCGTCTTGCCGGGCGGCTTCGCCCTTGGCCAGGTTGGTGTGCAGGATCACATGCGTCACGCTGGGCAAGGCTGCGCGCATCTCGGCAACCACGTCCAGCCGGTCAAAGTCGCGCCCGCCGTAGCTCACGCCATCACAGGCGATCAACACCTTGGGTTCGATCTGTTTGAAGCGGTCGAGCACGGCGTTGGTGCCCATGTCGGGGGCGCACACGCTCCACACGCCGCCGATGCTGATCGTGGCGAGGAACGCGACCATGGTCTCGGGAATGTTGGGCAAGTAAACCGCGACACGGTCGCCCGGCTTCACGCCCTGAGCCTGCAGATGCAAAGCCAGCGAGGCCACCTGGCGCCGCAAATCGGGCCAGCTCAGTTCGACCCGCTGGCCCTTTTCGTTGCTGCCGATCACGGCGGGGAAGCCCGCGGCATGGGCCGCATCGACATGGCGAAACACCTGCTGCGCGTAGTTCACCTGAGCGCCCGGAAACCAGTTGGCGCAGGGCATGACGTTCTTTTCCAGCACCGCTGTGTGCGGTGTGGGCGACTGGAGATCAAAGTAGTCCCAGATGCTTTGCCAGAAGGCTTCTGTCTCTGTGGTGGTCCAGCGCCAGAGTTCGTCGTAGGAGCCGAACGTCAGGCTTCGGTGTTCGGTCAGCCAGTCCTGGTAGCGGCGGATCTGGGGGATGCAGGGCGGACGTTTGGTGTCGGGCGTGGGGTGTTGCATGGTGGTCCGAGCGTGTCTCAAGCCAAAGCGAATAGCAAGTCGGCAGAAGCGCCATGGTGACAGCGAAGGCCGTTCAGAAAGACAGGGTTTGTACGGGTGTACAACATATTTGTACGAGCGTTCAATCGCCCCCATGGCCAAACCCGCTGCACCCACCTCCAAGCCGCGCCGCGCACCGGCGGTGGCCGTTCGGACCGATCGGCGCGCGGACATCTTGCTGGCCGCGGAAAAGCTGTTTGCACAAAACGGCTATGACGCGGTTTCGATCCGCCAGATTGCAACCGAGGCCCAGGTCCCGCTGGCGCTGGTGGGGTACTACTTCGGCCAGAAGCACGAGCTCTTTCATGCCATCTTCGAGCACTGGGGGCACACCATTGCAGAGCGCCTGGCGCTGCTCTCGCAAGCCCGCGCCTCACCGCGCGACGGGCAAACGCTGGAGCGCATGGTCGGCGCGTTCATCGACCCGGTGATGCGCATGCGCGCCAGCCCCGAGGGCGAGTACTACGCCCTGTTGGTGGCCCGGGAACTGTCTTACCGCACGACCGATGCCAGCCGTGTTCTGGCCGACTATTTCGACCCCATGGCACATGCCTTCATCGATGCCCTGCAGGAAGCCTGCCCGGGCAGCGAACGCGAAGATGCCGCCTGGGCCTACCAGTTCGCACTGGGCGCGCTGATCCATCACATGAGCGACGAGCGCGTGCACCGCCTCTCGCTGGGCGAGGCCGTGCCCTTCGATCCGGCCGCCACCCCTCGCCTGGTGAAGTTCGTCACGGCCGGCATCGCCGCGGTGCTGGGCCAGCCCGCAGCCCCGGCACGCTCCCGCTCCCGTTCCCGCCCTTTCGCCATCTAAAACCACCCTAGGAGACAAGCATGAATTTTCCCGCGTTCAAACACACCCTGCTGGCCGCATCGCTGGCGCTCGGCGCTGGTGGCCTGCATGCACAGCAGGTCATCAAGCTCACCGCCGCCGCCGGCCATCCACCGGTATTTTTGTGGGTCAAGACGCTGGACGACACCTTCATCCCTGCCGTGAACAAGAAGCTGGCGGTGACGGGCAAATACAAGATCGACTGGACAACGGCCTATGGCGGAACGCTGATCAAGGTGGGTGCCGAATCCAAGGGCGTTGCCGATGGCATTGCGGATGTGGGCATGGTCAGCACCTTGTTCGAGGCCTCCAAGTTCCCGCTGCAAAACGTGTCGTACTTCGCGCCCTTTGGCACCGACAATATCGATCTGGTCAGCCAGAACATGGCCAGCATCCAGAAGTCCATTCCCGCCATGAACGAAGCCTGGACCAAAAACGGTCTGGTGTTCCTCGGCGGCACCTCTCTGGACTCGTACCACGTCTGGTCCAAGTTTCCGATCACCAAATACGAAGACCTCGCCGGCAAAAAGATCAGCGCGCCGGGCCCCGCGGCCAACTGGATCCGGGGCACCGGCGCAGTGGGTGTCGCCGGTTCGCTCAATACCTATTACGAAGACCTGAAATCCGGGGTGTCCGATGGCGTGGTGGTGTTTGCCACCGGCGCCGCAGCGGCCAAGCTGCATGAAGTCGCACCGTACCTGACCAAGGTGAACTTCGGCTCCATGTTCGCCGGCGGCCTGGCCTTCAACAAGCGCCGCTTCGACAAGTTGCCCGCCGAGGTTCGCACCGCCATCACCGAAGCGGGTGACGAATACGCTGCGCAATACGCCAAGGCACAGAGCGCGCTGGTGGATTCGCGCATGCAGGCCATGGTCGCGGGCGGCGCCAAGGTAAGCGAACTCAACGACGCCGAACGCAAGCGCTGGGCCGACGCCCTCTCTCCAGTGGCCAAAGTCTGGGCAGCCGAGGCGCAAAGCAAGGGCTTGCCAGCCGGCGACGTGCTCAAGGCCTACATGGCGGGCCTGGCCAATGCAGGTGTCAAAGTCCCACGCGACTGGAGCAAATAAATTGACCCCCTCCGAACAACGGCAGGGTGCAGCCACACCCGCCGCAGGGGCGGCTGCGTCCGACTCCTACGGCGGGCCACTGCCCTTTGGCCTGCACCACCTGGTCAGCGGCATGAACGCGCTGGGCACGATCTGGATTCTGGCGCTGATGGTGCTGATCAACCTGGACGTGTTCGGGCGCAACCTGCTGGACGCGCCGGTACGCGGCGTGACCGAGCTGGTCTCGCTCTCCATCGTCGGCATCGTCTTTCTGCAGCTCGGCGACACGCTGCGCACCGGGCGCTTCACCCGCGCCGACATCCTGCTCGACCGGCTCAAGCGCACCCGGCCTGCGCTCGCCGATGCCCTGCACGCGCTCTACCACCTGGTGGGCATGGTGCTCATGCTCATCATCCTGAGCGCGAGCTGGGAACCGCTGATGGACTCGATCCGCATCCGCGAATACGTGGGCGCCATCGGTGACTTCCAGGCCCCCGTCTGGCCGATACGGCTGATCATGCTGCTGGGCCTGTCGGTCACGGCCCTGTGTTTCCTGCTGCTGGCCTGGACAGACCTGCGCCGCATGCGCTCGCGTGGAAAGGCGGTGACACCGTGAGCAACGTCACCATTGCCCTGGGCTCCCTGGCCCTCATGCTGATCTTCATCTACGGTGGCCTTCACGTGGCCATCACCCTGGGCCTGCTCAGTTTCATCGGCGTGTGGCTGATGCGCGGCGACCCCGAAATCGCCGCCAGCCTGCTCGCCCAGGCGGCCAGCGACTCCATTGCCAGCCACATCTTCGGTGTCGTTCCCCTGTTTGTACTGACCGGGTTTCTGGTGGCCTATGCCGACATCGGCAAGGATGCGTTCGAGGTCGCCAACCAGGCGTTCCGGCGCATCCGCGGCGGCCTGGGGGTGGCCACGGTCGCCGCCAACGCCATCTTCGCGGCCATCACCGGCATCTCCATCGCATCGGCCGCCGTGTTCTCCCGCGTGGCCGTGCCGCAGATGCTGCGCTTTGGCTACCAGCCGCGCTTCGCCGTCGGCGTGGTGGCGGGCTCTTCGGTGCTGGGCATGCTGATCCCGCCCAGTCTGCTGATGATCCTTTACGGCTTTCTGTCGGACCAGTCGGTGGGCGACCTGTTCACGGCCGGCATCCTGCCCGGGCTGATCCTGGCGGTGGCGTTTGCGGTGGTCATCATCGGCATGGCCTATTTGCGGCCGACCATGGTGTTTCTCGACGGCAAGCCACAAGATGTGGACACCGGCGAGCTGATGCCGCTGAGCGAGATGGCGGCCAAGTTCGTGCCCATCGTGGTGCTGATCGCGTCCATCCTCGGCGGCATCTACGCCGGCTTCTTCACCGCCACCGAGGCCGGCGCGGTGGGGGCCCTGGTGGCGCTGTTGATTGCGGTGCTCAAACGCAAGCTCACGCTGCGCAGCTTCTGGGGCGTGTTGACCGAGACCGGCCATGTCACGGTGTCGGTGAGCTTTCTCATCATCTGCGCCAACATCTACACCCGCATGCTGGCCATGAGCGGCACACCGCAGGCGATGCTGGAGTGGATGTCGATGGCGGGTCTGGGCGTGGTGGCGTTCATGCTGATCTATGTGCTCATCATCATCTTGCTGGGCACCGTGATCGACTCCACCTCGATCCTGCTGATCGTGCTGCCGCTGATGCTGCCGATGGCGCAGCAGTTCGACCTGAACCTGATCTGGTTCGGGGTGATCACCGTGGTGGCCGTGGAGATCGGGCTGCTCACGCCGCCCTTTGGGCTCAGTGCCTACGTGATCAAGAGCACGCTGGGCAATACGCTGGATATCCGGCTGGGCGACATCTTCCGCGGCACCGCGCCGTTCACGCTGACCATGCTGGCGGTGCTGCTGCTGCTGATGGCCTTTCCCCAGATCAGCCTGGTGCTGCTGAAATGAGCGCGCCCGCAGCCAACCCACTGGACGGTTTTGTGGTGGACCGCGCCGCGATCCGCACCGTGGGCACCGACCTGCAACGCCCGGAATGCATCCTCGCCGAGCGCGACGGCACGCTGTGGGCCGCCGACGCGCGAGGCGGCGTGACCCGCATCGCCGCCGATGGTGCGCAAAGCTTCATCGGCCAGACCGCCGACGCGCGTTTTGCCAGCGCTGCCAGCGACAGCAGCGAGGCGTTCGAAAACAAGTTCACCCAGGGCACCCTGCCCAACGGCCTGGCGTTCGCCGCCAACGGCGACATCCTGATCTCCAACTTCGGTACCGACCGCCTGGAAGTCATGTCGCGCGATGGCCAGACGCGTGTGCTCTTCGACCAGATCAATGGGCAGCCCATCGGCAAAGTCAACTTCGTCTTGCGTGACAGCCGCGACCGCATCTGGCTTACCGTTTCCACCCGCGTCAATCCCTGGACGCAAGCGGCTTCCAGCCGGGTGCGCGACGGCTACATCGCGGTGCTGGACCAACACGGCCTGCGCGTGGTGGCCGACGGATTCCACTTCACCAACGAAGTGCGGCTTGACGCGCGCGAAGAGTGGCTCTACATCGTGGAGACCACCGGCCCGCACATCTCGCGCATGCGGCTGGTGGAATCGGCCCAAGGCGTTTCGCTCACGGATCGCGAGGTCTACGGCCCCGCCGATCTGGGCGGTCCACCCGACGGCATCGCCTTCGATGCCCACGGCAACCTCTGGTGCACCCTGGTGATGGTGGACCGGCTGATCGCCATCACGCCACAAGGCGAGGTTCGCCTGCTGCTCGACGACGGTGACCCTGCGGCGAGCGAGATCCTCACCCGAAAGATGAAAGACGGTACGGCCACCGCCGACGACATGGCACAAGCCCACGGCACGGTCGCGCCCTGGATGGCCAGCATCACCTTCGGCGGACCCGACCTGCGCACCGTCTACCTGGGCAGCCTGCTGGGCACCCGCATCCCGTCTTTCCGCTCACCCGTGGCCGGCCTGCCCATGGTGCACTGGCACCCGGCCTGAACCACCACACCCCGACACCGCCACCAATCCCGACCGGAGAACACCCATGTCACGCATCCCAGGCGTCGCACCCGACGACAGCCCCGAATTTCGCCGACTCGAAGCCCTGTGCATCGAGACCCTGGGCTTCATGCCCAACAGCGTGCTGGCCATGCTGCGCGTGCCCGGCCTGGCCCAGGCGCTGGGCGCCTTGAATGGCTCTCTGATGGGCGTCGGCCAGGTGGACAAAGGCTTCAAACGCCTGATCGCCCACATGGCTTCGCGCGCGGCCGGTTGCCAGTACTGCATGGCCCACACCGCCGCCGGCTCCCAGATGCACGGCGTGAGTCCCGACAAGCTCGACGCCCTGTGGAGTTTTGAAACCAGCCCGCTGTTCAGCCCCGCCGAACGCGTGGCGCTGGAGCTGGCGCTCGCGGCGGGTCAACAGCCCAACGCCGTGGACGATGCCTTGTTCGAGCGCGTGCGCGCACACTGGAGCGAAGAACAGATTCTGGAAATCACCGGCGTGGTGTCGCTGTTCGGTTTTCTCAACCGCTGGAACGACACCCTGGCCACTCCACTGGAAAGCCATCCCGTGGAAGTGGCCCAGCGCCACCTTGCGCCGCACGGCTGGTCCGCCGGCAAACACCTTTCCTGATCCCCACCAAGGAGCCCCCATGACACGCAAATTTGTCGATCTCTCGATCTTTCTGGAAAACGACGTGGTCAGCGATCCGCCCGCGTTCGCACCCAAGATCCAGTACTTCACCCACGAACACACTTTCGAGCAGATCGAACCCTTCTTCCCCGGCCTGAAGAAAGAAGACCTGCCCGACGGCGAAGGCTGGGCCGTGGAGCTGGTGCAGCTTTCCACCCACAACGGCACCCACCTCGACGCGCCCTACCATTTCCACTCCACCATGGACAAGGCGCTGGGCGAGAAGAAGCCGGCCATCGCCATCCATGACGTACCGCTGGAGTGGTGCTTCCAACCGGGCGTGAAACTCGATTTCCGCGACAAGGCCGACGGCTATGTGATCACTGCCGCCGATGTGGAGGCCGAACTCGCCCGCATCGGGCACACCCTGAAGCCGCTGGAGATCGTGGTGGTCAACACCCGCGCAGGCTCACGCTATGGCCACAACGACTACGTGTCGTCAGGCGCCGGCATGGGCTACGAAGCCACCATGTATTTGCTGGAGCGCGGCGTGCGCCTGACCGGCACCGACGCCTGGAGCTGGGACGCCCCTTTTGTGCACACCGCGCAGAAATACAGCGAAACGAAAGATGCTTCGCTGATCTGGGAAGGCCACAAGGCCGGGCGCGACATCGGTTACTGCCACATCGAAAAAATGCACAACCTGGAGGCCCTGCCCGCCGACGGTTTTTTCATCAGCTGCTTTCCGCACAAGATCCGCGGCGCCTCCGCCGGCTGGACCCGCGCCGTGGCCATCTTCGACGACGCCCTGGTGTGAACATGGCCCCCACGCTCCGCCGCTGCGCGGGTCGCTGCCCCCCGGGGGGGCTGGGCCTGCCTTGGGGCGGCCCGGCGCCTGGCCCGCTGGCCCTTCCCCCCAAGCGCCCCGCGCCTCACAGCGCAGACCGGGGCTCCGCCGCTGTACGGGTCGCTGCCCCCCGGGGGGCTGGGCCTGCCTTGGGGCGGCCCGGCGCCTGGCCCGCTGGCCCTTCCCCCCAAGCGCCCCGCGCCTGACAGCGCAGACCGAGGCTCCGCCGCTGTACGGGTCGCTGCCCCCCGGGGGGGCTGGGCCTGCCTTGGGGCGGCCCGGCGCCTGGCCCGCTGGCCCTTCCCCCCAAGCGCCCCGCGCCTCACAGCGCAGACCGAGGCTCCGCCGCTGTACGGGTCGCTGCCCCCCGGGGGGGCTGGGCCTGCCTTGGAGCGGCCCGGCGCCTGGCCCGCTGGCCCTTCCCCCCAAGCGCCCCGCGCCTGACAGCGCAGACCGGGGCTCCGCTGCTGCACGGGTCGCTGCCCCCCGGGGGGCTGGGCCTGCCTTGGGGCGGCCCGGCGCCTGGCCCAATCCTCCTCCAAGCAGGCACGTTGCAGCCTCCTCCATCTTTGATCGACTCTAGGAACCTGGCACACATGGAACTCAACCCCACCCACGACCCAAGCGCGCGCAGCTGGCTGGCTTCGGCCAACAACCCGCAAGCCGACTTTCCGATCCAGAACCTGCCGTTTGCGGTCTTTCGCCGCCGCGCGAGCCAAGAAGCTTTTCGCGGTGGCATCGCCATCGGTGACCAGGTCATCGACCTTGCCGCCCTGCACCAAGCCGGGGTGTTGACCGGCCTGGCCGCGCAAGGCCTTGCCGCCTGTACAGGCGACTCGCTCAACCCGTTCATGGCCATGCGCCCGGCGATCTGGAGCGCCTTGCGGCGCGCGGTGTTCGATGGTCTCCTGGCCGATGCCAACGGCCCCGAAGCGGCAACCCTGCGCGCCTCCCTGGTGCCTTTGGCGAAGGTGGAATACCAGGTGCCGGCCCGGATCGGCGACTACACCGACTTCTACACCTCCATCCACCACGCCCGCAACGTGGGCCGCGTGATCCGCCCGGAAGACCCGCTCACCCCCAACTTCCAGTGGATCCCCATCGCCTACCACGGCCGAGCCTCCAGCGTGGTCATCAGCGACACGCCCTTCCACCGGCCCATGGGCCAGGCCATGCCTCCGGGCGCCCGGGCGCCGGTGTACGGCGCCAGCCAGCGCATGGACTACGAACTGGAAATGGGTATCTACATCGGCGCCGGCAACACCCAGGGCCAAGCCATTCCCCTGACCGAGGCCGAGTCGCATATCTTTGGCATGTGCCTGCTCAACGACTGGTCTGCGCGCGACCACCAATTCTGGGAAATGGCGCCGCTCGGCCCCTTCCTGGGCAAGAACTTCTGCACCACGGTCTCCCCGTGGATCGTGACCATGGAAGCGCTGGTGCCATTTAGGGTGCCGTTCTCGCACCCGGCAGACGAACCCCAGCCCCTGCCCTACCTGGACACACCCGCCAACAGCGCACAGGGCGGCGTGGACGTGCAGCTCGAAGTCCGGCTCGAAACGGCGCAGCACCGTGCGCGCGGCGTGGCCCCCGACCGGCTGTCGGCCACCAGCTTTCGCCACCAGTACTGGACCATTGCGCAAATGGTGACCCAGCACACCGTGGGCGGCTGCAACCTGCAGACCGGCGACCTGCTGGGCACCGGCACGATTTCAGGGCCCACCGCCGAGGAAGCGGGGGCGATCGTGGAACTGAGCCTGGGCGGCAGCCGGTCCATCTCCCTGCCCGGCACGGGCGAGCAACGCACCTTTCTGGAAGACGGCGATGCCGTCATCCTGCGCGGCTGGTGCGAAAAGCCGGGCGCCGTGCGCATCGGTTTTGGCGAATGCAAGGGCGAGCTCCTGCCCGCCGTCGGCGATTGAAACGGGGTTGGCCATGCCATTGCGACCGCCCGTACTCGAATCCGTGATGGACCTCTCCGTCACCGTGGCCACGCCGCTGGAGGCGGGCCAGATCAGCGGCACGCACAGCCGAGGCCTGCGCCGCATCATTCCCATTACCGGCGGTACCGTGCGCGGGCAATTGAACGGCCGGGTGCTGTCCGGCGGCGCGGATTTCCAGCTCGTGCTGAGCGAGACCATGGCCGACCTCGATGCGCGCTACCTGCTGCAACTCGACGACCCCGAATGGGCGGGCGCCCACGTGTTCGTGCAAAACCGCGCGCTGCGCCGGGGCTCGGCCGAAGACATCGCCAAGCTGGTGCGCGGCGAGCCGGTGGACCCGGCCGCGATTTACTTTCGCTGCGCGCCGACCTTTGAGGTCTCGCATCCGGCACTGGCCTGGATGACCGAAAGCCTGTTCATCGGCACCGGTGCGCGCTTCCCCGACCGGGTGGAGATGCGGTTTTTCCGGGTCTGCTGAAAACGGCTCTGCGCGTCAGTCGCTGACCAGGCGGCCGTCGACCAGCTGGATGGTCCGATCGCACGAGCCCGCCAGGCGGGGATCGTGGGTGACGATCAGGCAGGCGCTGCCATGGTCGCGGTTGAACTCGCGCAACAAGGCAAAAATTTCATCGGCCGTGACCGTGTCAAGGTTGCCTGTGGGTTCGTCGGCCAGAATCAGCCGGGGCCGCAGCGACAACGCCCGAGCAATCGCCACGCGCTGCTGCATGCCACCCGAAAGCTCGCCCGGGCGTTTGTGTTCAGCGCCCTTGAGCCCCACCCGCACCAGCAGATCGCGCGCCGTGGCTTCCGCCTCTGGCGTGGCCGTGCCGTGACCGATCATGGATGGCAGCATCACGTTTTCCAGCGCGCTGAACGCCGGCAGCAGATGGTGGAACTGGAACACAAAGCCGATGGTGGCGCCGCGCAGCTGCGTCAGGCCGGCGTCGTCCAGACCGTCGGCGCGCTGGCCGGCGATTTCCAGCGTGCCGGCGGTGGTGTGCTCCAGCAGGCCGATGATGTTGAGCAGCGTGCTTTTGCCCGAGCCCGACGGCCCGGTGAGCGCCACAAATTCGGCTTGCTGCAAGGTGACATCGATGCCGTGCAGCACCTCGGCCTCCACGGGCGTGCCGATGTTGTAACGCTTGCGGATGCCGCGCAGCTGCAAGATGGGCGCGTTCAGCGGGGTGTCGTTCATGTGCGTATCGCCTGCACCGGGTCCATGCGGGCCGCGCTGCGCGCGGGCACCGCCGCGGCCACCACACCCACCACACAAGCGACCACCGACGCCATCAGCACCAGCGCCGGATCGAGCTCGGCTGGAAACATGGGCATGCCGTCCGCGCCCTTGAACACATGGGAAAACACGACCAGCAAAGAGTAGGCCAGCAGCGCGCCCAGCACCGAGCCCACCAGACCCACCAGACCGCCCTGCAGCAGAAACACCGACATGATGCGTTTGCGCCCCATGCCCATGGCGCGCAGGATGCCGATCTCGCGCTGCTTTTGCACCACGCTCACCACCAGCACGCTGGAGATACCCAGCGCCACGATGATGACCACGAAGCTGCGGATCAGGTTGTTGGAAGCGCTCTGGTTCGACAGCGCATTGAGCAGGCCCGAGTTGGTCTGCATCCAGCTGTCCACGCTCAGGCCGGTGCGCGCGCGCAGGCCATCGGCCACGGCGTTGGCGCCGAACAGGTCTTTCACCGTGAGGTCGATGTTGGACACCCCGCCGCTGAGATCAAGCAGCGTCTGGCCGAGCTTGAGCGTGACAAACATCCAGCGCCGGTTGAGATCGCGGTTGCCCGTGTCAAACAGGCCGGTGATGGTGAGCGATTCGCTGCGGCCGACGGCGCTGGTCACCCGCACTTTGTCGCCCAGGGTGACGCCAAGGTCCTTGGCCAGCTCGATGCCCATCAGCGTGTTCACGCCCGAGACGTCGAAGCGGCCCCGGGTCATCTTGCTGTCCATGTCCACCACGCGCCTGTAGTTGTCGGGCTGCACCCCCATGATCACCACGCTCTTGTTGCTGTTGCCCCGCGCCACAAACACCGGCCCGCTGACCACCGGCGACACCGCCAGCACCCCCGGCGTGCCCGCCGCCAGTTCGGCCACGCGCTCCCACTGGTCCACCGAGCGCAGGCGCTGCGCACGCGGCTGCACCAGCGCGGCCAGCGCCTCGCCCGGCTCGCTGCGCAGCACGCGCGCTGTCTCCTCTTCTGGCGCGGTGATGACGATGTGGGCCTGGGAGCCCAGCGTGCGGTCGATGATCGTGACCTGGAGCTGGTTGATCAGCTGGGTGAGAAAAATGATGACCGCCACGCCGCCGGTGACCCCGGCGAGGATGAGCGCGCTCTGCATGCGACCTTCGCGCAGAAAGCGCAAGGCCACCAGCAGCTCGAACGGCATCCAGCGTGCCCAGCTGCTCACCGCGGGGCGGTGACGGGAAACGGAAAACCAGGCCATGGCGCGTTCAGCCCGCGGGCCTGGCCACGGCCTGGCTCAACACGTTGCCCCGGCGCACGCGGTCGCCCGGCAGGGCTTTTTCGGTCTGGGGGATGGCCTCTTCGCCGGCGCTCACGCCTTCGGTGATCTCGATCGATCCCACGCCACGCAGGCCAAGGGTCACGGGCTGGCGCACCGCCTCGCCGTCGCGCAGCAGCAGCACCCAGGGCGCGGGGCTGTCGGTGTCGCGCACGGCGCTGGAAGGCAGCACCAGGGCGTCGCTGCGGGCGCCGCCCACCAGCTCAACCGATACCGTCATGTCGGGCTTGAGAAACGCGGGCGGTTCGGTCACGGTCAACCAGACGTCGACCGTGCCGCGCTGCGGATCCACAGCGGGCGCAATGTAGCTCAGGCGGGCCTCGAAGCCCTGGCCCGGGTAGGCATCGGCCACCGCGCGGGCGGCCATGCCAAGCTTCAACACACGCAGATGCTTTTCGTCGATCGCCGCCTCCACGCGCAAGCCCCCCGACGCGGCCAGGGTGAGCAACACACGACCCGGCTGGGCTGTGCTGCCCGGCTCCACCTGCCTGCTGAGCACCGTGGCGTCCAACGGGCTGACGATGCGCAGGCGGGACAAGCGGGCCTGGGCGAGGGCCACCTGGGCGCTGGCCTGGCCCATCCGCGCAGCCGCCAGCCTGCGCTCGACACCGCCGGGAAGATTGGCCTCTGACTGCAAGCGTGCCGTGGTGAGTGCGCTGCGCGCCGTGTCGAGCAGCCGCTGAGCGTCGTCCAGCTTCTGCTGGGCAAAGAACCCTTGGGCGACCAGCTCGCTGGCACGGCCATGCTCGCGGCGGGCGGCCTCGAACCCGGCTTGCGCCTGCACCACCACCTGAGACGCCACAGGCGCCCCCACGGAGGCTTGCTGACGCAAGCGCGCCTGAGCCTCGGCCAAAGCAGCACGGGCCTGCTGCAGGCTGGCCTGGGCTTCGTCATCGGCCAGGCGCAACAGCAGATCGCCCGCTTTCACCGTGTCCCCCGCCTGAACCAGCACAGCCAGCACCTGCGCGGTCACCTCGGTGGCGATATCGAGCCGGGCGGGGGCATTCAATCGACCCGTGGCCACCACCGACTGCGCGATGGCCGAGCGCACCACCGGTACCACGGCCACGCGCTCACCGCCCGGCAAGCTGCGCCACGCCAGCGTGCCTGCGACCATCAGCGCCACCACCAACAGGATCCAACGGGTCTGGGATTTCATGGATGGACATTACCAAAATGCAGGCACACGCGACTTGCCTTTGCGCAAGCACCCGGCATTCAGCGCGAAAGAAAGTCGCCTGCAAGCTTGTGAGGGCCGCGCCCTGCTTGCACAATCCCCGGCACAACAAACAAAGAACGGAGTTTTTCGCATGAGCATGTTCCACTGGACAGAGAAGCCCTCCGCCACGCTGCAAAGCGGCGGCGTGATCGGCCCCGATGAGCGCCTGCCCTGGCCCTCCACCGCCGTCATGGGCGTGCAACACCTGATCGCCATGTTCGGCGCCACGGTGCTCGCACCCATCCTCATGGGCTTCGACCCCAACGTGGCCATCCTCATGAGCGGCATCGGTACCCTGATCTTCTTCGTGATGACCGGCGGCAAGGTGCCCAGCTACCTGGGCTCCAGCTTCGCTTTCATCGGCGTGGTGATCGCCGCCAGCGGCTACACCGGGCCCGGGCCCAACGCCAACATCGGCGTGGCGCTGGGCGGCATCGTCGCCTGCGGCATTGTGTACACGCTGATCGGCATGCTGGTGCAAGCCATTGGCACGGGCTGGATCGAGAAGCTCATGCCCCCGGTGGTCACCGGCGCGGTGGTCGCCGTGATCGGCCTCAACCTGGCCGGCATCCCGATCAAGAACATGGCACCGACCAACTTCGACGCCTGGATGCAAGGCATCACCTTTGTCTGCGTGGCCCTGGTCGCGGTGTTCACCTCGGGCATGGTGCAGCGCCTGCTGATTCTGGTGGGCCTGATTCTGGCCAGCGTGATTTACGCGGTGCTCACCAACGGCATGGGCTTCGGCACGCCGATGGACCTCTCGGGCATCGCCAACGCGGCCTGGTTCGGCATGCCCGGCTTCGCGGCACCGGTGTTTGAAGCCAAGGCCATGAGCCTGATCGCGCCGGTGGCCATCATCCTGGTGGCGGAAAACCTGGGCCACATCAAGGCCGTGACCGCAATGACCGGCAAAAACCTCGACAAGTACATGGGTCGCGCCTTCATGGGCGACGGTGTGGCGACCATGGTGGCCGGCATGTCGGGCGGCACCGGCGTGACCACCTACGCCGAGAACATCGGCGTCATGGCCGCGACCAAGATCTATTCAACCGCCGTGTTTTTCGTCGCCGGCTGCTTTGCCATCGTGCTCGGCTTCTCACCCAAGTTCGGCGCGCTGATCCAGGCGATTCCGCTGCCGGTCATGGGCGGCGTGTCCATCGTGGTGTTCGGCTTGATCGCCATCGCCGGCGCCAAGATCTGGGTCGACAACAAAGTTGATTTTTCCGACAACAAGAACCTGCTGGTGGCCGCCATCACGCTGATTCTGGGCACCGGGGACTACACGCTGAAGTTCGGTGATTTCGCCTTCGGTGGCATCGGAACCGCCACCTTCGGCGCCGTGTTGCTGCACCTGCTGCTCAACCGCCGCAAGGCCTGAGCCCATGGGCACCGCCACGGTCAACGGCCCCGACGGGCTGCCGCGCTGCGGCTGGTGCGCGGCAGCCCCCGAGTTCTTCGCGTACCACGACGCGGAATGGGGCTTCCCCGTGGCCGACGACCGTCGGCTGTTTGAAAAGCTCTGCCTTGAGGGCTTTCAATCGGGCTTGAGCTGGCGCACCATTTTGGCCAAGCGCGAGAGCTTTCGCGCCGCTTTCAGCAGCTTTGACATCGACACGGTGGCCCGCTTCACCGAACAAGATGTCGAACGCCTGATGCAGGACGCAGGCATCGTGCGCCACCGGGGCAAGATCGAAGCCGCGATCAACAATGCGCGCTGCGCGCAACAACTGATCGCGCGCGAGGGCTCGCTGGCGGCCTATTTCTGGCGCCACGAACCCGCAGCCAAAGACCTTGCCGAGCCGCAAACGGTCTCCACTTCAGCGGCTTCGATCGCCTTGTCCAAGGCTTTGAAAAAGCAGGGCTGGAAGTTTGTTGGCCCGACCACGGTCTTTGCCTTCATGCAGGCCATGGGCCTGATCAACGACCATGCCGAGGGCTGCGTGGTCCGGGCCCAGGTGGCCAAGGCGCGCCAGGTGTTCCAACGCCCCTGAAGACCGTTCTGGCGCCCAAGGCCGCGCCCGCTTGCCCGGGAAAACCCTGAAGCGCGCAGTAATTGGCTGTTACCCCCTGCTGCACCGCCGCCTCAAGAATCAAGGCTTCATCCACCTTCTTGAGGAGACTCCCATGGGCAAAAAACTGCTGATGATCTGCGGCGACTACTGCGAAGACTACGAAACCATGGTGCCGTTTCAGGCGCTGCAGGCCGTGGGCCACACGGTGCACGCTGTCGCGCCCGACAAGGCCGCAGGGGACTTCATCCACACGGCCATCCACGATTTCGAAGGGGCCCAGACCTACAGCGAAAAGCCCGGTCACCGCTTCACGCTCAACGCCACCTTCGCCGACATCAAACCCGAGACCTACGACGGGCTGGTGATTCCCGGCGGGCGCGGCCCCGAGTACCTGCGCATGCATGCCCCGGTCATGGCGATGGTGAAACACTTCACGTCCACCGGCAAACCCGTGGCCGCGGTGTGCCACGGCGCACAGCTGCTGGCCGCGACGGGCGATATCAAAGGCCGCACCATTTCAGCCTACCCCGCTTGTCAGGTCGAGGTGGAGTTGGCGGGCGCAAAATACGCCAACATTCCCGTGGACCAGGCGGTGACCGACGGCCCTTTTGTGACGGCGCCCGCCTGGCCCGCCCACCCGGCCTGGATCGCGCAGTTCCTCGCCGTGCTGGGCACCCGAATCACCCACTGAATGCCACCCGGGCCGCCCGCTCGCTGGCCCACCGCCCAAGGAGTTCGCCATGTGTGAGATCTTCATCAGCGCCCAGCCCGACAGCTACGCCAGCCGCACCCGCTCGGTGCGGCTGCATGGGGTGGTCACCAGCATCCGACTGGAAAACCTGTACTGGGCCGTGCTGGAAGAAATCGGCCTGCGCGACGGCATGGGGGTGGTGCAGTTGATCGAAAAACTCTACGACGAGCTGGTCGAAGCGCGCGGCGAGGTGGGCAATTTCTCGTCCTTCCTGCGCGTGAGCGCGCTGCGTTACATGGCGCTGCAGGCGCACCAGCGCATTCCCATGGACAACGCCATCCCGATCGGCTCGCTCGACGCCCGGGCCGTGCTGCACGCCCTGCCGTCGCACTGGGCCCTGCCAGCCCGGGGCAGCGGCAGCAGCGCGCCAGGCGCCGTGGTGCCGCTGCGGCGCAGGGGCTGAGCGCAGGCCAGCATCCGCCGCTGCGCCGAGTCCTGCACGGGACGCGACGCGGGGCGGTGCAGGCGCTACAGTGCAACGCATCCCTCAGCCACCCTGCGGCCCGCGCCGCACGCACCCATGCCGATCTGGAAACAAGCCATCTCCATCGAAATTCTCAACCGCATCAGCCTTGGCACGGCCAATGAGCACCTGGGCATGGAGTTCACCGAAGTGGGCGACGACTTCATCACCGCCCGCGTACCGGTCGACCGCCGCACCATCCAGCCCTATGGCCTGCTGCACGGCGGCGTGAGCGTGGCGCTGGCCGAAACACTGGGCTCATGTGGCGCGGCGTTCTGTGTGCCCGAGGGCTACCGAACGGTGGGGCTGGACATCAACGCCAACCACCTGAAAGGCGCCACCAGCGGGTGGGTCACGGGCACCACGCGCCCGGTGCACATTGGGCGCAGCACGCAAGTGTGGGCCATTGAACTCAAGAATGAGGCGGGTGAGCTGACCTGCGTTTCGCGCATCACCATGGCGGTGTTGGCACCCAAATGAGCTGAGCCGCGCTGCAATCGGCGCGGGGGACATTCAAGGTGGGCGCCTGGCGGTCGATACACAAGGGGCCTGCCCCCTTTTCATTGGACCCCCATGGACTCTGCCCTCGCCAACGCGCTCCCCGACGACCTTGGACGCTACCTCTCTTTGATGGTGGCGCAGGGTGCGTCGGACCTGTTTCTTTCCAGTGGTGCGCCGGCGTCGCTCAAAGTGCAAGGCGTGGTCAAACGCCTGCCTGAAGCGGTGATGCGTGGGGCACAGGTGCAGCAACTCGCTTACTCGGTGATGCGCGAAGCGCAGGTTCGCGACTTTGAGGCCACGCAGGAATGCGATCTGGCCATTGCCATTGAGGGTCTGGGCCGCTTTCGGGTCAACGTCTACCGCCAGCGCGGCGAAGTGGCCGTGGTGGTGCGCCACGTCAACTCGAAAATTCCGACGCTGGAGAGCCTGAATCTGCCCCCGGTATTGAGTCGCCTGGCCATGCTCAAGCGGGGCCTGGTGCTGGTGGTGGGGGCGGCGGGCTCGGGCAAGTCGACCACGCTGGCCGCCATGCTGAACTACCGCAACCAACATGCTGCCGGCCACATCCTGACGGTGGAAGACCCCATGGAATTCGAGCACAGCCACAACATGTCGAATGTGGATCAGCGCGAAGTGGGGCTGGACACCCGGTCGTTTGACGAGGCCCTGCGCCACGCCATGCGCGAGGCACCCGATGTGATCATGATTGGCGAGATTCGCGACCGCGACACCATGCAGCATGCGCTGGCCTATGCAGAAACAGGCCACCTGTGTGTGTCCACGCTGCATGCCAACAACGCCAACCAGGCGCAACAGCGCATCCTGAATTTTTTCCCGGAAACAGCGCACAAGCAGATCCTGATGGACCTGTCGCTCAACCTCAAGGGTGTGGTTGGGCAACGGTTAATCCCCGGCACGCATGATCGGCTGGTGCCGGCACTGGAGGTCATGCTGCTGTCACCGTATATCGCCGATCTGATCCAGAAAGGCAAAACCGACGAAGTCAAGGATGTGATCGCCAAAAGCAATGAACAGGGCATGATCTCGTTCGACCAGTCGCTCTACACGCTTTACCAGCGCGGCGAAATTTCGCTGGAACAAGCGCTGGACAACGCCGATTCGCGCACCGATCTTTCATTGCGCATCCGCCTGCATGCCGGGCAACTCCCCGACGCTTCGCAAATGCAGATGCTCAAAGCGGGGTAGCCCCTCGCGTCGCGCGTTCCACCCGGTTCTTGCCCCCCCTGGCCCGGGCTCAAAGGCGGTTGCGGCCCACACGCGCCGAAGTGGGGTCCAGAAACTGGTGACGAAAGTAATCGCGAAAAGCGGTCATGGCCGGCGTGGGCTCGGTGCCCTGCTTCCAGCTCAGGCCGATGTTCATGGTCGGGATTTCGTCGCGCAGGTTGATGGTCTCGATGCGCTTGCCTTCCAGTGACCAGGGCCTGTAGACCATGTCCGACAAGATGCACACACCCATGCCGTTGGCCACCGTGCTGCGCACCGCTTCGACCGAACTGGTGCGCAGGCGGATATCGGGCCGGTGCGGCGTCTGGCTCCAGTACTTCAGCGAGGTCGCTGCGGCTTCATCCACCGTGAGCATGATGTAAGGCTCCTGCGCCACATCGGCCAGCGACACCTCCTGCTTGTCGAGCAAGGGGTGTTTGCTGCTCACCCACAGGCGCCGGTGAGAGCCGAAGAAGGTCTCCAGTGTCAGCTCCGACAAGGCCACGTTGGAGGTCAGCAGCACCCCCATGTCGTAGCGCCGCGTGATCAGCCCTTCTTCGATGTCCTGGCGCGCCGCCTCGTGCACCTTGATGTTCACCCGCGGATGCAGACGGGAGAAGCGGTCGAGGTGGTGCGGCAGAAAGTAGCCCAGCACGGTGTAGCTCGCGGCCACCGTCAACTCGCCCTCCACCGTGGCCTCTTCATCGGGCATGCGTTCGGCCGCCTCGGCCGCGGCGAGCACCGAATAGGCGTGGCTCAGAAAACGCCGCCCCGCGTTGGTGAGTTCAACGCCATGTGAATGGCGCTCGAACAGCGGCTGGCGAACCATGTCTTCGAGCTCGCGCACGGCTGTTGTCACGGCGGACTGAGAAATGTTCAGCTGAACCGCCGCCTGCGAAATGCGGCCCACCTCGGCCACCGCCGTGAAATACCGAAGCTGCCGAATCGTGAGTGCCATGGTCGTCCTCTGATCAATGTCTGATGCGATCTGAATTTCCGCATCTAGATACAGATGAAGACTGTTATTCAGATGGCTTCTACCGAGGGTAAACCAAGGCGTCCGCCTCTGACCATCTGTTTTTCAGATAGAGAAACATCTGAATTCGATGCTTTTCAGATGCAATCCCCAGCCCTATTCTTCCCTCACCTGGCCCGGTTTTCCGGCTTGTTCGATCCACCCAACGGCGAAATCCTGTGAAGAAAACGCAAATCGATCTCAACTCCGACATGGGCGAAGGCTTCGGCCCCTGGACCATTGGCGACGGCGTGGATGCGCAGTTGATGCCATTGATCAGTTCGGCCAATGTGGCCACCGGCTTCCACGCCGGAGACCCCAGCACCATGCGCCGCACGGTGGAGATGGCTGCAGCGCTGGGCGTTGGCGTCGGCGCCCATCCCGGCTTTCGTGACCTGGTGGGTTTTGGCCGCCGCCACATGCATGTCGGCGTTGACGAACTGGTCAACGACATGCTCTACCAGCTCGGCGCACTGCGCGAAATCGCCGCGCTGGACGGCGTCAAGCTGCAGCACATCAAGCCCCACGGCGCGCTCTACATGCACGTGGCCCAGGACGAAGCCCTGGCCCGGGCGCTGGTCGAGGCGCTGCGAAAGGTCGACCCCCAGCTGTTCCTGTTCTGCATGGGCGGCTCGGTGGTGCACCGCTTGGCCCAGGCGGCAGGCCAGCCCGTGGTGCGGGAGTTTTACGCCGACCGCGACTACGGCTCCAACGGTTTCATCGTCTTCACGCGCCGGGTGTCCGCGCTCGACCCCAAGGCCGTGGCACAGAAAGTGCTCCTCGCTTGTGAGCAAGGCGTGGTCAAAACCGTTGACGGTCAGACCGTGGCCATCGAGTTCGACTCGGTTTGCATCCACAGCGACACCCCCGGCGCCCTGGCGCTGGTGCAGGCAACCCGCCAACTGCTGGATGACCGCGGCGTTCAGGTCGTGGGTGTCAACCAACTGCCTCTGCGCTGACCCCCCAACCCCCCTTTTTCAGGAGCCTTTGATGTCCACCACCCACGCTATCGAGAGCCCCCTGCCGGGCACGTTTTACCGCCGCTCTTCACCCGATGCGCCGCCGTTCAAGTCCGAGGGTGACGCGGTCGCCGTGGGCGATGTGATCGGCCTGATCGAAGTGATGAAACAGTTCAGCGAAATCAGCGCCGAGGTGGCCGGGCGCATGGGCGCCTTCCAGGTCGAGGATGCCGCGCCGGTCGATCCCGGTCAGGTGCTGGCCACCATCGAAGTTGACTGAGGCGGGCCACACGATGAAAGCTGCTTTCAACAAGGTGCTGATCGCCAACCGCGGCGAAATCGCCGTGCGCATCATCCGCGCGGCCAAAGAGCTGGGTCTGCAAACTGTCGCTGTCTACAGCGATGCCGATGCCCGGAGCCTGGCCGTTCAAATGGCCGACGAAGCGGTGCGCATCGGCCCGGCCCACGCCAGCAAGAGCTACCTTGACGCCGATGCCGTGTTGCACGCGGCCGAGCTGAGCGGCGCCGGCGCGGTGCACCCCGGCTACGGCTTCCTCTCGGAGAACGCCGACTTTGCCGAACGCATCGAAGCCGCCGGCATGGTCTACATCGGCCCCACACCCGAGGCCATCCGCACCATGGGCAACAAAGCCGCAGCGCGCGCCGCGGCGATGCGCGCCGGCGTGCCGACGGTACCGGGCAGCGAAGGTGTGGTGAACGACGCCGACAGCGCGGTGGCCCAGGCCGAGGCCGTTGGCTACCCCATCATGATCAAGGCTTCGGCCGGCGGCGGCGGGCGAGGCATCCGCATCGCCCGCGACGAAGCCGAGCTGCGCCAGCAATTCGCCACCGCCACCGCCGAAGCCAAGGCGGCCTTTGGCAACGGCGAGGTGTACCTGGAGCGCTTCATTCGCCGCGCGCGCCACATCGAAGTGCAGATCCTGGGCGACGGCGCACGCGTGGTGCATTGTTTCGAACGGGAATGCTCGCTGCAACGCCGGCGCCAGAAGGTCTGGGAAGAGGCGCCGTCGGCCGCCCTCAGCGAAACCAAGCGCGCCGAGCTGTGCGCCTCGGCACTGCGCCTGGCCAACGCCGTGTCCTACCGCGGCGCAGGCACGCTGGAATACCTCTTTGACGACGACACGCAGGAGTTCTTCTTCATCGAGATGAACACCCGCATCCAGGTCGAACACCCGGTCACCGAGATGGTCACCGGCATCGATCTGGTCAAGGAAATGATCTGCATTGCGCTGGGCAACCCCCTGCGTCTGCGGCAGGAAGACATCCGGCTGGAGGGCGCGGCCATCGAGGTGCGAATCAACGCCGAGAACGCGGCCAAGGGCTTCATGCCCAGCCCCGGTCTGATCTCGCAACTGGTGGTGCCCGGCGGCCCCGGCGTGCGCTTCGATTCCATGCTGTTTCCCGGCTACACCGTCCCGGCCTACTACGACTCGCTGCTGGGCAAGCTCATCGTGCACGACCGCGACCGCGCCAACGCGCTGGCCCGACTGCGCCGCGCGCTGGGTGAACTCAAGGTCGAAGGCGTGCACACCACGATCGCCTTGCACCAGGCCCTGAGTGGCGATGCACAAGTGGCCGCCGCCGATGTGCACACCGGCTTTCTGGAGACCTGGCTGGACGCCAACCCGCTGGCGCCCGCGTCTCCGATCCCGGTGGCAGCGCCCGCCGCGGTGCCCTCGGCGCCAACCCCTTCCAGTGAAAAGGTGACCGCATGAACGAAACCACTTTGCCCAGCCAGGCCCGCTACACCTTCGGCGGCGACGAGCACCTGTTCGTCGAAATCAGCGAAGAGATGTCGCTGCCGGCCTTCTTCAAAGGCATGGCCATCTGCAAGGCGCTGCGCGAACGCGCGGTGCCAGGCGTGACCGAAATCTGTCCGGCCAACGCCGCCTATCTCGTGCGCTTCGATCCCGACATCGTTGCACCCGAAGAACTGCTCTCCATCCTGGTGGAACTCGAGTCCGGCCTGGGCGCAGACGACATGTCGATGGAGACGCGCATCATCGAGATACCGGTGCTCTACAACGACCCCTGGACGCACGAAACCCTGATGCGTTTTCGCGAACGCCACCAGGACCCCGGCAGCACCGACATCGAATACGCCGCGCGCATCAACCGCTTCGACAGCGTCGACGACTTCATCACCGCCCACGCCAGCGCGCCCTGGTTCGTCTCCATGGTGGGCTTTGTCGCTGGACTGCCCTTCCTCTACCAGATGGTTGACCGACCGCGCCAGATCGAGGTGCCCAAGTACCTGAGCCCGCGCACCGACACGCCCAAACAAACCCTGGGCTACGGCGGCTGCTTCAGCTGCGTGTATTCGGTGCGCGGCGCGGGCGGTTACCAGATGTTCGGCGTGACACCGGCGCCCATCTTCGACCCGGCGCAAAAGCTGTCGTACTTCAAGGACCTGATGGTGTTCTTCCAGCCGGGCGACATCGTCAAGTGGAAACCCATCGACCGCGCCGAGTACGACCGCCAGATCGCACAGGTCGAGGCCGGTGACTACACGCTGCAAATCAAGCCCGTGTCCTTCTCACTGAAAGACTTCATGGCCGATCCAGACGGCTACAACCAAGAACTGCTGAAGGTGCTCCATGGCAATTGAAGTGATCAAGCCCGGCCTCGCAACCAGCGTCCAGGACGCGGGCCGCCCCGGCTACTACCACCTGGGCATTCCCCTCTCCGGCGCCCTCGACCAGGAAAGCTACCTGCTGGCCAACCTGCTGGTGGGCAACGACGAAGGCGCCGCCGTCATCGAATGCACGCTGATGGGCCCCGAACTGCGCTTCGACGCGCCCGCCCTGATCGCTGTCACCGGCGCACAGGCTGCGGTGAAGGTCAACGGGCAGGAGGTGCCTGGCAACCAGTCGATCGCGGTGCAGGCCGGCGACACGCTGACTTTTGGGTTCATGAAACTGGGCGCGCGCAGCTTCATCGCCGTCGCCGGTGGTATCGACGTGCCGGTGATGCTGGGCAGCCGGTCCACCTACGGCCTGGGCGCCTTCGGTGGCTTTGAAGGCCGCAAACTGCTGGCCGGCGACAAGCTGCCGGTGGGCACGCCGTCGGCCCATGCCAGAGCCGGTCAGACCGCACCCGACGTCGGCCGACCCGCTTTGGCCAAAGACATCCCGTTGCGTGTGTTGCCCGGTCTGTATTTCCACCGCTTGCAGGAAGCTTCGGGCAAGCGGTTCTTTGAAGAAACCTGGACCGTGGCCTCTGAGGCCGACCGCATCGGTTACCGCTACAAAGGCGGCACGGCCCTGGAATTCCTGCCGCGCACGCCGCCCTTCGGCGCGGGCGACGACCCGTCCAACATCGTGGACGCCGGCTACCCCTACGGCTCCATCCAGGTGCCCGGCGGGCGCGAGCCCATCATCCTGCAGCGCGATGCGGTTTCGGGCGGCGGCTACGCCACCATCGGCGCCGTCATCAGCGCCGACATGGACCGCGTGGCCCAGATGCAGCCCAACCACAAGGCGCAATTCGTCGCCGTCGACATGGCGCAGGCCCTGGCCGCACGCGCCGAACGCAAACAACGCCTCGATGCGATGCGGGCGGCCCTGGCGCCCTGAGCGCCAGCCGCCTGCAAACCCTTTTTCTTTTCCCTTTCCCAACCCCTAGGAGTTCATCATGAACGGCTCATCTGCGCGCGTCTCCCTGATCGTCGGTTCTCTGGCAGCGGCCATGCTGTGGCACGGCGCTGCCAGCGCGGCTGACTGGTTTCCCTACAAGGCCGAGGCCACCGAGCCGGCGTTTGCCGCCGACGGCAAGAAGGTGCCGATCGACTACACGCCACTGGCCAAGGCGAGCAAGAAGTGGGACATCTGCGTGTCCTTCCCGCACATGAAAGACGCCTACTGGCTGGGTGTGGACTACGGCGTGGCCGACGAGGCCAAGCGCCTGGGCGTGAGCATGAAGCTGGCGGACGCTGGCGGCTACACCAACCTGTCCAAGCAGATTTCCCAGATCGAAGACTGCGTGGCGCGGGGCGCAGACGCGGTGGTGATCGGCGCCATTTCCGGCGACGGCCTGGCCAACGTGATCAAGACCGTGGCGGCCAAAAAAGTGCCGGTGATCGACCTGGTCAACGGCATCAACTCGCCCGACGTATCGGCCAAGTCGCTGGTGTCGTTCTACACCATGGGCCAGTCCACCGGCGAGTACCTGGCCAAGAAACACCCGGCCGGTTCGCCCGCCGTGAAGGTCGGCTGGTTCCCCGGCCCGGCCGGTGCGGCCTGGGTGGAAGCGGCGCACCAGGGTTTCATGGACGCGATCAAGGGCAGCTCGGTGCAGGCGCTCGACCCCAAGTACGGTGACACCGGCAAGGAAGCCCAGTCCAAGCTGGTCGAAGACGTGTTGCAGGCCAACCCGGACATCACCTACGTGGCCGGCACCGCCGTCACCGCCGAAGCCGCCACCAGCATCCTGCGGGCACGCGACCTGACCAAGAAGGTGCAGATCCTGTCCTTCTACATGACGCCCGGCGTCTACGAAGGCATACAGCGCGGCCGCATCATCGCCGCCCCGGCCGACTCCATGGTGATCCAGGGCCGCATCGCCATCGACCAGGCCGTGCGCCTGCTGGAAGGCAAGGAAGTCAGCAAGCACGTGGGGCCGAAGATCTTTGTGGTCGACAGCAGCAACATCAAGACCGTGAAGCTGACCGACATCCTGCCGCCGGCCAATTTCCGCCCCGTCTTTGACGTGAAGTGAAGAGGCCGCGTCCATGCATGCCGAACCTGTCCTGCTGCAAACCGTTGCGCTGAGCAAGCACTACCCGGGCGTCCTGGCCCTCGACGGAGTGGACTTCGAATTGCGATCGGGTGAGGTGCACGTGTTGTTCGGGGAAAACGGGGCCGGCAAGTCCACGCTGATCTCGCTGCTGGCGGGCGCCAACACGCCCACCAGCGGCGAGATCCGCATCCACGGCGAAAGCGTGCAACTGCCGAGCGTGCACGAGGCACGGCTTCGCGGCATCAGCGCGGTGTTTCAGGAGTTTTCCCTGATCCCCACACTGACGGTGGCGCAGAACCTGAGCCTGGGCGACGAGCCGGCGCGCCATGGCCTGCTGGACCGCGCCGCCGTCAGGCAGCGTGCGCGCGACATGCTCGCCGACCTCGGTTTTGACATCGATGAAAACGCGCTGGTCTCGGGCCTGACGCGGGCGCAGCAACAGATGGTGGAGATCGCCAAGGGCCTGCGCGGCAAGGTCTCTGTGCTCATCCTCGACGAGCCCACGGCCTCACTGACCGACAAGGAGGCGCAACGCCTGTTTGAGCTGGTGGGTCGTCTCAAGGCCCAGGGCGTGGGCATCATCTACATCTCCCACCGCATGCAGGAGATCACCCAGATCGCCGACCGCATCACCGTCCTGCGCGACGGCAAACGCATCACCACGGTCGACGCCAGCGCGGTGACCCACGACCAGCTGATCGAATTGATGAGCGGGCGCTCGATCGAAAAAATCTACCCCCGAATCGCCCACCAGCCGGGTGAGGTGGTGCTGGAAGTCAACGGGCTGAGTTCACCCAACGGTGTGCGCAGCGCCGGACTTCGTGTGCGCCGCGGCGAAGTGGTCGGGCTGGCCGGCCTGGTGGGTTGTGGCAAGTCGGAGCTGTTTCGCGCCATCTACGGCCTGGACCGCGTGAGCGCCGGTCAGGTCGTTTTCAAAGGCCAGACGCGCACCGGCGCCACCGTGCGCCAGATGCTCGACAACGGCTTTTTCTATCTGCCGCCCGATCGCAAGGGCGAAGGCCTGGTGCTGGGATTCACCTCGCAGGCCAACATCACACTGCCCATCCTCAGCGGCCCGCTGAGATCGCGCGGCGGCTGGCTTCGGCGGCAACTGGGCCGGCGGCTCAGCGAGCAAGCGGCCGAGCAGGTCGAGCTGGTGCCGCGCAACCTGCACAAGCCGGTGTCACTGCTCTCGGGCGGCAACCAGCAAAAGGTGCTGTTTGGCAAAGGCATGACGCGCCAGGCCGATCTGTATGTGTTCGACGAGCCCACGGTCGGCGTGGACATCGGCACCCGCAGCGCGCTGTACCAGGTGATCCAGAAACTCTGCGAAGGCGGCGCCGCAGTGGTGGTGATTTCATCCGACCTGCCCGAGGTGTTGCACCTGAGCCACCGCCTCTACGTGATGCGCCACGGTGAGATTGCCGGTGAACTGGCTGGCCAGGACATCAACGAATCCGCTGTTCTCAACCTCTTTTTCGGTGCCGGCGAAAGCAACCCATGAACCCTGTGACCTCCATGAACCCCGCATCCCTCCCCGTTCCCAATGCCCCCGCCCGGCTGCTCGGCGTCCTGCGCGATGTGTTCGTGCGCCTTGGCGTGTTGCCCTTCATGCTGGCCGGCGCCTTTGTCGTCTTCAGCCTGATGTCGGACCAGTTCCTCACGGTGCAAAACCTGGTCAACCTGCTGCGCCAGTCGGTCTACCTGATCCTGGTGTCGCTGGGCCAGATGCTGGCGCTGGTGACCGGCGGCTTTGACCTGTCGGTGGGCACGGTCATGGCCCTGACCTCGGTGGTCTCGGCCCTGGCCATGCAGCACCTGGGCGCGGCGCTGCCCGACGCGGCCTGGCTGGTCATCATCGGCGGCTGTGTCTGCGGCATGCTGGCCGGTCTGAGCGTGGGCCTGGTCAACGGCGTGGGCGTGGCCATCTTCGGGGTATCGCCCTTCATCGTCACGCTGGGGGTGCAATCCATCGGCTTCGGCGCAGCGCTGTACCTCACGGGCGGTGTGCCGGTTTCGGGTCTGCCGCCCGAATTCAGCGACCTCTTCGGCTACGGCAACCTGCTCGGTGTGCCGGTGCCCATTCTGGTGACCGCGGTGTGCGCGATCGGCATGGCGTTGCTGATGAGCCGCACACCCATTGGCACCCACCTGCTCGCCGTGGGCGGCAACGCCAAGGCATCGGCCCTCTCGGGCATCAACACCCGTCGGGTTTTGTTGCTGGCCTACCTGCTGTGCGCCGGTTTCGCCGCCATCAGCGGCCTGCTGCTGACCGCCCGGGTGGAAACCGGTGAGGCCAACCTGGGCGGTTCGGTGGCGCTGGAGTCCATCGCCGCTTGCGTGATCGCCGGCGTGAGCCTGCGCGGCGGCATGGGCCGGGTACCCAATGTGGTCATGGGCGCGATCTTCATCGGGCTGGTGCAAAACGGCATGAACCTGGCCAGTGTGGGCTCCTACTTGCAGATGGTGGTGCTGGGGGTCTTGCTGATCGTCGCGGTGGTGGCCGACCAGTTGCGCCACCGGCTGGTGGTGCCGGGCAACCACTGAATCTGAGACGACAGGCCCGAACCCTGGCCCGGCGAATGGGCTCAGGGCTCGGCGAGTTCGCAGCGCCCCTGCCCACTGGCCAGGCCCCGAAAATCGCTGCGCCAGGTGCGCGCGGCAAAATCGATCTGGATGCGCTCATTGTCTTGCGAGGTCAGTACGGTCGTATCGTGCACCGAGAAGGTGTACACCGCCTGGCCATCGATGCGCACCTGGCTCAGCCGGCCCTCGCGGCCAACCAGCTCGACCTCACGAGCCCAGGTCTCGCGCGCCGGCAAATAAACCGGCTCGCAGCGCAGGACCGTGACCTGTTCCTTTTCTTGCGCGACGGCCGCGGTACCACCCCAGGCCAGCGAAGCACCTGTCAGGGCCAGCACGCCCAACGACGACCCGGCGCCCCAGGCGCGCGGAGTCATGAAGCGGCGTCCTCGCCCGTGCCGCCACCATTCATGCGCTCGCTTTTCCAGTAAACGTCGTCGCCACCGTTCATGCGGTTGAGCACGCGCGAGAGCACAAACATGAGATCGCTCAGGCGGTTGAGGTACTGGCGCGGCGCCTCCCCGATGGGCTCCTCTCCGCCGAGCGCAACCACGGCGCGCTCGGCGCGACGCGCCACCGTGCGGCACACATGGGCCTGTGATGCGGCCCGGTTGCCTGCCGGCAAGATGAACTCCTTCAAGCGGGGCAAGGCCTCGTTGTGCATCGCCAGCGCTTCGTCCAGCGCCAGCACGGCTTCGTCCTTGAGCAAGTTGAAACCCGGGATCGACAGCTCGCCGCCGAGGTTGAACAACTGGTGCTGGATCTCGACCAGCAGGTCTCGAATCTCGTCGGCCATGTCTTCGCAGAGCAGCACACCAATGTGGGAATTGAGCTCGTCCACATCGCCCATGGCGTGAACACGCAAGCTGTTTTTGGAGACGCGGGTGTTGTCACCCAAGCCAGTGGTACCGGCATCACCCGTGCGGGTGGCGATTTGAGAGAGGCGGTTTCCCATGAAGATCCTCGCGTGCATTTAGGAAAAGAATGAACTGGCGCCCATTGTGCGTGAATCACAACACGTAACAAAGAGCTCATTTGTGTGACTCTGGCAAGCAAGCTGTCACGCGAGCAACAGGTGGCAAAAGCACTGGCTTTACCGCGCTGGTCACTATGAAATGCGTAACCCCACATTGATTGGGTTATTCAAATTCAAGGAGCCTTCGCATGATCAAACGCCTGTCCATTCGCGACACCAACACCCAATTCGACAACCGCAGTCTGGTGCTGTTCGCGGTCCTTACCCTGGGCATCACGGGCGCCACGTGGGCCCAGAGCACCGCCGTCCCTGTGAACAACGACAGCGTTCTGGTGGCCTTGTTCTCCCAGGCCGACAACGATGCCGACAAGGCCTTGAACGCGGAAGAGGCCAAAGCCATCCCCGCATTGGCCGAGCGTTTCTCGGAGGTGGACGGCGATGGCGACGGGCGGGTTTCGGAAGCCGAATTCATGGCCTCCATGGCACCAGCCAAAAAATAGGTTCTCCCAGGGGCGTTCAAGCCAAGAAGCCGGGCCGGCGGTACACTGGCCCGACAAGACAAGGCCCAGACAGGAGACGCCCATGAATGCCCCAGCCCACCCCACCCATTGGGTGCCAGAACTCGCTCAGCGCGCCATACCCGAAGCATTGCTGACCGCACTACAGACCCGTTTTGGCGCTCAGTATTCACAAGCGATGGCCGTTCGTGAACAGCACGGGCGTGATGAATCGGCCTTTTCCCTGCCGCCCCCCTCAGCCGTGGTGTTCGCCGAATCCACGCAGGACGTGGCCGATGCCGTGGCCTTGGCGGCACGGCACAAAGCCCCGGTGATTCCCTTCGGTGTGGGGTCTTCTCTGGAAGGCCATTTGCTTGCCATTCAAGGGGGTATCAGCATTGATCTGGGCCGCATGAACCAGATCGTGTCCATCAATGCCGAGGACCTGACCGTCACGGTGCAACCGGGCGTTACGCGCAAGGCCCTGAACGATGCCGTCAAGAGCGAAGGTCTGTTTTTCCCCATCGATCCGGGTGCCGACGCTTCGCTGGGCGGCATGGCTGCCACGCGCGCTTCGGGCACCAACGCCGTGCGCTACGGCACCATGCGCGAGAACGTGCTGGCGCTCGAGGTGGTCACAGCGAGCGGCGAAGTCATTCGCACTGGGACCCGGGCGCGCAAGAGCAGCGCTGGCTACGACCTGACCCGCCTGATGGTGGGCAGCGAAGGCACGCTGGGCGTGATGACCGAGCTCACACTCAAGCTTTACCCTCTGCCCGAAGGCATCTCGGCTGCCACCTGCTCGTTCCCCACCATTGAAGCGGCGGTTCGCTGCGTGATCCAGGTCATTCAGATGGGCATTCCGATCGCCCGGTGCGAGCTCATCGACGCCGGCACGGTGCGCATGGTCAACACCCACAGCAAGCTCGGCCTGCGTGAAGAACACATGCTGTTGATGGAATTTCACGGCTCTCCCGCCAGCGTCAAGGAGCAAGCCGAGACCGTGCAGGAAATCGCCGACGAATTCGAAGGCCATGCATTTGAATGGGCCACCACCCCCGAAGAGCGAACCCGTTTGTGGACCGCTCGGCACAACGCCTATTTCGCAGCCATCCAGAGCAAACCCGGTTGCCGCGCGATCTCGACCGACACCTGCGTTCCCATCAGCAAACTGGCCGATTGCCTGCTTGACTCGGTGAGCGAAGCCGATGCGTCAGGGCTGCCCTATTTCCTGGTTGGCCACGTGGGTGACGGCAATTTCCACTTCGGCTACCTGATCGATCCCGACAACGGCGAAGAGCGCCGGGTCGCGGAAGCACTCAACCACCAACTGGTCAGCCGCGCCTTGACGCTCGGCGGCACCTGCACCGGGGAACACGGCGTGGGCCTGCACAAGATGGACTTCTTGCTGACCGAAACCGGCAGCGGCGGCGTTGACATGATGCGCGCCATCAAGCGCGCACTTGACCCCCACAACATCCTGAACCCAGGCAAGATTTTCACGCTTTAAAGCCTGTGCGGCACACCCGCACCGTGAACGCTCAGCCTTCCAGCGCAGGGGTGGTGAAAACGGTCAGCACGCCGGTATAGCCATACAGGTGCTGGTGGGCGATTTCGCCGCCTGCAAAAAACCCGACCAGAGGCACGTCACCCAACGCGCGGCGCACCGTTTGCAGCTCGGCGCTGGGTGCACCGAAGTGTGGCCCGCCGCGACCCACACAACTCACATAGACCGCGCCCACGATGCGTTGCGCGGGCTGCGCGGCGGTGTTGTCCAGCTCGGCATCCCCCAAAGCTGCGGCCGCTTCCACGCTGAGCTCTTCTGGCTCCAGCTCTTCCCGGATCTCGGCGCACACGCGCATCAAATCGGCCCTCGCAGCCTGGACATGGCGCTCGCAAAATGCCAGCCGCGTTCCGACTTCGGGTGCATCACCAATTGCCACGCCATGCCGGGCGGGGTCAAGGCCAATCAGGTGGCGCACCAGCACATCCGGGCCAAACTGCCCACGGGCAAAGCGCGCTTGCGCCGGTGCATCGTCCAGCCGGTGTTGTGGCCGTGTCAATCCGACCAATGCATTGCGCAGCTTGGGCATGGCCTCAGGCAGATTCTCCAAAGAGATGTCGAGCTCACGCAACAGCACCTCTAGCGCCGGCTCACCATCCAGGCCAAGCACCAGATTGCCATCGGCCTCGGTGATGATCCGCTCTTGACCGATGGGCTGGGCACCCTGCGTTACCCGGGAAACCAGACGCACCTCTGGCCCGAATGCCACACCACTCATACCGCCAACAAAGACACCGCTGGCGGCGCCCTGCCCCTTCATATGCCCCGCACTGCTGGAAGCAAACTGCACGTGTTTCGAACGGCTGCCTGCCAGCCCGCCAAACACGTATCCCGACGCAGTGCGTTGCGCCATTTCAGCAATCAATTCAGGCAGCTCCTGCGTCTGGCCATCGGCATGCACCAAGGCTGTGTAGGCCACAAAACCGTCGCTGCCCTGGCCGCTGGCGGCCAGGGGTGAAACACCACTGAACACGCGGTATTGATCGGGGCTCAGGTCACAGAGCATCACCGCCATGGCCGGTTCGTCGAAATACTCGACGTTGTTCGCCGCAATACCCACACCAACCGTACCCGCCCAATCGGTCACTTCGGGCAGCTCGGCACTGAGGTGCGCCAGCAGCGCCTCGGCGTCATCCGCGTAGTGATCGGTGATGTAGAGCAGGGCCAGGGCCGGTGAGTCGGCGCAGCCGGGCGAGGCCATCTGGGCCCGCAACTGTGTCAGAACCAGCGCAGCCGCCATGGCCCACTGCGGGTGGGTTGCGTGGGCGTAAGGGAATCGCTTCATGTACTGTGGTCCGGATGCGCTGGGTGCGCTCAAAGGCCCGGCGCTTCAACGCACTCGGGTTCGCGCAGGCGCTTTTTTGCCAGTTGCAGCTTTCTTGGTGGTGGCCGCCTTTTTTCGCGCCGGGGCGGTTCTCGCAGCCGCCTTGCTCGATGCCGTTTTTTTCGGGCCAGCCGGCACGCTTTGCTTGGCCAGGTCTTCCATCGCGCTGGCCGCGATGTTCTGAAACTGTTGCTGCAGCGCCCCCCACCATTGCACGGGATCGATCTTGTCTTGTGATGTCTCTGCCGCTTCGGCGCCTTTGCCCTTTGGCTGCACAGGCTCCCTTTCGGGGCGGGCTCGGGCACTGGCTCTTGCTCTGGCTGGGGCTCCACGGCGGAAGGCATCTGAAATCCGCTGAATCCTTTGGATACCGTATCTGCCGCCGCTTCACCGGCCTTGGCGAAATCACCAAAATTCACATTCAGATCGCGCAGCGTGGCCAGCGTCATTTTCTGAACCTCCATCGCCTGAATGGTGGCACTCAAAGCCTTGCTGTTTTGCTCCAGCCAAAAGTGCACCGCCTTGAGCTCATCGATGCGCTTTTCCAGATCTTCCACATTGAGCGTTGGCGCCACCCAGCTACCCAGATTGGGCATGCCGCCTCCCATGCCCTGGCCCGCGGCAGGCGCGGCCGGGTTGACGAGTTTTTGCAAGAATTCGAATCCGGGCACGAACTGGCCAAAACCAGAACCGGTGGTGTTGTTGCTCATGGGAATCTCCTGAAGGTTCGTCGGGGCGGCAACGTTCACTCGTCCACGCCATAGCGTGGCGCACGTCGCTCACGCAAGGATGCCACACCTTCGCGCACATCGGGACCGGCAAAACCCATGAACTCCAGCGCCAGTGAGGCGTCGAACGCCGGTCCAGCCTGACGCAGCCAGTTGTTGAGGGCGTACTTGGTCCAGCGGATCGCCGTCTGGCTGCCCGATGCCAGCCGGTCGGCAACCTCGTAGGCTTTGTCGAGCAACGCCGCATCCTCCACGGCCAGCGACACCAGCCCGATGCGCTCCGCCTCTTCGCCGCTGATCGGGTCGCACAGCAACAGGTAATACTTGGCCTTGGCCAGGCCACACAACAGCGGCCAGACTATGGCCGCGTGGTCGCCAGCGGCGACCCCCAGACGGGTGTGCCCATCCACAATCTTGGCGCTCCTGGCTGCGATCGAAATATCGGCCAGCAAGCCCGCGACCAGCCCCGCGCCGACCGCCGGGCCATGCATGGCACTGACGATGGGCTTGTCGCAGTTGATCACGTTGTAGACCAGATCCCGCGCTTCTTTCCACACCCGGGTGCGCACCTCAAAATCGGTCGCCATGTCTTGCACCAGCGCCAGATCGCCGCCACCCGAAAAGCCCAGGCCGCTGCCACGCAATACCGCGCAGCGCACGCTGTCGTCGCGCCCCACATCGCGCCATATTTCGCTCAACTCCCAATGCCCTTCATGGCCTGCCGTGGGCAATTTGCCATTGCCACCCGGGCCATTGGCGCGCATCTGGATATCCAGTACGCTGGGAATGCCTTCGACCAGGGGGCCCCGGCGTGTGATGTTGAGGGTTTGGTATCGGGTGTAGTCCACAGCGGTCATGAGGTTGTCTCCATTGATCAGATCGTGAGGGTTCATTTTGCCGCGCCGGGCAGGCACGGTTGCGCTTGATTTGCGTCAACACCCGGTTGCTGCTGCGAGCGCAAGATGAATTCATGGGTTGCGAAAACCTCGCTTGACCACTTCATCAGGAGCATCACATGAACACCCCGATTTCAGACACCTTCGGCCAGCAGTTGCACGACATGCGCCGTGAACTGTTGGCACAAGTGCGTGCACAGCGTGGCGGCAATCTCGGTCGCGCCGAAGCGGCCGCAGAAGCGCGCGAGCAGCAAAGCGATGACTGGGCACAGGCCGATGCCGCGCGCGACCTGAGTGTGGCATTGGAAGAGCGCGAAGCCGCCGAACTGGTCGCCATTGACGAAGCGCTCAAGCGTGTAGCCGATGGCAGCTTTGGCCTGTGCATCGACTGCGGGGTATCCATTCCCACAGCGCGCTTGCACGCCAACCCCACCTCGCTGCGGTGTGTGGCTTGTCAGGAAAAAGCCGAGCAAGCCGAAGGCATGGGAAAACCCGCCACGCTCTGAACATTCAGCTTTTCATATTTCAAAGGAAACCACCATGTCCACTTTTCACGCCATTGTCTGGATCGACCGTCGGGAAGCCCACGTGATCATGTTTGATCGCGAGCACATCGAATCCGAACGCATCAAATCCCGTAGCCACCACAAGGCAACGGGTGGGCATGTGGGTTCGAATCACCAGATGCACGGACGGGGACCATTGGTCTCGGGGAGTCACTCAGCCGATGGTGGGCACATCACGCCTGACGACCACTTCTATCATGAGGTTGCGCAAGCCCTGCTGGGTGCGCATGAAGTCCTCGTCACCGGGCCAGCACAGGCCAGGGACGAGTTTCGGGCCCATTGCGCACGCCACGATCCAGCGGTGGATAAAGCCATTGTGGATGTCATCGCCAGCGACCACCCCAGCGACGGTCAACTGGTGGCGATGGCGCGGCAGTATTTTTTGAAGCACGACCGGTTTGCCGCCGATCCAGCCCAGCGCTGAAGTCACCACGCTTTGAGAAAAAAAAGGCCCGCACAACGCGGGCCTTTTTCTTCATGGTGGCGAATGCCTTTGACTGGAAAGCTCAGGCGGCCAATTCAACAATTTTCTGGTCAATCGCGCCAAAAATGCTCTGACCGTCTTTGCCCTTCACTTCAATGCGGATGGTGTCGCCATAGCTCATGAAAGGGGTGACCGGCTTGCCATCAAGAATGGTTTCGATACAGCGTTTCTCTGCAATGCAGCTGTAGCCCTTGGGCCATTCTTTTTTGCCATTCACTTCGATGCCTTTGTTGCTCACCGTGCCGCTGCCCACGATGGAGCCGGCGCGCACGTTGCGTGTTTTGCCGATGTGCGCAATCAGTTGCCCAAAGTGAAAGGTCATTTCCGGGCCTGCGTCACACATACCCACTGTTTTGCCGTTCCAGACGGACTGCACAGGCAGGTGCACCCTGCCGCCTTGCCATGCGTCGCCCAGCTCGTCCGGAGTCACAGCCACGGGGCCAAATGCGGTGGCTGGCTTGCTTTGGAAAAAGCCGAACCCTTTGGCCAGTTCGGCAGGAATCAGGTTGCGCAACGACACGTCGTTCACCAGCATCAACAAGCGCACACCATCGACAGCTTGCTCGGGCGCGCAGCCCATCGGCACATCTCCGGTGATCACGGCAATCTCGGCCTCAAAGTCGATACCAAACGCCTCACTGGGCACCACCACGTCATCGCGTGGGCCAATGAAGTCATCGCTGCCGCCCTGGTACATCAGGGGGTCGGTGTAGAAAGTCTCGGGCACCTCGCTGTTGCGCGCCGCACGCACCAGCTCCACATGGTTGATATAGGCCGAACCATCGGCCCATTGGTAGGCACGGGGCAAAGGCGCCATGCACTGTGCCGGATCAAAGGGAAACGCATGGCGCGATTTGCCTTGATTGAGGGTCACATAGAGGTCTTGCAACTGGGGTGAAATGAAGTTCCAGTCGTCCAGCACCTGCTGCATTTTTGATGCGATGCCCGTCGCATAATGAGCGGTCGACAAATCGCGTGACACAACCACCAGTTGTCCGTCACGCGAGCCGTCTTTGTAGGTGGCGAGTTTCATGCAAGTCTCCTGTGGCCCAAGGCCGTCTGTTGGTGAGGCTGGATTCAGCGAAGCACCACGAACACGCGCCGCGAGCCACGCCAACCAATTACGAATAGTGAAATTGGTTAACCTATACGTAAATTGAATTCTAGTGCAAAGTTGACAATGGTGGGCGACCCACACCCACCGCCCAAGACCGTTGACCCTTTCCATGCGAGCCATGCCCATTCTGCCCACCGCCAGTCCCAAGCCCAATGACAGTCCCGGAAAGCGGTCTGCCAAGCCAGCTGGGCACGCGGTCGGGCCCAGCGCCCGCGCAGGCATCCAGTCGGTTGAAGTGGGGTTTGTGTTGCTCGACGCCTTGTCCCAGGCCCCTGGCGCGCTGATGCTGCGCGACCTGGCCGCCGCTTCGGGCATGAGTGCGGCCAAGGCTCACCGCTACCTGGTGAGTTTTCAGCGCATGGGACTGGTGATTCAGGACCCGGTCAGCACCCGATACGACCTGGGCCCCGCCGCGCTGCGCCTGGGTCTGGCCAGTCTGAGCCGCATCAGCGCTGTGAAACTGGCACGCGAACGCATGCCCGCGTTGCTCGCCGAAACGGGCCATGTGCTCGCGATCGCGGTCTGGGGCAATCAGGGCCCGACCATGGTGCACTGGGAAGAAGCCATGCAGACGGTTCCCGTCACGTTGCGGCTGGGCGATGTGATGCCGCTGCTGACCTCGGCCACTGGCCGCTGTTTTGCCGCATTCATGGGCGACGAAGGGCGCGACGCACAGCGCGTGGGCCCGATGATCAAAGCCGAACTGGCGCAATTCAAGAAACTGCCGCAAAACGGATTGCCGCTGGTTGATGTGCCGCAAACGCCCCAAGCCGTTCAGGCAGTGCTCAATGAAACCCGCGAAAAGGGACTGGCCCGCGTCGTGCACAGTCTGTTGCCAGGCGTGGGTGGATTCTGCGCCCCCGTGTTCGATGCGCAAGGCCGCCTGGCCATGGGCCTGGTGGTGCTGGGCTCGGTGGCGACACTGGACACGGCATGGAACAGTATCCCGGCACGCGCGCTGCTGGCCTGCGCGCAGCAGCTCAGCCGCGACCTGGGTCACGGCGGGTCGGTTTGACCCACCAAGCCCCGATGAGCGCTACCACCCGTTCCCGCCGCGGCTCTGCGGCGCCCGCCAAGAAGGTACTGGTCGCTTTGACCGTGGGTGTGCTGGTGGGCCACTGGCTGGCTTTGGGCGGGCGCATAGCGCTGTGGCCCGATCATTGGTTCAAGGCCCGCTCGTCCATGGACGCGCTGCCCGACCCTGCAATGATCAGCGCCCCCACCTCCGGCGACACGCCACCCATCCCTGAGCCATCCACGGCACCCGCCCCCGTCAGCACAAGCACCGTGCGCTGGATCGAACCGCCGGCCCCCCCACCACCACCGCCTCCACCGAAGCCCAAGCCCGTGGCTCCCAAGGCTGTACCTCCACCGGCTCCTCCGCCTCCTCCGACCCTGTCTGACGCGATCGAGGCCCTGGGCGTTCCTATTGCCCCCTGTCGGTCGACGAGATGATGGACGACATCGTTGCGACCGCGGTGCCCGAACCCGCAACAGTGCCAGCGCCCACGCCACCCCAGGTGGCTGATGTGGTGGTGGAGCCGGCCACGGCGGTCGCCGTCGCGCCGCCAACCGAACCACGTGTGGCCAAACCCGCGTCGGGCCCAACCGTTCCCGAAGGCAGCCTGCCCACCAATGCGACCCTGTCATACGACGTGAAAGGTCGGGCCAAAGGCTTCAATTATTCGGCTGGCGGCACTTTGTCCTGGCAGCAAACCGGCAACACCTACAAGGCTGATCTGGAGATCAGCGCTTTCCTGTTGGGCAGCTTTCAGCGCATCAGCACCGGCTTGATCACGGAACAAGGCCTGGTGCCCCAACGGTTCGTTGACCGTCGGCGCAACAACGAAAAAACCGCCGTGTTCGATCGCGACGCCGGCGTCATTCGCTACAGCAAAAAGACCCCCGATGCGGCCTTGCTGCCCGGCGCGCAAGACCAGTTGTCGGTCATGCTGCAGCTCGCCGGCTTGCTCAATGCACGCCAACAGCTGGTGGAAGGCGATGTCATCAGCGTGCCGGTGAGCAGCGATTCGGATGCAGAGGTCTGGCGATTTGAAATCGGTGCCGTTGAGACCCTGCGGCTGCCGGCCGGTGATGTGACCGCCCGCCGTCTGATCCGCCAGCCACGCAAGCCCAACGACAAAACCGTCGAAGTCTGGCTCGCACCCAATCTGGGCCGGCTGCCAGTGCGCATGCGGCTCACCGAGCCCAACGGCGACTTCATGGACCAGTTGCTGGAAGACATGCCAGAGATGGTGTCCGAACCGAACCCCGCTCAGGAGAACCCCAAAGCCGTCCCCTGACCCCCTTAAAGCCGAGAAATGTGCCCAAAAACACACGCATATTGAACCTTTAAAAAGCATCCCCACCTAAATGAGCAGAAGGCCTCTAGATCAGGCATCGGTTGCCGATATAAAGACCATAGGAACCCCGGTTTCACTTTTCAAGGAACATTTGCCATGAACATGCTTTACGACTCAGACGCTTTTGCCGTGGTCCACATTCTGGCCAACGCCGCTCTGGAAGGTGAGCCTGAAGTGGATGTGGGGCTGCATATCCCGCGACATGGCTTTGAGATCGTGGACAAGCGCGCGGGCAAAGAGGTTTACCTCGACGGCTCGTGGGCCGAGATGTTTCAGATCCAGATCACCGCCTGGCAGCAAAACACGCCTTCGCAAGAGGAGGTGGAAGACACGCTCGAAGGCTATGCCTCCTTGGCGCAAACACCCATGGTGATGCACTAGATGTGCCCCCCCGCGCTGCGCCTGCGGCGAGTCACCCTCCAGGGGGTGATGCTGGCGGACCGGCAGAGCCGGAGCCACGGCATCCCGAATGAACGCCCCCTCCTCTTCCAAGCCTGACTTCTGTCGGGCTTTTTTACGCCTGTTGGCGTTTGCGCCACCAGTGGTAAACCGGTTCGGCCAGGATCAACACGGCAACCAGACGGCAGACCTGAAACGCGGTGACAACGGGCACGCCAAGTTGCAAAACCTTGGCGGTGATCGACATTTCAGCAATGCCGCCGGGCGAGGTGCCAAGAATGAGCGTGGCAGGATGCAGGCCGGTCAGCATCGACATGCCCCAGGCGAACGCGGCGCAGAGTCCCATCATCACCACGCTGGCAAAGGCCACCGAAGCCAGCCAGCGCGGCGCGGTGTGCACAAAAACCGGGGTGAATCGCACGCCCAGGCTGATACCGATGAGCAACTGGGCTGAGGCACTCAACCAGCCGGGTATGGCGCTGAGCTGGGTGCCCGAGAGCGTGATCAGCATGGTGACCAGCAAGGCGCCCATGAACCAGGGGTTGGCCCGCCCCAGGCGTTGCATGGCCAAGGCGCCCAGCAACGTCATCGCCCCCAGCAGCAGCAAGCCCGTGACATGCACATCGCGCACACCCGGCGTGGACAAATCCAGATGGGCCACGCCCCAGAACTGCATGGCAAACGGAATGGTCAGCGTGACCAGCAACACGCGCAGGCTGTGCGCTGCGGCCACCAGATCGGTACGAGCGCCCTGGCGCTCGGCAATCAGCGTCATTTCAGAGGCTCCACCGATGGCGCCAGAGAAATAGGTGGTGGTGCGCAACTGCTCGGGCGACAAGGCCGTGAGGTGCCCGGCGTGCACGCGGCGCAACCAGGCCCCAAAGGCGATGCCCAGGGTCAGCGCCCACAACACGCCCAGCACAACCGCCCACCAGAGGCCCGCGATCAGGCTGCCAACTTCAGGCGTGAAATACAGGCCCAGCGCCGCCCCGATGACCCACTGCCCGGCGTTGCGAAACGGCGTCCAGCTCTCCGTCGGCACCCCGAGCATGGACAAGAGCGACACACTCACCAGCGGGCCGATCATCCAGGGGATCGGCGTATTCAGCGCCACGCAGGCGCGCGCGGCCAACCAGGCCAAGACCAGAGTCAGCACAACACGTTGCCAGCGGGGCGGTTCAGAAAGCAGGGGGAATGGCACAGAAAACAGAACGAAGGGAGAGCGCCTTGACAGCGAGCCCGCGTAGTATCCCCGCATGAACTGTCGAAACGCTGTCACCAGGCGATCCACCTGCCTTGCCATGGGGCTGGCAATCACCACCTTGCTGAGTGGCTGTGTGGTTGGCCTCGGCGCAGGCTTGCAGTTCAGCGCACCAGCGCCCACGGCCGAACAGAACGCCCTGGACGGGCTTCGGCCCAACGACGTCTGGCTGCTTGGCGAACAGCACGATGTGCCGAGCCATCAGGCGCGTCAACGGGAGGTCCTGGAAAGTTTGGTGACCCGTGGTGAACTGGCTGCTCTGGTGATCGAGATGGCAGAGCGCGGCGTTTCCACCAAGGGCTTGCCACACAGCGCCAGCGAGGCCCGGGTGCAACAAGCTTTGCGCTGGTCGGACAGCGAAGCCACTGGCTGGGACTGGGCCGTATATGGCCCTCTGGTGATGCAGGCGGTGCGATCCCGGGTGCCCGTGTTCGGAGGCAACCTGCCCCGGGCCGGGTTGCGTGCCGCCATGCAGGACACCGCCCTGGACCAACGCCTCGCTCCGCCCGCCTGGCTGATGCAGCAAACGCAGATTCGTGAAGGCCACTGCCAGCTGTTGCCCGAGGAGCAGGTGGTTCCGATGACCCGCGTGCAACTCGCCCGAGACCTCGCCATGGCCCAAACCATTGAGGCGGCTCTGGCACCAGGCAAAACGGTGTTGCTTGTGGCCGGCAACCAGCACGTGCGGCGAGATCTGGGTGTGCCGCAGCATTTGCGCGCCGGCTTGCGCAGCACCGTGGTGTTGATGGCGTCTGGCGGCGGGGATGCCGCCGCAGCGCGCGATGCCGCCGACCGGGTATGGCGAACCGCGCCGGTGCCGGAGAAAGACCATTGCGCGGCCTTCAAGGCCCGGATGAAACCCTGAGCGAACCGCTCAGCGGCCGTTCATCCAGAGCAGCGCCATGCCCACCAACGCGGCAGCCAGCACCGCCAGCGCTATCTTCACCCAGCTCTTTGGGTACTCGCCGGCCACCTGCCCCGTGGCCCCGTTGATCACCACCTGAAAATCGCGCGCGCCGTATTGGTAACCCACCAGCCAGATCGGCAGCAACACGTGTTTGAAGGTTTGCCCTGAAAATTGGGCATGGACCTGCAGGTTGCGTTGTGTATCGGCGTGGATGTCTTGGGCACACTGGTTGCGAATGGCCGCTTGCATGCGCTGGCGCCCCTTCTCGGCTGCGGCCACCAGATCGAGCTGATAGCGCTCTACCGTCCAGCCGCTGAGGTAGCCCGGGTCGTAGGGTTTGAGCTGGTCGGTGGTGGTCGGAAACGGCTCGACTGCGCGCACCAAGTGAGGCTGTACGCCTCGGGAGCCGCAGACCAGGGTGTCGTCAAAAAAGTGCTCGATCTGGCCCGAGACCCTCCGCCACCGAACGGCGCGCTTCTTTTTGCTGTCCTGGTAATAGGTTCCTGCCTCGGCGGTGTACTGTGCATGCACCTGGGCATCAAACGTCCAGTAAGGCAGGTACACGCCATGCAAGGTATCGGTCAGCGCCTTTTTGTTGAGGTTGTTCGGCGCCCACCAGCGTGAGCCATACCACTTGCGAACGCGGTCGCGTGCGCCTGGCTCATCAACCGCAAACGGCAACAGGGTTTCCGGCCGGATGATGTCACCGGTTTCTTCAAATGGCACCAGCGCCGTCGAGCCACAAAAATCACAGGCCTTGCCCTGCTGGGCGCCCGAAAACACGCTGATCGCCTGGCAGTGCTGGCAGCGCACCGGTCGTCGATCGTCTTGCCAGCCGCGAGCACTCTGCGGGATGGCCTTGAGCGCGGCCACCAGATCGTGCTCGATCACCTCGCCGCCCTCTTTCAGCGTGTAGGGCGACTCGGTACCGCAATAGGCGCAAACCAGTGCTTTTTTGGCCGGATTCCACTGCGCCTCGCCACCGCAGGCCGGGCACGCCAGCTTCTGCTGCGCTGACAGCTCACTCAGCTGCATGGTGAACTCAACCGTTCAAAAATTCGTCGAGCGCGGCCTGCGGGATGCGCCACTGACTGCCAATCTTGCGGCCCTTGAGCGTGCCGGCTTCCAGTTCCTGCATCACGTCGGCCGGGGTCACGCCCAAGGTCTTGGCCACCTGCTCGGGGGTCAGCACCGTCAACGGCGCAGCCGCTGCGGCAGGCGCTGCACCAGGCACAAAGCCTGGCTGGGCCTGTGGTTGAGCTCCGGCGCCGCCTTGCAGCATGGCCTGGCCCATGGACAGACCGGCCGCCATTTCGGCGCCTATACCGGCAGCTCCAGCCTTGCCTTCGGCCAGCGCATTGCCCATGTTGTATTTCACATAGTCGTTCAGGTTGCCGATCGCCGTCATGGCCCCGCGCTTGTCGATGGCCTGCTCCAGCTCGGGCGGCACCGACACGTTTTCGAGCACAAATGCCGTGAGCTCCAGCCCGTACTTCTCGCGCATCACCAGGTTGAGCGGCTCCAGCAACGCCGAGCCCAGCTCGCCGTAACGCGTGGCCACATCCAGCGCAGGCACCTTGGCCGTGGCCAGGGCCTCGCTGAAAACACTGACGATGCGCGAGCGCATCACGTCATTGAATTCGTCCATGCGGAAGTGATGATCGGTTCCTGCGATCTCCTTCAGAAACAGCACCGGGTTCACGATCTTGAAATCGTAGGTGCCGAAGGCACGCATGCGCACCACGCCAAAATCGGCGTCGCGCATCATCACCGGGTTGGATGTGCCCCATTTGTTGCCGGTGAACACACGGGTGGTGACGTAATAGACATCCGCTTTGAAGGGCGACTGGAACTTGTACTTCCACCCCAGGATGTCGCTCAGGATGGGAATGTTGTCGGTTTTGAGCGTGTGCTTTCCCGGGCCCAGCGTGTCCGCATATTGGCCAACATAGACAAACTGCGCCACTTGCCCCTCACGAACAATGAGCTGGGCCTCGTTCTTGATCTCTTTGTCATCGTCCGGAAATCGGAACGAAAGCGTGTCGCGCGAGTCGTCGACCCACTCGATGACGTCGATGAACTGGCGATTCAGAAAATCCATGATGGCCATGTGCTGCTCCAATAGATCAGGGGTTAGAGGCAAAGCCGCATCCTACCAAGTCGCCCACCCAAACACATGGCCTTTGCTCCCTGCGACAATGCGCGGGCCATGCAACACACCTACGTTCTCACCCTATCCTGCCAGGACCGCTCTGGCATCGTTCACGCTGTTTCCGGGTTCCTGCTGGAACGCGGCGGCAACATTGAAGAAGCGGCGCAATACAACGACCACGCCACCGGGCTGTTTTTCCTGCGGATCCAGTTCACCTGCAACCAGGTGACCGAAGAAGACCTGCGGCTCGGACTCAAGCTGTTCGCCGAACCTTTTGCAATGTTATGGAGCCTGCACCCGCTGGCCGCGCCGATGAAGACCGTGATCTTCGTCAGCAAGGACGGCCATTGCCTCAACGACCTCATGTTCCGATGGAAGAGCGGTTTGCTGCGACTGGACATCCGTGCCATCGTCAGCAACCACCGCGAGTTCTACCAGCTTGCGGCGGGTTACAACGTACCGTTTCACCACATTCCTATGACGGCAGCCACCAAGGCACAGGGCGAGGCGAAGCAGTTGGAGATCATCCGCAACGAGGGCGCAGAGCTGGTGGTGCTGGCGCGCTACATGCAGATTCTGAGCAACGACCTGTGCCGCGAGTTGTCTGGCAAAGCCATCAACATCCACCACAGCTTCCTGCCCAGCTTCAAAGGTGCCAAGCCTTATTACCAGGCACACGACCGCGGCGTGAAACTGATCGGTGCCACAGCCCACTATGTGACCGCCGATCTGGACGAAGGCCCGATCATCGAGCAAGACGTGGCCCGTGTGGACCACACCGATGGCGTGGAAGACCTCACAGCCCTGGGCCGTGACACCGAAAGCCAGGTGCTGGCACGGGCTGTGAAATGGCACAGCGAGCACCGGGTTCTTGTGAACGGCCACAAGACGGTCGTCTTCAAGTGAAAGGCTTTGCCCCCACGCTCCACCGCTGCGCGGGTCGCTGCCCCCCGGGGGGGCTGATCCGGCTTGGGGCGGCCCGGCACCAGATCGCTCGCCCCCACGCTCCACCGCTGTACGGGTCGCAGCCCCCCGGGGGGCTGATCCGGCTTGGGGCGGCCCGGCGCCAGATCGCTCGCCCCCACGCTCCACCGCTGTGCGGGTCGCTGCCCCCCGGGGGGCTGATCCGGCTTGGGGCGGCCCGGCACCAGATCGCTCGCGCCACGCTCCGCCCGTGTGCAGGCCGTTTTCGACCAAGATGAAAGGCCTGTTTGCATGAGCATCCGCATCCCGCCCATCCAGTGCCTGCTGACCTTCGAGGCGTTGGCGCGTTTGCGCAGCGTCACCCAGACCAGCGAAGAGCTGTGCGTTACACCCAGCGCGGTAAGCCACCGCATCAAACAGCTGGAGCAGATTCTGGGCACCAAGCTATTTGGGCGTGCGGATTTTTCTTTGACCACCGAAGGCAGCGAGTACCTGGCCCATGTGCGTGAAGGCCTGGCCATCCTGCAGAAATTCCCAAGCAATACAGCCACGCCTGGGCGGCGCAAGTTGCGCCTGGCGGTCACGCCGACTTTTGCGCGCTCGATTCTGCTGCCCAAGCTGAAGCAGTTCAGTGAGGCCTACCCTGAAATCGACATCACGCTGCAAGTCAGCATTCCGCTGCTGGACGTGGTGGCCGAAGACGCCGATCTGATGATCCGCTTTGGCACCGGGCGCTACGCGGATGTCGAACACATTTGCCTGATGAAAGACGACGTGACGCCGCTCGCCTCACCCGCTTTTGCCCGAGAGAACGGCCCATTCGAGGCGCCTGAAGATCTGGAAGGTGTTCCCCTGTTGCGCAGCCCGCTGGAACCCTGGCGCACATGGTTCGCCGCGCACGATCTGGACTGGCCCGAACCGGTGGACGGTTCGCAGTTCAACGATGTGGGGCTGATGTGCGACGGTGCCGTCGCCGGCATGGGGGTGGCGCTGGTGCGGCTCAAGCTGGCGGCCCCTTGGCTGGAGCATGGCACGCTGGTGCCGCTCTATGAACGCCATGTGCCCAGCCCTCACGCCCACTACCTGTGCTGGCGCACCGGCACCATGGACCGCTGGGAGTGTTCGGCATTTGCCGAGTGGCTGAAGAAGTCGGTGGTCTAGAGGCCGTGCCCCCACGCTCCACCGCTGTGCGGGTCGCTGCCCCCCGAGGGGGCTGATTCCCCTTGGGGCGGCCCTGCGGCGAATCTCATGCCCCCACGCTCCACCGCTGCGCGGGGGCTCTGGTTTCACTCGATGTTCAGGCGCTGGCCAGTTGCCGCCACCTTTTTCGGCAGCGTGAGTTGCAGCACGCCGTTGTCGAACTTGGCTTTGGACGCGGTGTCGTCGATATCCACCGGCATCTGAAAGCTGCGCGACAAGGCGCCAAAGTAGCGTTCATTGCGCAACACCTTTTCGCCGTCGGCCTGGCGGTCTTCCTGCTTGACTTCAGCGCGCAGCGTGACCACATTGCCTTCCACCGTGACATGAATGGCTTCCTTGGGTACGCCTGGCAAATCGGCCAGCACGGTGTAGGCCGCCGGCGTTTCTTTCACGTCCACCTTGATCTGCGCCGGCAGTGGGTCGCCGTGCAGTGGTTTGACATAAAAGCCGGGGGCCACGTCTTTGAAAAAATCGTCGAACAAGCCAGAGCGGTTGATCAGATGGTTCATGGTGAAAACTCCTTGAGGGTCGTGAAACAAGGGCCCCATCCAGGGCCTGGGCGGGACGCACCGTGCGGTCCCATGCACCTCAGTTAATGCCGCTTCGCGTGGTTTCAAGAGCTCTTTTTTTCAGCCTTGACCACAATCGGCTGCACAAGGCGATGCAGTTTTATTCAACCTCGCCGCGCCCGATTCCCCTAAACTGAAACATTGTCCGACGCAGGTTTCACCATGAACGCTCCCGCATCTCCCCGGCAGGTCACCCAACTCGAACGCACACAGCGCCAAGCCGAAGTGGTGGGCGCGCTACAAGCGGTGTTGCCCGCCCACGCCCTGCTCTGGCAGGTCGAAGACACCACACCCTACGAATGCGATGGGTTGACCGCCTACCGGCAACGCCCGCTGGTGGTGGCCCTGCCAGAAACCGAGGCGCAGGTGGCTGCGGTGCTCAAGGTTTGCCACGGACTCAACGCCCCTGTGGTGGCCCGCGGCGCCGGTACGGGCCTATCGGGTGGAGCCATGCCCCACGCCATGGGTGTCACGCTCTCGCTGGCGAAGTTCAACCGCATCCAGTCCATCGACCCGCGCTCGCGCACGGCGGTGGTGCAAAGCGGCGTGCGCAACCTCGCGATTTCCGAGGCAGCCGCACCCCATGGCCTGTACTACGCACCCGATCCCAGCAGCCAGATCGCCTGCACCATTGGCGGCAATGTGGCCGAAAATTCGGGCGGGGTGCACTGCCTGAAATACGGGCTCACGGTGCACAACGTCTTGCAGGTGCGCGGCTACACCATCGAGGGCGAGCCCATCACCTTTGGCGGCGAGGCGCTGGACACCGCCGGGCTCGATTTGCTCTCGCTGGTGATCGGCAGCGAAGGCATGTTGGCCGTGGCCACCGAGGTCACCGTCAAGCTGGTGCCCAAGCCCCTGCTGGCGCGCTGCATCATGGCCAGCTTTGACGACATCCAGAAAGCGGGCGACGCGGTCGCTGCCGTGATCGCGGCGGGCATCATCCCGGCCGGGCTGGAGATGATGGACAAGCCGATGACGGCGGCCGTGGAAGATTTTGTACACGCCGGTTACGACCTCAACGCCGCCGCCATTCTTTTGTGCGAAAGCGATGGCACGCCCGAAGAAGTGGAAGAGGAAATCGGGCGGATGAGCGATGTCTTGCGCACCCACGGCGCCACGGCGATTGCCGTGAGCAAAGACGAAGCCGAGCGGCTGCGTTTCTGGAGCGGCCGCAAGAATGCCTTCCCGGCATCCGGCCGCATCAGCCCCGACTACATGTGCATGGACTCGACCATCCCGCGCAAGCGCCTGGCCGATATCCTGATCGCCATCGGCGAGATGGAGAAAAAATACCAGCTGCGCTGCGCCAACGTGTTTCACGCCGGCGACGGCAACCTGCACCCGCTGATTTTGTTCGATGCCAACGACCCCGACCAGTTGCACCGCTGCGAGCTGTTTGGCGCCGACATCCTGGAAACCAGCGTGGCCATGGGCGGTACGGTAACCGGGGAACACGGCGTGGGCGTGGAAAAGCTCAACAGCATGTGCGTGCAGTTTTCCGCGGAGGAAAATGAAATGATGTTCGCGGTCAAGCGCGCCTTTGATGACAAGGGCCTGCTCAACCCGGGCAAGGTGATTCCCACGCTGCAACGTTGTGCCGAATACGGCAAGATGTTGGTGCGTGGCGGCCAGCTTTCATTCCCGGAATTGCCCCGTTTCTAACCGCCATTTTCTCTCCTGCGAGCCGTTTGGCTGGGGTACAGTCGAGAGAGATGAGTGCGCACCAACCCAAACAGGACCTCGATGCCACTGGTGCAACCACACCAGAAGCATGGCGCGCGCGCCTGCAAGCGGCAGAACAGGAACTGGAAACACTGCGCCGGGAAAATCAACACCTGAGACGCCAGTACGCAAGGCAACTTGCCACCGACGGCGCTGGGCTCAATACCGAACTGCCGCTTCTGCTGGAGTCCAGGGTCCATGCCTTTGACGGCGATGGTGCCCATCCACTGACCTCACAGCTCGACTACGAAGCGTTGCTGGCCGCCATGTCCTCGGTTTTCCCCATTGGGGTTTTCCGGACCGATTCAGCCGGGGTTCTGACGCATATCGACAGCTCGCTGCAGCGCATCTTTGACCTGACCGCTGCGGAATTCCAGAACTACGGATGGCTACGACGGGTCCATGGCGAGGATCTTGAGGCCGTCAGGGCCGCCTGGTCAAAAGGGATCGGAAATGGCGAGCCATTGAGCCTCGAGTTCCGGCTGAGCTACCCCGATGGCCGCATTGCCCATGTGCTGGCCCGCAACTCCCCCATCCACGACGCCCAAGGCCACGTAGAAGCGCAACACGGTTTTCTTCAAGACATCACGTCACTGCGCGAGCTCCAGGCCGAATCGCGCATCAAAGACGAGCTCAACCAACAAATCATTGCCAGCAGCCCGGACTGCACCAAGGTGCTGGATTTGCAAGGCCACGTGATCCAGATGACGGCGCAGGGATGCCGCCTGGTGGACGTCGACAACTTCGAAGAAATCAAAGGTTCCGACTGGGCCACCTGGTGGAAGGATGAAAACCACACCTTGGCACGCGAAGCGCTTAAGGCCGCAGCCCAGGGCACCAGCACCCGGTTTGTGGCCTTTGCCGAAACCTTCAAGGGCACACCCAAATGGTGGGACACGGTGGTGACCCCTGTCACCAACGCAAACAACAAGCCGGTGATGCTGATGGCGGTTTCCCGCGACATCACCCAGTCTTACAGCCACCAACAGGAAATCGAGGCCCTGAACGCCACCCTGGAATCGCGCGTTTTGCTGCGCACGCAAGAATTGGCCGAAGCCAACGAACACAGCCAGCAGGCCTTGCACCAGGCGCAGATGCTCTACCAGCAGGCTCCCTGCGGCTACCACTCCATAGATGCCAGGGGGTGCTATGTACGCGTCAACCAGACCGAGCTTGACTGGCTGGGGTATGCCGAAGACGAATTGGTAGGCAAGGTCAATTTTTGCGATCTTGTGCACCCCGATCAAGCGCCCTTGATGAGGGACCGACTGGATCGGGTGATCCTCAACAAGCCCGTACCCTCGATTGAGCTGTGTTTGCGCAGGCGCGACGGCAGTGAGTTGTGGGTTTTGCTCAGCACCACGGCTGTTCTCGATGCCGAAGGTCGTTTTCTCCATACCAACAACACCCTGGTCGACATTTCGGCCAGCCACGCGGCCGAAGCCGCTCTGACCGCCCAGCGGGGTTTCTTCCAGACCATTGCCGACGGCGTGCCTGTGCAGCTCGCGTTTTACGACCGGGACCTGATCTGCCGCTTCGCCAATGCCAGTTACGCGCGCTGGCTGGGCACCGACCCGAAAGCGCTGCTGGGACTGCACCTCAGCGACATCACCCGACCAGAGTACTTCAGGCAAGGCCAGCCCCACCTGCAGGCCACGCTCAAAGGAGAGGCCAGGCGTTTCGAAGGTGAACGGGTCTTCCCTGATGGGCACCGTTTTTACGCCAGCATCGAATACGCACCCTACATTGAACAGGGCGAAGTTCAGGGGCTGTTCATACAGATGCTCGACATCAGCGAGCGTCGCGCTGCCGAGATGCAGGTCAACGAGGCCAACCGGCACCTCAGCGAAGCCCTGACGCTGTCGCAAAACCTCTACAACCAAGCCCCCTGCGGCTACCACTCGCTCGATATCAACGGCGTCTACGTCTCGATCAACGACACCGAATTGCGGTGGCTCGGCTACGAGCGTGAAGAAGTGGTCGGCAAACTGGGCTTCCGAGACTTCATCCAGCCCATCAGCACCAAGCTGCTTGAAGATCGTCTGACGCGCCTGGTCGCAGGCGAAGGCGTGGACAGCGCCGAATACTACTTGCGCCGACGTGACGGAACCATCTTCCCGGCATTGCTTTCATCGACTGGCGTACTGGACGCCTCAGGGCGCTATCTGCGCAGCAACACCACGGTGGTCGACATCACCGAGCGCAAGGCAGCAGAGGTGGCCTTGCGCGAAAGCCAGCATTTCCTGCACACCATCACGGAGCAGATCCCGGGCGTCGTCGCCTATGTTGACGCCACACTTTGCTACCGATTCGCCAATGCGGAACACAAACGGTTCTATGGGCTGGACCCCGCTGATTTGCTGGGCCAGCATGCCAGCGTAGGCTTGCCCAAAGAGATGTGGGTCCATGTGAAGCCACGCATGCATGCAGCTCTGTCCGGGCAAGCTCAAAAATACGAAGCCTGGCGCGACAAACCCAACGGCGAACGGGTCTTCATCAGCTCTAGCTACCTGCCCGATGTGCACGAAGGGGTTGTCAAGGGCATCTTCATACAGATTTTTGACATCACGGATCGCAAACGGGTCGAAGAGCGGGTCAGCAACCTCAACGAGGAGCTGGAACTGAACATCAAGAAGCGCTCGCTGGAGTTGCTTGAAAGCGAACAGCGCTTCCGCCTGATGGTGGACAACCTGCGCGAATACTGCATCTTCTTCATCGACATCCAGGGCCATATCACCGACTGGACAGACAGCGCACAGCGCATGGAGGGCTACTCCCCGACCGAAGTCCTGGGCAAACATTACTCGATGCTTTTTCGACGCAAGAAGCCCGACGAAGCCCGCGAAATCGGTGACCAGCTGCTGCGCACCACCACCGCTCGTGGACAAAACGAGCTCCACGGTTGGTACGAGCGAAAAGATGGCTCGAGCTATTGGGCCCACTCGGTGGTCATTGCGCTGCGCGACGATGCGGGAGAGCTGCGCGGATTTGCCAAGATCAACCACGACATGAGCGACGCCAAGCGGCTGGACGACCTCATGCGCAACATCAATGAAGAGCTGGAAAACCGGGTGGTCGATCGCACGGAGCAACTCCTGGCGGCAAACAAGGACCTTGAATCGTTCTCCTATTCCGTTTCACACGACCTGCGCTCGCCATTGCGCCATATCTCCAGCTTTGTGAGCCTGCTCGAAGAACATCTGGGTGAGAGCAAAGACGAAGAGGCTCTGCGCTACCTGGGCACCATCGGCAACTCTGCGCGCCACATGAGTCAACTGATTGACGGGCTGCTTTCTTTCTCCCGCCTGGGACGGGCGGCGGTCAACCTGATCGAAGTGGACTTCACCCTGCTCGTCCAGGCGGTGGTCGCGCAACTCGACCACGATACACAAGGTCGCAAAGTGGAGTGGGTCATCGCACCGGATCTGCCTGTGGCCCATGGCGACCCCTTGCTGCTGCGCGAGGTATGGACCAACTTGATCAGCAATGCCTTGAAATACTCCCGCCCTCGGGAGTCGGCACGCATCGAGATCAGTTGGAGCGTGGACCCCGCTGTGGGGTACATCTTCTCGGTGGGCGACAACGGCGTGGGCTTTGACCCCAAATACGCTCAGAAGCTGTTTGGCGTGTTTCAACGGCTGCACCGTGCGTCGGAATTCGAGGGCACGGGCATCGGACTTGCCTTGGCACGACGCATTCTGGAGCGTCACGGTGGTAGCATCTGGGCTGAAAGCCGTATGGGAGAAGGCAGCGTTTTCAGTTTTTCTTTGCCGTTCGAAGGGTCAAGTCCACTGGCCCCCGCAAGCGACCCCTTACATTCAATGCTGGAACCATGAACAAACACGCCGACGCCATCCTGCTCGTAGAGGACAATCCCGACGATGCAGAACTGACCAAACTAGCCTTGGCCCGCCATGGTCTGGATGGGCGTGTGATTCACGTTTCTGATGGCATGCAGGCGCTGGACTACCTCTACCGGCGCGACAACTTCAGCGACCGCGCAGGCGGCAACCCGATTCTGGTCTTGCTCGATTTAAAGATGCCATTGCTCGATGGCATCGGGGTGCTGCGCGAAATCAAGGGCTCGGAGAGCCTGCGCACCATTCCTGTGGTGGTGCTGACGTCTTCAACCGAACCGACCGACTTGCAACGCGCCTACGATGCCGGCACCAATGCCTACATCGCCAAACCCACTGAATTTGCGCAGTTCCTCAGTGCCATGAAGCATGTGTGTGAATTCTGGGTCAACATCAACCAGCCTTCGCCGCAATCCAGTGGCAGCCGCAACAGTGGCTTTGGCCAGTTGAGTTGAGCTTGCATGAGTTGCCTGGCCCGGATGACACCATAACCGCCCTCTGAGCAGCTCAACCCGGGCTACCCTGGCTTCACCAGGGGTCCACGAACCGGCCCTGTGGCCCGGCCTTCTGAATCTGCGCACCCGCCAGCCCCTGGCCCAGCCATGTCCGGGTCTGGGCTGGATCGATCACCGCATCGATTTCCAAAGTGGTGGCCATTTGAACCGCTGCTCCATTGGCCACCTGCTGCGCCAGCAACTGATCGAACAAGGCTTGGCGCTTCGGCCCGTCAGGAAGCGCTTCCAACTCCTTGCGAAACCCCAGCCGAACCGCTCCCTCCAGCCCCATGGCACCGAATTCGCCCGTGGGCCAGGCCACAGTGAACACCGGTGAGTGAAACCCGCCTGCGGTCATGCCCATCGCGCCCAGCCCATAACCTTTGCGCAGCACCACGCTGAAAACCGGCACCCGCAGCGCAGCCGCCGTCACAAACAAGCGGCTCACATGCCGCACCTGCGCCCGGGCTTCGGCATCGGGCCCGACCATGAAACCCGGCGTGTCCACCAGACTCACGATGGGCAGGCCGTGGGCATTGCACAACTGCATGAAACGCGCAGCTTTGTCCGCCGCATCGGCATCAACAGCGCCGCCCAGGTGCTGCGGGTTGTTGGCCATGATGCCCACGGGACGCCCTTCGATACGCGCCAGGGCGGTATGAACACCCTGCCCAAACCCGCCGCGCAACACCAACAGGCTGCCCACATCCGCCACGCCCACCATTGCCGCCTGGCTGTCATACACGCGCAGCCGGTTCTCGGGCACCACATCGCGCAGGGCCTCTGCATCGGGGGCCGTCCAGTTGGTCAAGCGCCCCTGGAAAAATGACAGGTAATGGCGCGCAGCGGCCACGGCCTGTGCTTCGTCGTCCACCAGCACATCGATCACGCCGTTGGCGGTCTGAACACGGGAAGGTCCGATCTCTTCAGGCTTGAACACCCCCAGGCCGCCGCCCTCCACCATCGCCGGGCCTCCCAGGCCAATGTTGCTGCCTCGCGTGGCGATGATCACATCGCTGCAACCCAGCAAGGCGGCATTGCCCGCGAAGCAGCGGCCTGCGGCGATGCCGACCACTGGCACCTGCCCCGACAGCCGCGCATAGGCGGCGAAGGTGCCCACATGCAACCCGGCCACGATGGGCATGTCCGTGTCACCGGGTCTGCCACCGCCCCCCTCGGCGAACAACACCACCGGCAGGCGCTGTGCCAGCGCGATGCCCAGCAAGCGATCGGTTTTCTGGTGGTTGCGCATACCTTGCGTACCGGCCAAAACGGTGGCGTCGTAGGCCATCACCACCGTGCGCGATGTTTCGGCTCCGAACAGGCCGCCATTCACAGAACCGATGCCGGTCACCATACCGTCGGCCGGGGTGTTGGCGACCAGGTCCTCTTCACTGCGGCGCTGGCGTTGCGCCGCCACAGCCAGCGAGCCGTATTCAAGGAACGAGCCCTCATCACACAGGTCTGCGATGTTTTCGCGCGCGGTTCTCATGCCCAGGGCGTGGCGCTTGGCCACCGCTTGCGGGCGGGCGGCATCCAGCGTCAGCGCCTGACGGTCTTCCCACCGCTGGCGGTCTTCGCGCGGGCCCGCAGCTGGCGCGATCGCTTTTTCAGCGGGTGCGTTGGGTACACCAACCTCAACCAGAGCATCCAGCGCCGTGAAGCTCAGCAGCTCGGCGGTGTGCTCGACAGAGTCCCCGGCCTCGTAGAAGCGCTCCAGCACCTGGCCGGCCTCGCTCGCACGCACTTCGTGCTCCATCTTCATGGCCTCAAGAACCACCAGCAAGTCGCCAGGTCGCACCCGGTCGCCCGGGGCCACCAGCCATTCAACAATTTGCGCCTGCAAGGGCGCTCGCACGCTGTGGGTTTTGCTCATGCGCGCATTGTGGCCACAAGGGCGCCGAACTCCGTCATGCGGGTGACAGTGTTCGGCGGCTCAGCCATTCGACCCCCCCGCTCAAAGGGCAGGCAGACCGGCAAACAACTCCACATTGCCACCGGCTGCGGTGGTGTTGACGGTCAAGGTTTGCTCGGCACACAGGCGCCACAAACAACCCGCCAAGGGCTCCGTGACCAAGGGCACCACGGCGCCATCGCGTGCGGCCATTCGGCGGTTGAGTTCTGCACCGTAGGCGGGTTGTGCCACGATCGCTTCGATGGCCTCGCTGCCCGCCAGGGCCACCGCACCGGCTTCGAATGGCGTGTCCAGCACATAGACCGCGGCAGCAGGAAGCCCTGCACCGACCCATTGGCCAACAGCGGCCCGAACGGCATCACGCGCCTCACTCGGCACCGCCACCACCAGGGTATTGCCGCCAGCCAGCGCGCCCAGCCATTGCGCCAGGATGGCGTCGTCCACACGGTCGGCGATCGCCGCGACCACGCCCCTTGGATGCAGCCTCAGGTCATTGCTTTCACCAGTAGGGCCAGGCAGCGCGCGATCGGCCAGCTGCTGCCTGGCAGCCAAAGCAAGTGGCTTTTCACCCAGCTTCTCGAGCCAGGCACAACGCTGTAGCAGCGTGCTTTTCAACCAGCCACTTTTCTGCACCGCCAAAGCAGCGGCTTGAACGTTCACGCCGCTGCCTTCGCCATGCAGCTTCTGAGCCGCGGGCACGGCCTGCACGGCCTGCACAAAGCGCTGCAGGTAGTGCGGGCCTCCGGCCTTGGGACCCGTACCGGAGAGGCCTTCGCCACCAAAAGGCTGCACACCCACCACCGCACCAATGATGTTGCGGTTCACGTAGATATTGCCCACATGGGCCGACGCGGCCAGGGCCTGGGCGCGGCTGTCAATGCGGGTCTGAATGCCCATGGTCAAGCCATAGTTCAGGGCATTGATGCGCGCGATGACCTGGGCGGGATCCCCCGTCCAGCGCACGACCTGCAACACCGGACCAAAGATCTCGGCCTTCACTTCGGCGATGTCCTTCACTTCGAACATCTGCGGCGTGATCATGTGCGGCTGCTCGCTGGCCAGGGCGGGGTCCACCGGTATTTGCAGCAGGGATTTCGCTTCTCCATTCAACCGCCGAACATGGCGCTGGATGTTGTCAAAAGCCTCCTGGTCGATCACCGGCCCCAGATCGGTGGTGAGTGCGCCCACACGGCCCACACCCAGCTCTTTGGCAGCCCCTTCGATCATTTCGATCATGCCGTCGGCCACGGATTCGTGCACACACAGCAGGCGCAGTGCCGAGCAGCGCTGGCCCGCGCTGCGGAACGCGCTTTGCATCACGGCATCGGCCACTTGCTCGGGCAAGGCCGAACTGTCCACGAGCATCACGTTGATGCCGCCGGTTTCCGCGATCAGCGGGGCCACCGGACCCTCTTTGGCCGCCAGCGCACGCTGGATGATTTTGGCCACCTGGGTGGAGCCGGTGAACACCACACCGGCCACACCCGGCTGAGCCACCAGCGCAGCACCCACGGTTTCGCCCGGGCCGTGCAGCAGCTGCAAAGCGTCGGCAGGAACGCCGTTGTCGTGCATCAGTTTCACCGCCATCCTGGCAATGGCAGGCGTCTGTTCAGCGGGTTTGGCCAACACGGTGTTGCCTGTGGCCAGAGCCGCCGCCACCTGGCCACAGAAAATCGCCAACGGGAAGTTCCACGGACTGATGCACACCCACGGCCCGAGGGCAGACAGCTGGGGTGCTGGCGCCATGATGCGCTCGGCTTCATTGGCGTAGTAGCGGAAAAAGTCCACGGCCTCGCGCACTTCAGAGATCGCATCGGCCCAGGTTTTGAAGGCCTCTTTGACCAGCATGCCGCACAACGCTGGCAGTTGGGCTTCCATGGCATCGGCCGTCTTGCGCAAGGCATCTGCGCGCGTGGCCACTGGCACTTCGCGCCAGGCCTTGAATGCCTCATGGGACGCCAGGGCTGCGGCGCCCACTTGTTCCACATCGAAAACCGGCACGGTTGGGACCACGGTTTTTTCCACCGCGGCCAGCAGCGGCTGGCGCATGGCCACCACGGCCAGGTCCAGCCCCATGCTGTTGCGGCGCGAGGCACCGAACATGTCCACCGGCATGGGCATTGCGGGCTCAGGCGTCAGGTGCAGCGGCGTGGTGAGCAAGACGTCCATGCCCACGGACTCATCGGCCAGCTGGTTCACAAACGACGAGTTCGCGCCGTTCTCCAGCAGGCGGCGCACCAGGTAAGCCAACAGATCGCGGTGGGCGCCCACCGGCGCATACACGCGGCAGCGGATCCTGGGATTCTTCAAAACCTCACGGTAAACGCCCTCGCCCATGCCATGCAAGCGCTGCAGCTCAAACGGATAGGCCTTTCCGTCCGGACCGTTCTCGGCCATTTGAAGCACGGCGGCGATGGTGCCGGCGTTGTGGGTCGCGAACTGCGGGTAGATCACATCCGAGGCCGCAAACAGGGCCTGCGCGCAGGCCAGATAGCTCACATCGGTGTGGTGCTTGTGGGTGAACACCGGGTAGCCGGGCAGGCCCAATTCCTGTGCGCGCTTGATTTCGGCATCCCAATAGGCGCCCTTGACCAAGCGGCACATCAACCTGATCCCGTAGCGGCGGGCCATCCCGGCCAGATGTTCGATCAACGGGACGCCGCGGGTCTGGTAAGCCTGCAAGGCCAGGCCAAAGCCGGTCCATTGCGGGCACTTTTCAGCCACCTGTGCGACCAGCGCCTCGAACACGTCGAGCGACAGTTCCAGGCGATCGACCTCTTCGGCATCGATGGTCAGATTCAGGTTGGCCTTGGCGGCCGCTTCACACAGCGTCCAGACGCGGGGCACCAGTTCGCTCATCACCCGCTCGTGCTGCAGGTCTTCATAGCGTGGATGCAGCGCGCTGAGTTTGATGGAGATGCCATCGTTGTGGTCGGGCGAACGGCTCACATCGGCCGAGCGCGAGATGGCGGCAATGGCGTGCTGGTAGCTGGCCAGGTAGCGCAAGGCGTCGGCATCGGTGCGCGCGCCCTCGCCCAGCATGTCGTAGCTGAAGCCCAGATTGGCCTGTCTTTTGCGGGCGGCCACCGCCTCTTTCATGCCTTCTTCGATCGTCTGGCCCAGCACAAACTGGCGGCCCAGCAACTGCACGGCCCGCAACGTCGCGGCCACCACCGATTTCGCGCCCAGCTTGGCCATCAGGCTGGCCTCGCCTTCCGACCCAGGCAAGAACTTCTTGGACAAGGCGATGGCCGACGAGGACAGGCGGGTCATGGTCGAATCGGATGCGCCGTCAAAATTGGCGCGCCCCAATTGATCGGCGGTGAGCGCCACAGCGGTTTCGGCATCGGGTACGCGCAACAAGGCTTCGGCCAGGCGCATCAGTGCCAGACCTTCGGCACTCGATATGGGGTATTCCTTGAGCAGGCTCTCCATCGCCCAGAAAGGTGGCGGGTTCTTGCGCACCGACTGCACCCAGGGCGTGGCCATCCTGGCTGCCGCAGCCCAGTCCAGAGCCCCCTCCAATGCCAGCAGGCGGTCAGACACCACGTCATCTTCCGGCAGATAAGGGAAAGGCAATCGGTCAACTTGGCGCGACATGGCAACTCCTGTGTAACAGCAAATTAGAGAATTCCTTGATCATCGGGGCTTTTATGCAGAATAATTCACTAATAATTTCATTTCTACCGAACAATTCACCACATGAACAGCCACATCCGGTCACTCCCTTCCGGCGACCTCGATCGCATCGACATGCGCATTCTCTCGGCGCTGCAGGTGGACGGTCGCCTGTCGAACCTGAAGCTGGCCGAGACCGTGGCCTTGTCGCCGACTGCGGTGCTCGCACGCACCCAGCGCCTGCAGCGCGAGGGCTACATCCTGGGTTACGAGGCACGCTTGAACCCTCTCAAACTGGGCCTGGGCATGACGGTGTTTGTCGAGGTGCTGCTGGACCGCACCACAGCCAACGTGTTCGATGAGTTCAAGGCGGCGGTGCAGGTACAAGAGGAGATCATGGAATGCCACATGGTGGCCGGCGGGTTTGACTACCTGCTCAAAACCCGCATGGCCGATATGGCCGCCTACCGCGCATTCGCCGGCAGCGTCTTGTGGCAGTTGCCCGGCGTGCGCGAAACACGCACCTACGCGGTGATGGAAGAGGTAAAAAGCTCATCACGGCTGCCGCTTTGACAAACCGCGCGGCCCTGACAAGAATACCGATGCCCAACACCTCAGGAGGAACACCTTGATCACGAAATGCACACGCAGCCACACGCTCGCCATCCTGGCACTTCTGGCCGCAACCGCTGCGCCGGCCATGGCACAAAACGTCCAGCCCGGCTTGTGGGCCATCGAAAACAAGATCGGTGGCAACCCCGAAATGGAAAAGGCCATGGCGCAGATGCAGGCCCAGCTCGCGGCCATGCCACCAGCCCAGCGCAAGCAAATGGAAGCCATCATGGGCAAGAGTGGCGTCAGCATGGCCTCCAGCGGCGCGATGGCGGTCAAGGTTTGCATGACGCCCGAGATGGTGAAGCGCCAACAGATGCCCACCCAGACGCAGGGTGACTGCACCAGCAAGATCGATTCGCAAACCGGGAACACGCTAAAAATCAGCTTCACCTGCAGCAACCCCGTGTCCAGCGGGCAAGGCATCTACACCTTTGAGAGCGACAAGGCGTACACCATGAAGATGGACATCAAAAACCAGGACGGTGGCACGACGCGCAACATGACCATGGACGCCAAAGGCCAGTGGCTGTCTGCCGATTGCGGCAGCGTCAAGCCCCTCACCCTGCCTGCCCAATAAGCCCGCAGACAAGCCCGCAACCCCCTGACATCTGTACCTGTATCCCCGGGGACTGGATCAGGCCCGGGCCGGGCGGGAGCCGAAGATGCCCCGCCCCACGCGCACCATGGTTGCCCCTGCCGCGACAGCGGCCTCCAGATCGTCGCTCATGCCCATGGACAAGGTGTCGACAGCGGCGCCATGCTCATGCCGCATGGCATCGAACAGGGCCGTGCAACGCAAGAACAAGGCGCGCTGGCTTTCAAAATCGGGCGCCGGCTCGGGGATGCACATCAAGCCGCGCAAACGCAGCCGAGGCAAAAGGGCCACCGCAGTCGCCAAAGCGGGCAGCTCATCGGGCAATACGCCCGACTTGTTCTCGCCACCGTCCACATTGACCTGCAGGCACACCTGAAGCGGTGGCAAAAGCGCAGGACGCTGTTCGCTCAGGCGCTGGGCAATTTTGAGGCGATCCACCGATTGAACCCAGTCAAAGTGCTCGGCCACCGACCGCGACTTGTTGCTCTGAATGGGCCCGATGCAATGCCATTGAAGAGGGGCTTCGGGATGGCTGGCCCGCAAGGCCTGGACTTTGTCCACCCCCTCCTGGATGTAATTTTCACCAAAAGCATGTTGCCCCGCAGCAATGGCCTGTGCCACCGCATCGGGTCCAAAGGTTTTGGACACGGCCAGCAACGTGACCGCTGTCACATCTCGATCCGCTTGTTGACAGGCCAGGGCCATACGTCGGCGTTGCGTTTGGAGATTGGCTTCAATCGTCGTCATAATCACTTAGTTACACCAACATTGCATGGGAACCCGGGATGGACATCACGCAACTGCTCGCCTTCAGCGTCAAGAACAAAGCTTCGGATTTGCACCTCTCTGCAGGTCTGCCTCCAATGATACGGGTGCACGGTGACGTGCGCCGCATCAACGTGGAGCCCCTGGACCACAAGGCTGTTCACAGCATGGTGTACGACATCATGAACGACAGCCAGCGCAAACAATACGAGGAGTTCCTGGAGTGCGACTTCTCGTTCGAGATCGAAGGCCTGGCACGTTTCCGCGTGAATGCCTTCAACCACAACCGGGGCGCAGGTGCCGTGTTCCGGACCATTCCCAGCAAGGTGCTCACACTGGAGCAGCTCAACGCGCCCAAGATCTTTGGCGATCTGGCGCTGCGCCCACGCGGCCTCGTGCTTGTGACCGGGCCCACCGGTTCGGGCAAGTCGACCACGCTGGCGGCCATGGTCAACCACCTCAACGAAACCGAATACGGCCACATCCTCACCGTCGAAGACCCGGTGGAATTTGTGCACGACTCCAAGAAATGCCTGGTCAACCAGCGTGAAGTCGGTCCGCACACGCTGAGCTTTGCGAATGCGCTGCGCTCGGCTTTGCGTGAAGATCCCGACGCCATTCTGGTTGGCGAAATGCGCGATCTGGAAACCATTCGCCTGGCCATGACCGCCGCCGAAACCGGCCACCTGGTGTTCGGCACCCTGCACACATCCAGCGCGGCCAAAACCATCGACCGGATCATTGACGTGTTCCCGGCCGAAGAAAAGGACATGGTTCGCGCCATGTTGTCGGAATCCCTGGTGGCCGTGATTTCCCAAACCCTGTGCAAGCTGAAAGACGGCAGCGGTCGTGTGGCGGCCCACGAGGTCATGATCGGCACCAGCGCCATCCGCAACCTGATCCGCGAAGCCAAGGTGGCACAGATGTACTCTGCCATCCAGACCGGCAGCGGAGTGGGCATGTCAACGCTGGACCAAAACCTCACCGACCTGGTGCGCCGCAACGTGATCAGTCCCGGCGAAGCCCGCAGCAAAGCAAAGATTCCAGAAAACTTCCCCGGGTAGATATGCCCATCCCTGCGCCGAGCCTGCTGCGCGGCTCGTCACCCCCTCAAGGGGGCAACGCTGGCAGACCGGCGGAGCCGGATCTGCGGCGTTCTCGGTTGAAGACGCGGCGCGTGTTGAATTGAATATTGAAGGTAAGACTCCATGGAACGCGATCAGGCATCCAAGTTCATCAACGATTTGCTCAAGCTGATGGTCAGCCGCAAGGGCAGCGACCTGTTTTTGACCGCTGACTTTCCGCCCGCCATCAAGGTCGATGGCAAGGTGGTGAAGGTGTCGCCGCAACCGCTCAACGCGGTGCACACCATGTCGCTGGCGCGCGCGATCATGAATGACAAGCAGGCGGCCGAGTTCGAACGCACCAAGGAGTGCAATTTCGCCATTTCGCCACCCCAGATTGGCCGCTTCCGTGTCAGTACCTTCATCCAGCAAGGCAAAGTCGGCATGGTGCTGCGGACCATCCCCGCCATCCTGCCCACGATCGACGGCATGGGGTTGCCCCAGGTGATGAAGGATGTGGTGCTGTCCAAGCGCGGTTTGTGTATTCTGGTGGGCGCCACCGGTTCCGGTAAATCCACCTCGCTGGCAGCCATGGTGGACTGGCGCAACGAACACACCCAGGGCCACATCATCACGATTGAAGACCCGATCGAGTTCGTGCACCCCCACAAGAACTGCGTGGTCACGCAGCGCGAAGTGGGTCTGGACACCGACAACTGGGAAGCCGCCCTGCACAACACCCTGCGCCAGGCGCCCGACGTGATTCTCATGGGCGAAATTCGCACCCGGGAGACCATGGAACACGCCATCCAGTTCTCGGAGACCGGTCACCTGTGCCTGGCCACGCTGCACGCCAACAGCGCCAACCAGGCGCTGGACCGCATCATCAACTTTTTCCCGGAAGAGCGCCGTCCACAACTGCTGATGGACTTGTCGCTCAACCTGCGTTCCCTGATCTCCCAGCGCCTGGTGCCCCGCCAGGACAACAAAGGCCGGTTCGCGGCCGTCGAGGTGATGTTGAACTCACCCCTGATCTCCGACCTGATTTTCAAAGGCGAAGTGGCCGAGATCAAGGAGGTCATGAAAAAGAGCACCAACATCGGCATGCAGACCTTCGATCAGGCGCTGTTCAAGGCCTTCGAAGCCAACCTCATCACGCTGGAAGACGCCCTGCGAAACGCCGACTCCCTCAACGACTTGCGGCTGCAGATCAAGCTCAACAGCACGCGCGCCAAATCGCTGGATCTGGCCGCTGGTACCGAGCACCTGGAGATCATGTAACGCCCCCCCGCGCCGCGCTTGCAGCGCGTTGCCCCCCCCCCACGCTGGAGGCCTGGCGAAGCCAGTTCCGCAGCATTCCGGGTTTAGGGCCCGCGCTCCGGGCAATGGATCGTCCACTTCGGTTTCCGATTTGGCCACTCGCCGTGTGGCCGGCCTGCCCAGCAAGCGCACCGGTGATGCCAACGAAGTCAAAACTGATGGAGAATAAAGCCATGAACACCATCGCCGACCGCTCCTACGACTCCGTCGCCTCCCAACGCGTGGCCTTTATCGGCCTGGGCGTCATGGGTCTTCCCATGGCTGGCCATCTGGCCAAGGCGGGCCACACTGTGACCGTCTACAACCGCTCTGCCTCCAAAGCGAAGGCCTGGGTCGCGGAGTTTGGTGGCGACGCCAAAGCCACCCCCCGTGAGGCGGCCAAAGGTGCAGACATCGTTTTTGCCTGCGTAGGCAACGATGACGACTTGCGGGCCATCACGCTGGGCGCCGATGGCGCTTTCGCGGGTATGGAGCCCGGATCGGTGTTTGTGGACCACACCACCGCATCAGCCAATGTGGCGCGTGAGCTCTGCGGCGCCGCAAAAACACTGGGATTGGCCTTCATCGACGCGCCCGTTTCGGGTGGCCAGGCGGGCGCCCAAAATGGCGCACTCACGGTGATGTGTGGCGGTGATACCGTGGCCTTTGACAAAGTCAGACCCGTGGGCATGGCCTTTGCGAAGGCCTTCACGCTCATGGGTGAAAGCGGCGCGGGCCAACTCACCAAGATGGTCAACCAGATCTGTATTGCAGGTTTGGTACAAGGCCTCTCCGAGGCCATCGCCTTTGGTCAGAAGGCTGGCCTGAACATGGAGCAGGCCTTGGGCGTCATCGGCAAGGGTGCAGCACAGAGCTGGCAACTCGATAACCGGGGCAAAACCATGGTGAACAACCAGTTCGACTTTGGCTTCGCCGTGGACTGGATGCGCAAGGATCTGGGTCTGGTGCTGGAAGAGGCCAAGCGCAATGGTGCACGCTTGCCCGTCACCGCCCTGGTCGACCAGTTCTACGCCGATTTACAGGCCCAGGGCGACAACCGCCTTGACACCTCCAGCCTGATCAAGCGTTTGCGCTGAAGCAAACGACCCGTTCGCCCTGTGCAGCTTCAGGCGAACTGCACAGGCGGCTTTGTCCTTATCGGGCGACGGGCAGGCGCGCCAGTTCCTCTTCCGACAAAATTTCCATCACCCGCACCACACGCATGGCGCCCTTGGTGGTACGAGCCACTTCAGTGGCCATGTCAGCTTCTTTTTGCGTAACGCGACCCATCAAATAGACGGTTCCACGCTCGCTCACCACCTTGAATGCATTGGTCGACAGCTCGCGAATCTCGACCAGACCGGCCTTGACCCGCCCAGTCAACAGGCTGTCGCTGGCTTTTTCCGTGAACGACGGGCTGTTGGTGACCCCCAGCTCGTTGTAAATCGGCCCCACGTTGTCCATTGATTTCAGTATCTCTCCGGCCTCCGCCTTGGCGGCTTCACTGGCGGCTTCGCCGGTGAGCAAAACGTGGCGGTTGTAGCTGGTCACGCTCACTCGGGCACGGTTGCCCATCTGGTCTCGAAGGCGGTTGGATCCGCGCAATTCAATGCCCTGGTCATCCAGCTGGGCGCCCGAACTGCGTCGGTCGACGGCCACCATGGCACCGGTCAGCGCGCCACCGACCACCAAGGTCGTACAAGCCGACAAGCTGGCCAGACACAGGGCACCCACCATCAAGCGGGCGGGCGTTAAAAAGCGGTTGTTCTTCGTCATGCAGGGTTCTCCTGTTCAAGGTTCAATGAATCGGGCAGACCCAGCAGCTGGGCGTCCACGCCATCGCAAATGCAGTGCAACACCAATTGATGCACTTCCAGAATTCGGGCGCTCACCTCGCTGGGCACGCACACGCTCACATCGGTGTCCCGCAGCATCTGCGCCAAACGACCACCGCGCCCGCCCGACAGGGCCACCACGGTCATATCACGCTCGTGGGCGGCATCCACCGCCGCCAGCACATTCGCCGAATTACCGGTAATGGAAATCACCAGGAGCACATCTCCGGCCTGCCCTAGTGCCCGCACCTGCCGCGCATACACGGTGCGAAAATCAAAATCGTTGGCAATGCCAGTGATGACCGCCGCATCGGCGGCCAGCGAGAAGGCGGCCAGTTCCGGGCGCTCCCGTTCGTAGCGCCCCACAAAACCCGCCGCAAACTGCTGTGCGGCAGCGGCGCACGCTCCATTGCCACAGCTCAATACCTTTCCGCCACCTGTGACGCCAGCGAGCACCGCGTTTGTCGCGGCCTCCACTTCAGGCGCCAAAGCCTGAGCGCATTGGTATTTGAGATCGGCACTGTCGATGAACTGCTGCTGGATACGTTGCAAAAGCATGGCGGAATGATAGCGGGCGAAGTGAGGTTCACGAAACGTCGGTTGCATCAAATGCGGCGCGCAACCATTCGATCTGGGCCCGAGGCTGTTTGGGCTGCGACGACAACGGGCCATCAATCAAGACCACATCGAACCGACAAGGTGGGGTAGATCCAAGTTGCAGCAAAAAGTGCCGTGCAGCCAGAACGATGCGCTGTTGCTTGATCGGTGTGATGCTTCCACCAGCCCCGCCGCGTGAATGGGCGGAGCGCTGGCGGACCTCGACAAATACCAGCGTGCCATCCGCGGCGCGCATAATCAAATCCACCTCGCCGCCACCCCGTCCGGGCGTCTTGAAATTGCGTCGAACCAGCTTGAGGCCTTGACCTTGCAGGTGTTCCAAGGCGGTTGCCTCGGCCATATCACCACGCGACTTGGTCGTGATCACGGCCCCGGGTTCGGGTGTGTCGCCTGCCTGTTTTTTTCTGGAAAACCACATTGTCTGCCAGCCCCCCATCTTTGTTGATCGCCGCACGCGAAGCGGCAGCCCACCAGCATTATCCGCAGGGCGCGCTGTACATGGTGGCCACACCCATTGGCAACCTGGCCGATATCGGGCTGCGCGCGCTGCATGTGATGTCGCTGGCCGATACCGTGGCCTGCGAAGACACCCGCCACACCGCGGGTCTGCTTCAAGGTTACGGACTTCACAAACCGTTGCTGGCTGTGCATGAACACAACGAGGCCGAAGCGGCTTTGACCGTGGTGCAGCGTTTGCAAGAAGGACAGCGGGTGGTCTATGTAAGCGACGCGGGCACGCCTGGCGTGAGCGACCCGGGCGCGCGCCTGGCCCAGGCGGTGGTGGCTGCCGGACTGCGCTGCGTGCCCTTGCCAGGCCCCAGCAGCATCACGGCCCTGCTCAGCGTGGCGGGGCAAGCGGGCTGGGACGGACAGTTCGTGTTTCGTGGGTTTTTGTCTCCCAAGGCCACCGAACGGCAACGCGATGTTCAGGCGCTGGGCGCTGAAGCCCGTGCCACGGTGCTGCTGGAAGCGCCGCACCGCATCGAAGCCCTGGCCAAAGACATGGCCCTGCTGGGCGAACGAACGCTCACCGTTGGCCGGGAGTTGACCAAGCAGTTTGAAGAAGTGGCCCAGATGCCGGCCAACGGCTTTACCGCCTGGTTGCAGGCGAGCGCTCACCGCACGCGCGGCGAGTTCGTGCTCATGGTGCACCCTGAGAGCAGCGATGGCCCGAGGGAAGGCTTGCCCGCCGACAGCTTGCGGGTACTGGATTTGCTGTTGGTTGAAATGCCCATGAAATCAGCGGTGCGCTTGTGCGCCGAGATCACTGGGCAGGCGCGCAATGCGCTGTATGACGCGGCACTCGCGCGGAAAAAAGCCGGGGAATCCGGGGAAAGCGATTCGGACTGACGTCCGGTCAGCGACCGCCAGGGCGCGAAGGCGAAGCGTCTTCAACCACCTCGGTGGCCTGCACGTCCACCACATCGCCCAGCGGCTCCTGTCGCTCCTGACCAGGCCACATGCCTTGGGTGTAGCGCTGCGACTGCTCACGCATGCGGCCAAACATCACCACCGGCGCGGGCTTGCGCCCCGTGATCAGCGACCACAGCGATACCGCCACGACCACCACCAGTGCAGCGATCAAGAAACTGATCACAAACACCGAAGCAGCGATGACCAGCACCAGCTTGAGCAAGCCGCTCAGCACGCGGCTCAGAAATACAGACAGTTCATTCATAGAAGCAAGAGCGCGGCTAAGCGCGAAGAGTTCCTCGACAGGCCCATTCAGGCGACCGGTGGAGCGTCTTTGTTGGAAACCAACCCAGAACATGTTGGGCCATTGTCCCCTGTTGCAAGCAACTTGGCCAATGCGGCCTTCGCGCTCGGCCAGGACAGTTCATGACGGACGGCTGTTTGCCAAGCGGTCAGACGCTCGACTTGCCAGGCTGATATGCTGAATCCCGCGCCGTTTTGGCCCATTCTCCCGACCCCATGAATCGCATTTACCAATATTTCTTCCGCGGCCTGATCACCTTTCTGCCATTGGCGCTCACGGTCTATGTGTTGTACCTGTTTGTGGCCTGGATCGAGCGCAGCGCCATGACCATGATTCGGCCGCTGATTGGCGACTATTACCTGCCCGGCTTCGGCATCGCGCTGGGCGCCGTGATGATTCTGGTGCTGGGGTTTCTGGTTTCGTTGCCGGTCACCTCGCGCCTGCTGTCCTGGGTCGAGCTGCCCTTCACCAACCTGCCGGTGGTGAAGAGCATTTATTCCTCGTTGAAAAATTTTGCCGACTACTTCTCGCCACATGACCAGGATTCGCAACAAGTGGTGTTGCTCAACATGCCCGGCCACGAGCTCGGCATCGTGGGCCTCGTCACGCGCAATTCGCTGCATGGCCTGCCTCGTGGCCTGGGTGACCTGAACGACCGCGTCGCCGTGTACCTGCCCATGGGGTACATGATCGGCGGCTACACCGTCTTCGTCCCGCGCCAGTGGACCACCCCCATCGACATGTCGGTTGAAGAGGCGATGCGCTCCGCCTTGATCGCCTTCATGGCATCCAACAAGGCTGAAAAGACCTCATGAGCATTCGCAACCTAGACGCCCTTTTCTCTCCCACGTCGATCGCTGTTTTCGGCGCTTCCAACCGCCCGGGCAGCGTGGGCGCCACGGTCTGGCGCAATTTGAGTGCGGACTACACCGGCAAGCTGTATCCGGTGAACCCGAAACATGCCAACCTGGACGGTGTAAAAACCTATGCCCGCGTCGGCACATTGCCCATCGCACCGGAGCTGGCCGTGATCTGCACACCACCGGCCACGGTGGCGCCCATGATTGCGCAGCTGGGCGCTCGCGGCACCCGCGCGGCCATCGTCATCACAGCCGGTCTCGACAAGGCCCAGAAACAGGCCATGCTCGACGCAGCGCGACCCCACATGCTGCGCATCCTCGGCCCCAACTGCATCGGCATGCTGGCGCCACACCTCGGTCTCAACGCCAGCTTTTCCCACATCGGTGCCATTCCCGGCGAACTTGCGTTCGTTTCGCAATCGGGCGCGCTGGTCACCGCCATGCTCGACTGGGCTGGTTCGCGCGGCATCGGGTTTTCGCATTTCGTTTCGCTTGGCGAACACGCCGATGTGGACTTTGGCGACATGCTCGATTTCCTCGGCAGCGACCCCAAAACCCGCGCCATCCTGCTCTACATCGAAAGCGTGGAAGAGAGCCCCAAATTCATGTCGGCCGCGCGCGCCGCAGCGCGCAACAAGCCAGTGATCGTGGTCAAGGCCGGGCGCTCTGCCGCCGGCCAGGCCGCTGCAGCGTCGCACACCGGTGCGCTGGCCGGATCGGACGCCGTGTTCGACGCGGCCATCGCCCGCGCGGGCATGTTGCGCGTGAACTCGCTGCAAGACCTGTTCCTTGCCGCCGAAACCTTGTCGCGCTTCCGCGATGGCCCATCCGGCGGCCTGATCGTGCTCACCAACGGCGGTGGCGCCGGCGTGATGGCGGCCGACGCAGCGGCCAGCGAAGGTGTGCCGCTCACGCCTTTGAGCCCCGAAGTGCTGGCGAAACTCAATGCGGTGCTGCCGCCCAACTGGTCACACAGCAACCCGGTGGACATCATTGGCGATGCCCCTGGGGATCGCTATGTGAACGCACTGGAGGCCCTGAAAGGAGAGGCCGACAGCGCCGTGCTTTTCATACAGGCGCCGACCGCCATCGTGCCCAGCACAGAGATTGCCAACGCACTGCTGTCTTCGGTCACGCAACAGCCACGCCGCGTGCTGGGCAGCTGGCTGGGTGAAGGCGCAGTGAAAGAGGCGCGGCAAATTTTTCGCAATGCAGGCGTGCCCGACTACGACACACCGGAAGAAGCCGTGCGCGCATTTGCGATGCTGCGCACCTACCGGCAGCACCAGATCGAGCTGCTGCAAACGCCTCCTGCGCGCAGCGCCAAACGCCCGGTTGACATGCCACGCATCCGGGCCATCGTCGATGCCGTGATCGGCAGCGGGCGCGAATTGCTCACCGAGCCTGAAGCCAAGGATCTGCTGGACGCGGCAGGTCTGCCGGTGGTGGCCACGCGCGTGGTCAAGGCCGCGCCTGGCGAAGCCATCGTTGCCGCCAAAGAACTGGGCTACCCGGTGGCACTGAAAATTCTGTCGCACGCCATCAGCCACAAGTCCGATGTGGGCGGCGTGCGCCTCAACATCGCCAACGAAGCCGAGTTGAAAGAAGCCTGCGCCGCCATGCTGGAACGCGTGCGCGAATTGCGGCCCGACGCCGATGTGCAGGGTTTCACCGTGCAGCGCATGATCAAACTCAAACATGCCCACGAACTCATCATCGGCGCCAGTGTCGACCCGGTGTTCGGCCCCATCATCCTGTTTGGCCAGGGCGGCACCGCCGTTGAGGTGCTGGCCGACCGCGCGCTGGCGCTTCCACCACTCAACACCCCGCTGGCCCTGGCACAGATCGAGCGCACCCGCATCGCCAAGCTGCTGCACGGCTACCGCGACGAGCCCGCCGCCGATATCGATGGCATCGCACAGGTGCTGGTCTGCGTCTCGCAGCTGCTGGCCGATGTACCCGAGATTGCCGAGCTCGACATCAACCCTCTGCTCGCCAACCACGAAGGTGCGGTGGCGCTGGACGCTCGGGTGCGCGTCTCGGCGCAGTGCCCGGCGGGCGCGAAGCACTTCGCCATCCAGCCCTACCCGCAAGCGCTGGTGGAGACATGGCCCATGAAGGGCAAACCGGTCACGCTGCGGCCCATCCGTCCCGAAGACGAGCCGCAACACCGAACTTTTCTGGAAGCACTGGACCCCGAAGACATCCGACTGCGCATCTTCTACAGCCGGCGCAGCATCGAGCACAGCGAACTCGCCCGCCTGACCCAGATCGATTACGCCCGTGAAATGGCCTTCATCGCCACCCGCCATATCGAAGGCGACGGGGAAGAGACCCTGGGCGCCGTGCGCGCCACCATCGACCCCGACAACATCGATGCCGAATTCGGTGTCATCGTGCGCTCCGACACCAAGGGCAGCGGCCTGGGTACCAAGCTGATGGAAAAGCTGATCGCCTACCTGCGCGAACGGGGCACGCAACGCATCGTGGGCACGGTCTTGCGGGAAAACAAGGGCATGCTGGAACTTGCCAGGCGCCTGGGCTTCCAAGAAGGTGCCAATCCCAGCGATCCTGACGACCACACCATCCGCTTCGTGTCCCTGGCCCTGCAGCATCAGACGTAGGCACAAAGGGATCGCGCACCACCTGGAGCACCCCATGCGCCTAGACCCCATTCAAGTCCTCCCTGCATCAAATGACCGCCGCTACCTGCTGCTGAAAAGCGCAGGCCTGGTCGCTGCCTCCGCCGCCCCGGCCTGGCTCAGACCGGCCTGGGCGCAAGGCACCCGCCTGCAGCCCACCCCCAGCCAGACCGAAGGCCCGTTCTACCCAGAGCGCCTGCCAGCCGATCACGATTTCGACTTGCTGCGCAATGGCCAAGCCGACTACACAGCGGGGCAAACCGCCTGGGTCGAAGGCGTGGTGACCGATACGCTGGGCGTACCGGTTGCCGGCGCGGAGGTGGAAATCTGGCAATGCGACCAGCAAGGCCACTACCACCACCCGCGCGACGGCGGCCTGGCCGACCCAGCGTTTCAGGGCTTTGGCCGCGTCACCGTGGGCAAAGACGGCCGCTACCGTTTCCGCACCCTGCGGCCCGCCAAATACACCGGCCGCACACCCCACATTCACGTCAAGGTTCGGCTGGGCAACACCGATTTGCTCACCACCCAGCTCTACGTCGCCGGCGATCCGGGCAACGCCAGCGACAGCATCTGGCGGCGCCTGGGCACGCAAGGCCAGTCGGCTGTCACCGTGCCGTTTGCGCAATGGAGTGATGGGCTGCGCGCGGTTTTTCCCATCGTGGTAAAGGTTTAGCCCCCCTGCGCCGCCTGCGGCGTTCTGGATTGTGGGTTGTCTGCTTGCGACATGCCCCTCCATCTTCACGGCGTCCCCTCACCCGCTAAAGTCCGCGCATGGATTCTTTGACGCAAATTGCATTGGGCTCGGCCGTGGGCGTGGCCGTGATGGGGCGCCGCACCGCCGTTTGGAAAGCCGCCCTCTGGGGTGCCATCGCCGGCACGCTGCCCGACCTCGATGTGGTGATCGACCACGGCAACCCGGTGCTCAACATGGTTCGCCACCGCGCCGAGAGCCATTCGCTTTTTTACCTCACGCTGTTTGCGCCACTGCTGGCGTGGGTCGCGGCCAAGGTGCATGGCGAGATGTCGCTGTTCAAGAGGTGGTGGCTGGCGCTTTGGCTCGTCCTGGTGACCCACCCGCTGCTCGACAACATGACGGTCTACGGCACACAACTGCTGATGCCATTCACCGACCACCCGTTCGCCGTGAGCAGCGTGTTCATCATCGACCCGGCCTACACCCTGCCCCTGATCGTCGGTGTGGTCGCCGCGCTGCGGCTGAAGAGCGATCGCGGCTTGCGCTGGAACGCGGTGGCGCTGGCCCTCAGCACCGCCTACCTGGGCTGGAGCATGGTGGCGCAATACCAGGTGACCACCATCGCCCGCGCGGCCATGCCAGCGCCCAACATCGCGGCGAACAACTTGCTGGTCACGCCCTCGCCGTTCAACACCGTGCTCTGGCGCCTGGTCGCCACCACGCCAGAGCAGTATTTCGAGGGCTACTACTCCCTGCTCGATCCCGAGCCCACCGTGCGCTGGACGGCCCACCCCCGTGGCGCCGAATTGATCAAGCAACACGGCGAGGTTGATGCGGTGGCGCGCATCGCGGCGTTCAGTCAGGGGTTTTTCAAAATGCAGACCAGCGCCAATCCGGGGCATGTGCTGCTGACCGATCTGCGCATGGGCCAGGAGCCCAGCTACACCTTCAGCTTTGATCTGGGCAATGCGGCCGATGTGGGCGCCGCGCCGATCCAGCAGCGCAGCATGCGCGCCGACATTGGCAAGGCGCTGCCCTGGCTGTGGCAGCGTTTGTTGGGGCACACGCAATCGTCATGGGTGGAGCAAGCGTCTTGAGCTGTGCGTGGTGCTTTGCAAAGAGCGGCCTCACCGTTGACCTGACCCCGCTCAAAACGCATGCGGACAACGATCGGGATAAATCTATTTGAAAAATAGTTGTCACGGTTTTGAAGGCTGGCGCGACCAAGTAAGGGACAACACTGCACACAGCAGCGTTGCACAACCCCCCAAAGGAACCACCATGAAATCCCTCGTCATTGCCACCCTGCTCGCCGCCACAGCCTTCTCCGCTTCTGCCATGTCGGGCAACAACGGTGAGCTCTATCCTCAAGACCAGGACAACTTCGTATCGACCAAAACCCGCGCCGAAGTGATCGCCGAGATGCGCGAAGCACGTGCCGCCGGCACCATCGCCTATGGCGACGCCGACATCAAGCGAATCAACGCCCGCCCAGCGCCCTCCACCAGCACATTGACCCGCGCTGAAGTGCTCATGGAAGTGGCCGATCTCGCCGCCCAGGGCAAGCTCTACCCCAACGGCAACGCAAACGGTGGCATCTACCGCAACTGAGCAGGCCAGCGTGAATGAGCAACGCCTGTGTTTGCCCTGCCCTGCCCTGACCCCCGCGCCAGCCGCCACCCCAAGGTGGCACCGTGGCTGGCGTGAGGACAGGCTCCCTGGCAAGCTCACAAGTTTGTGACATCAATTTTTGTAAGAACTGGCCCCCGGCGCTGACTGATATGGCACAAGTGGCACACGCCCACGCTTTGAAAAAATCTGTCAGTCCCTCGCCCATGAACACCGCTCTCGCCCAACCCGCCGAAGTCCCGCCCCCCATCGAGGTCACCCCCGCCGAAACCGCAGCGGTCGAGCAAGAAGACCCCTGGGGCCCGCTGAGACAGCGCTTGTTGAGGCACGCGCGTGTGGTCGTACACGAAGCCGCGTTGGCCGAAGACCTGGTGCAGGAAACACTGATGGCGATTTTCGAAAACCCGCAGGCCCACAAGGGCCAGGCCGCACTGACCACCTGGGCGATCGCCATACTGAAAAACAAGGTGGCCGACTGGTACCGCTCGCCACACCAGCGCAGGCGCGTGCATGTCAAAGACGAAGAAACCGATGGGTCAGACAACGACCCCGCGGAAGCCCTCTACAACGCTCAGGGCGGCCGCATTGAACCCGTGCCCGTGTGGGAGCAGCCCGAGAACCGGGAAGCCCAGCGCCAGATGATGACGGTGATGGACAGCTGCTTGCGCCGCTTGCCCGCTCAAACCAGCAAGGTCTTCATGATGCGCGAATGGCTGGGTTTTGAATCGGACGAGATCGGCGAACGCCTGGGCCTGAGCCCCGACAACACGCGTACGATCCTTCACCGGGCTCGCACAGGCCTGCGCCAATGCATGTCCTCCCAAGGCCACTCCGGTGGAAACCACGCATGACTTTTCTCCACACCCTTTTCCATTCGTGTCGCCGCGTCGATGAACTGGTTTCGCAGTCGATGGATGAACCCCTCGGTTGGCTGGACCGCCTGCGCATGGGCATGCACCTGCGCATGTGTGGCCCCTGCCAGGAAGTGAAACACCAGGTGGAAACGCTGCACGAAATGGGCGCCGGTCTGGGTGACCTGGGTGCCCCCGATGAAGAGGCTCCGTTTACCCTGCCCAGCCAGCCGCCCCGGCGCTGAAGCGGGTCAGGGCGACAGCGCTGCACAAGGCCGGTGCGGCGTGCGTTGCCAGAGGGATCGACCCGTTCAACCGTTCTGCATGGCCAGCTGAGCGCCCAGGCAGGTATCCGCGCCGAGCCCATGACCACCTGGTGAAACTGGTGCGCCAGCAAGCCATAGACCACAAACACGCCATGAACACGCCTGCCGGAGCGGCAGTTGCGCCATTGGTGAGGCCGCTTGGGGGCTCACGAGCTGCAGCAAGAAGGCCAGAAAAAAGGATCGTGCGTTTGGGGCTCAGGATGAAGGGCAAAAACCCTTTGTGTGCGAACACTTGGCCAGAGCGTGGCGGCGCCTTGTCTTTCCAGACCATCCAGGCGAGGTAGAACAGACAGACAATGCCCGCGCAACCGTTGCACCCTTGCCCTCTAGCTCAGGCACCGAAATTCTGGTTGGCTGCGAGACGCCCTCGACACACCGCCAACCGCCTTCAAACCATCAACATCGTGATGGCAATGATCACCACACCCATCGCCAGGTTGATGCTCACCCAGGTGCGGATCGAAGCCAGTGCCGCACCGCCTGCCGCCCAATCGCTCACGGCCACAGCCTTGCTCAAGCGCTTGAACAGAGCAAAGCGGATGTGGCCAAAGATGGCCATCATCACGATGCCCAGCGTGGCCATGATGGTCCAGTTCAGTGGCATGTTGAAGCCCAGGCCGGCTTGAACCGACTCTTTGGCCACGCGGCCAATCATCCACAGGCCGCTGGCCAAAATCACCACGATGGCCACGAGCACGGCGGCAAAGAAGCGCTGCAGCGCACCGTGCATCAGGCGGATGCGCTGTGGCGGCTCCAGCTTCAACACGGCGGGGCGCAGGAAGAAGTGGGCAAACACCATGCCGCCGATCCAGACCACGACGGCCAGAACGTGAGCGAGTTTGAGGGCGGCGAAAAGCATGGGAAAAGCTCCATAAACAAGAAGAATCAGGCGTCGTTCAAACGGCCCCTAAGTGTCGCTCAGACATCGGTCAACACACCGTCCACACGGCGCTGCACTTTGTAGGGCGGCAGGCCTTGCAGCATACGCCGGCCATAGGCCTGGCGCAGCAGCCGCGCGTCGTAACAAACCACCACAGCCTCGTCGGTTTCGGTGCGCAAGGCCCGGCCGGTCCATTGCAGCAGGCGCGCGCCGGTGGCGGGCACCACGAGTTCGCTGAAGGGGTCGCGGCCCTGGGCCTTGAGCCAGTCGGCGCGGGCCTGGCCCACCGGATCGCTGGGCGAGGCAAAAGGCAACTTGGTGATGAACACCCATTCGCACAGTTCGCCGGGCAGATCCAGCCCCTCGCCGAAAGATTGCAGACCAAACAGAATAGAAGCACCACCTTCGGCCACCCGCTCGGCGTGGCGCTTGATGAGCAGCGTGCGCGAGGCTTGGCCCTGCACCAGAATCTTGTCGCGCAGCGCGCTGTGCATGCCGCGCTCCAGCAGGTCTTGCGCGCGGCGCATCAGGGCTTTGGAGGTGAACAACACCAGCGCGCCACGCTGCACCTGCGTCAGGTCTTCCATCAGCGCGTCGAGCATTTCGCGGGAATAACCTTCTACGTCCTTGGGGTCGGCCTGGGTCTGTACCACGACCAGGCGGCCCTGGGTCGCGTGGTCAAACGGGCTTTGCACTTCGCGCGCGCTCACGGCGTCGTCAAACGCCAGGCCCGACTCGTGCAGAAAGTGATCGAACGTACCGCAGGTGGTGAGCGAAGCAGAGGTGGCTACGGCGGCCCGCACCTTGCTCCACAAATGGGAACGCAGCAGGCTGCCAGGTTGCAGCGGGCAGGCGTGGGCGCTGAGCGTGACCAGGCCATTTTGAATGCCCGCCTCCAGCCATTTGGCGAGCGGTGCCTGGCCGTCGATGGGCTCTTGCAACCAGAGCTCGGCCGTGGCCTGCAAATGCTGCAGGCGTGGGGCGAGAACGCCCAGGCGGCTGTAGAGCTTGGCGCATCGCGCGGCGTCACCGGGGTTTTCGCGGGCGTTGGTTTTGAGCTGGGTGGCCAGCGCTTCCATCACCTTGAGCAGGGCGCTGGAGCGCGTGTGCAACTGCGCCACGGTTTCGGTCCATTCGGGCGGCAAGGCGCCGCCTTCGAAGCGCTCGACCACGGGCACGTTGGCGCTGTCGAAGCCACCGCGAGCGACCGGGGACCGTGCGGCGCGGCCGGTGTGCAGGTCCCAGGCGGGCAAGGAACCGATGCGCGCCATGGCCAGGCGCGCCAGTTCACCCTGTGCGGTTTTGAGTTCGCGGGCGAACCCGGCCACGTCGATGCCAGGCGTGTGCTGCAAGGCGCCGGCTACCTCTTCGACGGCCCTCGGCAAGCGGTCGAGCCACTGGCTGCGCATGAGGTCCATGCTTTCGGTGAATTGCCCCTGGGCCACGGCGCCCAGGTGGTGGGCTTCATCGAACACCACATAACAGTCTTGTGGCGCGGGCAGCGCGTGCAGCCCGAGCGTGGAGAGGAACAGATCGTGATTCACCACGATCACCTGCGACTGGGCGAGGCGCGCGCGCGCCTGGTAATAGCTGCAGCTGTTGTAGCTGGGACAGTGGCGCGCGGTGCAGGTGTGGCGCTCGGCGGCCACGGGGCTCCAGAGTTCGCCGTCGGGAGGGTCATCAAGCCGATCGCGGTCGCCGTCCCAGGCGCCGCTGTCGAGCGAGGCGGTCCATTGGGTGTACTGGCTGGCGCGCTCGGTCCAGCGCTCTGCAGCGCGGGCACTGGCTGCGGCGCTGGCCACGGTGTGGGTGGCCAGGGCGTCGGGGGCGCTGCTGGGGCTGTCGCTGGCGTCGTCGCTGTCAAACAGCTCGGCACTGGCGGCATCACCTCCGCTGAGCTGATCGAGCTTGAGGCGGCACACATAGCGGCCCCGCCCTTTGGCCAGGGCGAAGGTGAACGACTGCGGCAAGGCGGCCGACAAGGCAGGCAGGTCTTTCGCCATCAGCTGCTCTTGCAGCGCCACGGTCGCGGTGGAAATGATCACGCGCTTTTGCTGTGCCAGGGCCAATGGAATCACCGAAGCCGCGTAGGCCGCCGACTTGCCCACGCCAGTGCCGGCCTGCACCACGGCGATGGCCCGCTCTTCAGGCGGCGGCGTTGACGCAGCGCCCGATTCATCGGTGGGCCAACTGACGACGCTCAGGGTTTCGGCGATGTGGGCCGCCATCTCGCGCTGGCCAGGGCGCGAGCGGAAACCGGCCGAATGGGCCACAAGGTGGTCAAACGCGCCGAGGGCCAGGGCCTCGCGGGCAAGCGGGCCCTTGGGCAGCGTTGCGGGGTCGGCGGTTGGAGAAGCGGGGTCGGTTTCAGGAGTCATGCCATTCGATCGTGTGCGCAAGCAGCGCCCGCGAAGGACGATTGTCACCGAGTGGGCGGCGTGGGCCGCAGGAGAGAGGTGGAAACCGTCGCTTTGCGCCATGTCATTGACATACCCAAACAGGGGGACACCATGGTGCCCTGTGGCGCCAATGGCTATACTTTCAGGCTGTTTCTTCCACCAAAGCGCCAGGGAGGTGCCCGTCTATGAAACGTTTTGTCATACCTTTCGTGCTGGCGTTGGTCGCCGCGCCGTTCGCGCACGCGAGCGACGATGACACCATTCGCATTTGCGATGCGAGCGGCTGCTCCGACCGCCCGAAGAACTCGTCCACCTTTCAAGTCGAAGCGGAAGACCCCGTTGCAGCACAGCGCACCGCAGCACTGATCGAGATGGCCAAGAAGGATCCTCGCGCGGCCTGGGATCTGGGCTTGCGCTATTTCCGGGGTGATGGCGTGCGCAAAGATTCCTACCAGGCATTGCAGTGGATGCGCGATGCCGGTGAACGCGGCCACGTTGAAGCCCAGCTGGCCGTTGGCCGCTTTTACCTGATGGGCCTGGAAGAAATGGGCTCGGACCCGGCAGAGGCAGAAACCTGGCTGTCCATGGCCGCCGGCAAGGGCAACAAGGAAGCCAAAAAGTTGCTCGCCCAGGCCCGGAGCGCCAAAAATGACGAACAAGAGCTGTACCGGTTGCGCGAGACCTACCGCAAATCCTGGTACGGCTATTGGTACAGCGGCTACACCTATTACGGAACCTGGGGCCCGCGCGGCTGGTACTACCGCTGAGCCCCCAGCCCAACCCTTTTCGATTTCATTCAGTCAACCGTTTCGATTTTTGAGAAAGTGAATCCCATGAAAACTTTGAACACCAATATCCGCTGGGCCGCTCTGGCCGCCACCATGGCTCTGGCCGGTTGCGTGACCCCTGGCGGCGGCATCGTCTCCACGGGCGGCAACTCCACCGCCGCTTCTGGCTCGGCCGGAGGCGCAACCAGCGTGGGCGCCAACAGCTCGTTGCAGCGTTGTGACGCGCCCCTGGGTACCTTGGCGGTGGACGATGGTCGCGACAAAGAATGGTGGGGCAGCTTCGGTCGCGAGACCCAGGTCACCACCATCGAGCCGCTGATCCGCCTGGCTGTTCAACAGTCCAACTGTTTTGTGATCACCTCGATCGGCAACGCCCGCACCGAGAGCAAGATTTCCGGCATCACAGACAAGCAGCGCAATTCGGGCGAGTTCCGCGCCGGGTCCAAGCAGCAAAAAGGCCAGCGCGTGGCGGCCGACTACTACCTGGAACCCGCCGTGATCATTGACAACGAGTCCACCGGCCAGCTGGCTGGCGCGTTGGGTGGCTTGCTGGGCTCGCGCAACCGCAACCTGGGCGTGCTTGCCGGTTCGCTGGAAAGCAAGGCTTCGGTGGTGACCATGACGCTGCTGGACATCCGCTCGGGAGTGCAAATTGCCATCTCCGAAGGCAACGCCACAGCCACCAACTATGGCGCGGCCCTGGGCGCCTTTGGCCCCAGCGCTGGCGGCGCACTGGGCGGCTTCTCCCGCACCCCAGCCGGTAAAGCCACCGTGGCCGCTTTCACCGACGCCTACAACAACATGGTGATTTCGCTGCGCAACTACAAGGCACAGGAAGTCAAAGGCGGCCTGGGCAAGGGCGGTCAGCTGAAGGTGGGTAACTGATCCCCCCCGCGCCGCCTTCGGCGTCACCCCCCAGGGGGCAACGCTGGCGGGCCGGCGAAGCCGGACCCACGGCGTTCTGGGTTTGAAGATGGGCGTTCCTGGCCACGCCTCGATTCGCAGCCGTTGCTCCCCTCGTTGCTTTCGAGGCTCCCCGGGGGGCAACGCTGGCGGGCCGGCGAAGCCGGACCCACGGCGTTCTGGGTTTGAAGATGGGCGTTCCTGGCCACGCCTCGATTCGCAGCCGTTGCCTCCCTCGTTGCTTTCGAGGCTCCCCAGGGGGCAGCGCTGGCACCAAGAAAAAAGGTCTCCCTTGGGAGACCTTTTTCATTTCGGCGAAGGCTTTAGCGGGCGGTGCCGCGCAGGCGGTCGATGAAGCCGTTGAGTTCGTCCAGAGAACCGAACTGAATCGCCAGCTCGCCCATTTCCTCGAAACGGCCATGGCGCTTGACCCGTTTTTTAATGCGCACTTCCACGTCGGCAGCCAGCAAATCAGAAAGCTCTTCTTCCACGCGCTTGACGTCGCGCGACTTCTCTTTTTTGAGCTTCTGTGGCGCCAACGCGAATTCGGCGCCCAGTTTTTTCACCAGGCTTTCGGCTTCACGCACCGACATCTTCCGCGTCGCGATCTGGGTACCCGCCGTGATCTGGGTGGCGCGGTCCAGCGTGAGCAAGGCACGGGCGTGGCCCATATCGAGGTCGCCGGCCATCAACATGGTCTGCACCGGCTCGGCCAGCTGCAGCAAGCGCAGCAGGTTGGAGGCCGCACTGCGCGAGCGGCCCACGGCCTGGGCCGCCTGCTCGTGAGTGAGTCCAAACTCTTTCACCAGACGTTGTAAACCCTGGGCTTCTTCCAGTGGGTTCAGGTCTTCGCGCTGCATGTTCTCGATCAGCGCCATGGCCGCAGCGGCCTCGTCGGGCACATCGCGCACCAGCACCGGCACCGTGTCCAGCCCCGCCAGTTTGGAAGCCCGGAAGCGCCGCTCGCCGGCGATGATTTCGTATTTGCCGGCGTTGTCACCGCTCTTCAACTGGCGCACCAGAATCGGCTGCATCACGCCCTGCAGCTTGATCGACTCGGCCAGCTCGTACAAAGCGCCCTCGTCCATGTGGGTGCGCGGCTGGTACTGGCCCGCGACCATCTCGGTCACCGCCAGGGTCGAGGGCAACTGGGCCGTGCGCCCGGTTTCCTGTGCATCGGGCGAGGCGGCATCCACCACTTTGGGGCCCAGCAGGGCTTCGAGTCCGCGGCCTAGGCCTTTGGGTTTTTTGGTTGCCATGGTCAGTTATCTTTCATTTCAATGAGTTGGCGCAGCATGCCGTGGCCAAACGCCCAAGCGCCCAACCCTGTCTCCGCGTTGATGTGCCCGGCGTTGCCCAGATCGGTAAACGTGGAGCCCCAGGCAGTTCCCATGGCCTGTACACGGTCGAAACTGCAATAGGGGTCGTCGCGGCTACCGACCAATTGGCTAGGGAAAGGCAACAGCTGCATAGGCACAGGCGACCAGCTGGGCAACACGCCTTGCAGTGCTTCCCGTTCCGCGTCGCCCGGTGCGACCAGCAAAGCGGCCTTCACGCGGTGGGTGTTTTTCGAGTGCGATGCCCAGGCCGCAGTGAGGATGCATCCCAGGCTGTGGGCGACCAGAACCACGGGGCCGTCGGTGGCCAGAATGGTCTCTTCCAGCTGCGCCATCCAGTCGCCGCGGCGCGGGGTCATCCAGTCGTGTTGGTCCACGCGGTGGTAGCCGTATTGGGTTTCCCACAGGCTTTGCCAGTGGTCAGGACCGCTGCTTTGCCAACCGGGAAGAATGAGTACGTTCTGAGGTTTCACGTGAAACACCTTCCGTTCACATCGTTTTGATGCGCTGCACCATCTCGCTGGCAAACGCCAGAAACGCCTGGCTACCCTTGGCATTCGGATCGAAAACGACGCCCGGCAAGCCATAGCTGGGCGCTTCTGCAAGGCGCACGTTGCGAGGGATCACGCTGTCGAACACCTTGTCGCCAAAGTGGGCCTTGAGCTGGTCACTGACCTGCATTTGCAGGGTGATGCGCGGATCGAACATCACGCGCAGCAGCCCGATGATCTGCAGGTCGCGGTTGAGGTTGGCGTGCACCTGCTTGATGGTGTTGACCAGGTCGGTCAGCCCCTCGAGCGCAAAGTACTCACACTGCATGGGCACGATCACGCCGTGGGCACAGCACAGGCCGTTGAGCGTCAGCATGGAGAGCGAGGGTGGGCAGTCGATCAGGATGAAATCGTATTGACTGGCCACCTCGGCCAGCGCGGTTTTCAGTCGCTGGTCGCGACGCTCCAGCCCAACCAGTTCGATCTCGGCACCTGCCAGTTCGCGGTTGGCTCCCAGCACGTCGTAGCCGCACTTGTCGGCCTTGACCACGGCCTCGGCCACCGTCGACGACTCCAGCAGCACGTCGTACACAGAGAGCTCCATGGCGCGTTTGTCCACGCCCGAGCCCATGGTGGCGTTGCCTTGCGGGTCGAGATCGACCATCAAGACACGCTGGCCGATTTTGGCCAGGCCCGCAGCGAGGTTGACCGTGGTGGTGGTTTTCCCCACCCCGCCTTTCTGGTTGGCCACGCAGAAAATCTTGGCCGTTCCAGACTGTTCGATGGGCGCGCTCACGCCTTGGGTTGGCCCTGCGGTGCTCGGTGATTGATCGTTCATAGTTGCACTTACTTGGACAAAGCCAGCTTCACGCCGAAGCCGATGAGGAACACACCCGCCAGCTTTTCCAGCCCTCGGGAGATTTTGGGGCTGGCGCGCATGCGCTCGGCCAGGAAGTGGGTCAGCAGCGTGGTACTCAAACCATAAAAAAATGTGAGCGTGGCAACGGTCGCGGCCATCACGCCAAAGGTGATCAAACCCTGGTGGTGTGCGGGATCCACAAACAGCGGGAAAAACGCCATGTAGAAGACGATGGCCTTGGGGTTCAGCAAGGTGATGGCCAAGGCCTGCTGGAAAAAGTGGTGGGGCTTGATGTTGATCACGGGTTTGCCGCCTGGCTTGGCCGTCAGCATCTTGAGGCCCAGCCAGGCCAGATAGGCGGCTCCCAGCCACTGCACCAGATGGAAAACGGTCGGGTCGGTGGCGAGCATCGTGGCCACACCGGCCACCGCCATCCACATCAACACCTGGTCGCCCGCGATCACGCCCAAGGTCGCCGCCAGGCCGCCGCGCATGCCGCCCTTGCTGGTCGAGGTGATGAGTGCCAGGTTGCCCGGGCCGGGAATGGCCAGAAACAGGACAATGGCGGCGACGAAGGCGCCGTAATCTGCGATGCCGAACATGGTGTGAACTTTCGGGGGTGTGGGCCGAGTTTACGTGAGGCTTCGCTCGTCAAGGCCAACGGCGCACTGCCCGACCGAAATTCAGAGCCCTTCAACGCTTCACCCCCCCTGCGGGCGCATCCAGATGATGCAACGCTCGGCATCCAGACCGGGTACTTGCAGTTGTTCCACGTGAAACACCTCAACGCCCCCGGGCAAGGCAGCCAACTCGTCCACAGGGTGTCGGCCCTTCATCGCCATCCACACGGCACCCGGCTTGAGTGCGGCCTGCGACCAACTGGTGAAGTCCACCAGCGAGGCAAATGCCCGCGAACAAACCACGTCAAAGCCGCCGCCCTGTTCTGCCTTGAGCGTTTCCACCCGCGCATGCACGCCGCGCAGATTGGACAACCTGAGCGTGGCCGCCGCTTGCTGTATGAAAGCGGCCTTCTTGCCCACGGTGTCCACGCAACTCACATCAATGTGCGGACACACGATGGCGATCACCACCCCGGGCAATCCACCGCCCGAACCCACATCCAGCAGGCGAACCGGTTCGCCTGCCGTCTGCCGCAGCAAGGGCTTGATGGCGGTCAGACTGTCGAGCAGGTGGTGCGTCAGCATCTCGGCCGGATCGCGCACCGCCGTCAGGTTGTAAACCTTGTTCCACTTTTGCAGCAAAGCCAGGTAATCCAGCAACTGCGTCACCTGCGCCTCGCTCAACGCCAGATCCAGGCGCTGCAGGCCGGCGGTCAAACCATCGCGACTCATGCCGCGGCTTCACTTTCCGGTGCAACCGGCACGGTGGCAAAACCCTTGAAGCCGCCTTTTTTCAGGTGAATCAACAACAAGGAAATACTGGCAGGCGTGATGCCCGAGATGCGCGCCGCCTGCCCAAGGGTTTCGGGCCGGTGCTGGCTGAGCTTTTGCCGCGCCTCGAAAGAGAGCGCGGTCACCTGCAAATAGTCCAGATCAGCAGGCAACTTCAAACCCTCATAGCTGGCCGCCCGCTCCACTTCAATCTTCTGCCGGTCTATGTAGCCCGAATACTTGGCCGCGATCTCCACCTGCTCCACCACGGTGGCGTGCAGGTCACCCAGCGTTTCACGTGAAACATCCGCATGGTGGTGCTGGCGATCGTTCATGGCCATGAGCGCGTCGTAGTGCACGCCCGGGCGGCGCAACAGGTCAAACAGGTTGTGCTCGTGCTCGATGGCTTTGCCCAAGACCCGCTCGCTCTCGATCGGCGGCAGGTTGCGCGGATTCACCCAGGTGGTCTTCAGGCGCTCGGTTTCACGTGAAACAGCCTCACGCTTGCGGTTGAACGCTTCCCAGCGCGCATCGTCCACCAGACCCATCTTGCGTCCCGCTTCTGTCAGGCGCGCGTCGGCATTGTCTTCGCGCAGTTGCAGGCGGAACTCGGCCCGGCTGGTAAACATGCGGTAAGGCTCGGTCACGCCCTGTGTGACCAGGTCATCGACCAGAACGCCGAGGTAAGCCTCATCGCGGCGCGGCAGCCAGGCGTCTTCGCCCCGACATTGCAACGCAGCGTTGAGCCCGGCGAACAGACCCTGGGCCGCCGCTTCTTCGTATCCGGTCGTTCCATTGATCTGCCCGGCAAAGAACAGGCCCTGGATCTGCTTGGTCTCGAAGCTGTTTTTCAGCGAGCGCGGATCGAAGTAGTCGTATTCGATCGCGTAGCCCGGGCGGATGATGTGGGCGTTCTCCATGCCCGCCATGCTGCGCACCAGGTCGTACTGGATGTCGAACGGCAGGCTGGTGGAGATGCCGTTGGGGTAGACCTCGTGGGTCGTCAGGCCCTCGGGCTCCAGAAAAATCTGGTGGCTGTCCTTGTCGGCAAAGCGGTTGATCTTGTCTTCCACGCTCGGGCAATAGCGCGGTCCCACACCTTCGATCTTGCCGGTGAACATGGGGCTTCGGTCAAAGCCGGAACGGATGATGTCGTGGGTGCGTTCATTGGTGTGCGTGATCCAGCATGGCACTTGCTGCGGGTGCGGAATCGCGCGCCCCATAAAGCTGAACACAGGCACCGGCAGATCGGGGTTCATGCCACCGGCCACTCCGTCGCCAGGCTGGATGGTGCACTTGGAATAATCGATGCTGAGACCATCGATGCGCGGAGGCGTTCCCGTCTTCAGGCGCGCCTGCGGCAGTTTCAGCTCTTTCAGCCGGGCCGACAGGCTCACCGCCGGCGGATCACCTGCACGGCCCGCCGCGTAGTTGTTCAGCCCCACATGGATCTTGCCATCGAGGAAGGTGCCCGCCGTGAGCACCACGGTGCGGCCGCGAAACTGGATACCCACCTGGGTGACGGCGCCCACGACACGGTCGCCCTCGATCATCAGATCGTCCACCGCCTGCTGGAAGAGCCAGAGGTTGGGCTGGTTTTCCAGCATGCGGCGGATGGCCGCCTTGTACAAAATGCGGTCGGCCTGGGCACGGGTGGCGCGCACAGCCGGGCCCTTGGAACTGTTCAGGATGCGGAACTGGATGCCGCCTTCGTCCGTCGCCAGCGCCATCGCCCCGCCCAAGGCATCCACCTCTTTCACCAGGTGGCCCTTGCCGATGCCACCGATGCTGGGGTTGCAGCTCATCTGACCCAGTGTCTCGATGTTGTGGGTCAACAGCAGCGTTTTGCTGCCCATGCGCGCGGCGGCCAGCGCAGCCTCGGTGCCGGCATGGCCACCGCCAACCACGATCACATCAAATTCCTGGGGGTACAACATACCGAACTCCTGAGCGCTGCCCTGCTGGCAGCCTCGTCAATGAAGCAATGTTTCACGTGAAACACCGCATGGCGCCGGGCCGATCCGGGCCCGACTAGCAGGCCGCAATTGTCCCATCTTTGCCCATGGCGTGCGCCGCAGCCCAAAGCCCCACATCACCGACAATCAAGCCCATGAGCACACAAACCCCCACCCTCGTCTTCGCGGGCAGCACCCGCGCCCAATCCTGGAACCGCCAACTCGCCGGTGCCGTGGCCACCATCGCCACCGCCGAAGGCGCACAAGTCACCCACCTGGAGCTGGCCGATTTTGATATCCCGCTCTACAACGCCGACCTGGAGGCCAAGGGCACCCCGCGCGACGTGGTGCGCCTGAAGGAAATTTTCCATGCCCACCCGGCCTGGCTGATCTGCTCGCCCGAATACAACGGCAGCTACACCGCCCTGCTGAAAAACACCATCGACTGGGTGTCCAGCCCCATCAAGGGCGACCCCGAGTGGAGCAACGGCACCAAGGCCTTCACCGGCAAAGTGGTGGGCCTGTTGGCCGCCTCGCCCGGCGCGCTCGGCGGTTTGCGCAGCCTGAGCCACCTCACGCCTTTGATGCTGAACCTGCAATGCTGGGTCGCACCCAGGCAGTTCGCCCTGTCCAGGGCGTCCGAGGCTTTCGACCCCGATGGCCAGCTGTCTACAGACTTTGCACGCAGCAATGTCAAGGCCGTGGTCGATCAGGTCTTGTGGGCCACGCGCCAGTTCCAGAAAGCCTGATGGACTGTCGTCCCGGCTGCGCCGCCTGCTGCACTGCGCCCTCCATCAGCAGCCCGATGCCCGGCTTGCCCAACGGCAAACCGGCGGGAGTGCCCTGCCCCCACCTGGACGAAGCACTGATGTGCAAGCTGTTCGGCTTGCCCGAGCGGCCAGCGGTGTGCAGCTCGCTGCCGCCCAGCGCGGAAATGTGCGGCGAGGACCGGGTGCATGCGCTGCATTTTCTAAACACGCTGGAACTGGCCACGCAACCCTGAGCGCTCAACCAGCCGGGTGCTCAGCGAGCGGCATACCAGCACAGCCGCTCAAGGAAGGTCGGCATCGGCCGCTCAGACAGAGGCGTGGTCAACCTTGAACATGTAGGTTTGCTGCAGCATGATGGCTGCGAGCAGGGCCTGGACCACATTGATCCACAGAGGGATTTAGGCGTTCGAAAGTTTGGCCATCGGATATCCCCACAGTGGGGAAACGCTGCCACCGAATGATCGACAACCGAAAGCGGCGAAGGCATGGCTTGCGGCCATGCCTTCAAAGAAAACCGGAAGGGTCTCCGGTCTCAGCGGCTCGATCAGCCGTGGAATGCTTTGCTCACCGCGTAGCTGTCCTCGAACCAGTGCCACAACACCACCTTGCCATCACGCACCTTGGCGCGCAGGGCGAAGGTGAATGCCCCAATTTCCTTGCCCGACTTGGTGGTGACCCCGTTCATCTTGCCGAACACCGCCACGGTGTCGCCCGAAGCAAAGGCGTCGGTGTTGTCCCAGGCGGTGGTTTTGAAATTCGCGCCAAAGATCGGCAGGAATTCAAAAATCTTCGCTTTGCCATTCCACGGGCCGATCCACGGCATGGATTTGTCGCCTTCGTTGTGCCAGACCATGTCGTCGGCCATCAGGTCCGACATGGTCTTCATGTCGCCTTTGCCCATGGCGCCCATAAAGGCCATCACGGTGTCAAAGGAAGTTTGGGTGGTTGTGTCCATGGAAGATGCTCCTGCGTGTTGGGTGAGGATCAGCGCCAAAGTGGCGCCGATCGAGCGGGTGAGTAGGGTTCTGCGTTGCATGCTGATGCCGGGGTTCACTGGGCGCTCAGTTGGCGGAGTGCGCTGGACCAGTCTTCAACGTGGTGGGTCTGGACGATCTTGCCGTCGACCAGGGTGTGAATATCGATGGACATGATGTCGAAGCCCTTGCCCTTGCCGTCCACGCCGAACAGCAGACCCTTGGGCGTACCGGTCGCGCGGCTGCGAACAACCACCTTGCCGCCCTGCTCGATCATTTCTTGCGGCGCCCACTTCAAATCGGGAATCAGCTGGGCAAAGCCACCGACCTGACCGATGAAGGCATCGCGCGATTTGGCTTTGCCCGAATAGTCGCCAATGCTCTGGAAGTTGTCGGCCGTCACAGCTTTGAACGCCGCAGCGGACTCGGTCGACGCGGGGTTGCTCACGAAGTCGTAGAACTTCTGCACCACCGCCTTGTCGTCAGCCAAAGCGGGGTTGATCAAGGCGCCGAAGAGCGCGGCGGCGGCCAACAGGTGTTTCAGGTTTTTCATTTTTCACACTCCAGATCTTGTTCAAAATCGAACGGGGTTTGTTTCAGGCACCGGTGTGAAAGGATGATCCGTGAATCTTGATTAAAAGATAAGATGCGCTTGTTGCATTTCACTGTTCTGATTTTTTACATAATGCTGGAAGAACTGCGCCAGATCGCCATCTTTGCCAAGACCGTGGATCACGGTTCCTTCCGGGGCGCCGCGCTGGCGCTCCAGCTCTCTCCCTCGGTGGTCAGCCACCATGTCGGGCAGCTGGAGCAGCGCCTGGGCACCGCCCTGCTGCACCGCTCGACGCGCAAGCTGTCGCTCACCCCTGCAGGCGAGCGCCTGCTCACCGCCGCACACACCATGATCGATGCGGCCGAATCCGGCCTGCAAGACATCGCCTACCAATCGGCGCAACCCTCAGGCACCTTGCGCCTGACCGTGCCGGCCGGTCTGGTGCAATCGAAGCTGACTGACCAGATCGCCCAATTCGGGCTGGCGTACCCCAAAGTCAACCTGTCCATCGACTTCTTCGACACCCGTCGCGACCTGATCGTGGACGGGTTCGACATCGCGATCCGGGTGGGTGCGATGAAAGACAGCGCGCTCAAAGCCAAGAAACTGTTTGAGGTAACCCGCCGACTGGTGGCTTCCCCGACCTATATGGCCACCCGTGCGGCGCCCGGCGCACCCAACGACCTCATCGACTGGGACTGGCTGGAGCTGGTGCCAGCAGGGCAGAAAAGCATCACCTTCCTGCGTGCCGGCCAGCGCGAAACCATCGACAAGAAGCGCGCGCGCATCAGCGTGAACAGCCTGAATGCGGTGTGCCAGATGGCGCGGTCGGGTTTGGGGCTGGCGGTGATACCGGCGTTCCTGGCGGAACCTGAAGTGGCCGCCAACCACCTGCAATACGTGCTGGAAGGCTGGACCATGGAGCCCGCCAGCGTCTACGCCGTCTGGCCACCCAACGCCCCCAAGGATGGCCTGATCAGGCTCTTCCTCGACTTCCTCACCGATCCCGCGGCCGTTGAGGCGCTCTCACCACAAGGCAACCAACAGCGCCCATGAAAAAGGCCCGCAACAGCGGGCCTTTGACCATTGGTTTGGAGCACCAGAGACGCAAGCGGAGCGCAGCACCCCACCCCAGTCACACCGCGGATCTGGCTCCGCCAGTCCGCAGGTGTGGTCCCCCCGCGCAGCAGGGGGGCTTACTGCTTCACTGCCTCGATCTGCATCACCAGGCGAACGCTTTTCGGGAAGCCCCAATCCACGCCGTAGTTCACGCCGAAAGCGGTGCGGTCGATGGTGGCTTCAAAGTCCCCGCCACACACTTCGCGCTTGAGCATCGGGCTCTCGTAGCAATTGAACTGGTTGGCCTTGAGGGTGACCGGCATGGTTTTATCCAGCAGCGTCAACTGGCCCACGACTTCGCTGACCTTGTCGCCATTGAACACGAATTTCTCGGACACGAAGCGTGCCTTGGGGAATTTGGCGGCGTTGAAGATGTCCGGGCTTTGCAGGTGCTTGTCGAAAGCGGCGGTGCCGGAATTCACCGAGGTGATGTCGATGGAAATATCGGCCTTGCCGGTTTTGGCGGCTTTGTCAAAGCTGATCGTGCCTTCCTTTTTGTCGAAACGGGCGCGGTTCACGCTGGCGCCGAAGTGGCCGATCTCAAACGTGGCGAAGGTGTGGGTCGGGTCGATCGCGTAATCGGCCCCCTGGGCGATGCCCGCGGTGGACAAAACGGCGGCTGCGGCCAGCAAGGTAAGGGATTTGCGCATGGTTGATTTCCTGTTGGAGGGATGAAAAACTAACAAATTAGATCGGAGTATGTGGTGAAAAGCCAGCGCTCCGCATGGCGCGGTCTTCAGCAGACCGCCAGAGTCATCCCTCTTGAGGGGGAAGACGCAATGCGGCCAAGGGCATTCACAGTTTCGCGACGCCAGTCAAGGCCAACTTGAACTTGACCTGCACGTCATCGGCCACCATCGAGGTGTCGGACCACTCCTGCTCGCCAATGCGGAAGGTCAGGCGTTTGATCGGAAAAGCACCGGTGGCGATGGTGGTGGCACCGCTTTGCGCCAGGGTCACCGGCACGACCACATCGCTGCTCAAGCCCTTGATGCTGAGCTTGCCGGCCACCTCGAACTTGCTCGCGTCGATGCGCTTGATGCTGCTCGACTGGAAGGTGGCTTGCGGAAACTTGGCCACGTTGAACCAGACCGGCTTGGGCAGCTCGGCATTGGCCTCGCGGCTGATGTCGACACTGCCCGTGTCCACGGTGAACGCAATCTTGCTGGTGGCCAACTTGGCCGGGTCAAACGCCACCTGCGCGCTGAAGGTCTTGAACTTGCCTTCAACAGGCACGCCCATTTGTTTGCTCACAAACTGGATTTCGCTCTGCGCGGGCACCAAAGCCTGTTGTGCGAACGCGGTCAACGGCGACAGGCTTGCGAGAGCGAGTGCGGTCAGGGTGAAGCGGAATGGCATCAAAAAACTCCAAATATTTATATGGTCGACCGCGACGAAGCACGGGGGATCGGGCCGAAGCCCATGCGACTCAGCAAGCCATCGCGGTCAATGAACTGGTGTTTCAGCGCGCCGGCCACATGCAGCACCACCAACGCCGCCATGGCATAGGCACTGAATTTGTGCACCGGCTTGAGCACATCGGCCAGACCCTCGCTTACGGGCACAAAATCGGGCAACTGGAACAGCCCAAAGGGCACGATGGGGAAACCGGCCGCAGAGCTGTAGGCCCAGCCGGCCAGGGGAACGGCGAAAAACAGCACATACAAGCCCACATGGGTGGCTTCACTGGCGACATGCTGCCAGGACGGCATGGCCTGCGAAATGGCTTTGGGCAAGGCGGGCGGACGGTGCGTCAGACGCCATATCAAGCGCACAAACGCCAGTGTCAGCACCGTGACGCCGGCCCACTTGTGCCAGTTGTAGAGCTTCAAACGATCGGGCGAAAACGGCAGGTCTGCCATGTACAGGCCCACCGCAAACAGGCCCACCAGTGCCAGCCCGAGCACGGCATGCAGCAAGCGGGAAACAAAGTGATAACGAACAACGGTCGGCTTCATGGGTCCCAGTTTAGGCAACTCGCCAGGCCGGCACGGTCAAAGCGCTTGAATCCTTAATTCAAATAAATTGAAAGAACTTTATCCATTCATTCGAATCGCCAACCCAACTGCGCCTCGCACAGTCGAGGCGACACACTCCTACAATGCCGCATGGCCGACACCCCCATTGCTGAAAAACTGCTGGCGCTCTACCCCGCGCTGGGCGGACTGCCCGCGCTGTGGCCCAAGCTGCAAACCCTGGCCGTTCCGGCAGACACGCCACTGTTTCAGGAGAACCAGGCCTGCCAGGGATTTCCCATGGTGATACAAGGCGAAGTGCGGGTTTCGCGCAGTGGGGCCAACGGTCGCGAGCTGGAGCTTTACCGTGTCTCGCCGGGTGAGATGTGTCTGGTCTCGTCCGCCAGCCTGTTTGCCCACCAGCCACTCAGCGCCCACGCAGTGACCACTGGTCCCACCACCCTCACCCTGCTCGCGCCCGCCGACTTCGAGGCCGCCCTGGCTGATGCCGTGTTTCGAAGCTATGTGCTCGGCCTGTTCGCTGCACGCATGGCCGACCTGACCGCCCTGATCGACGCCGTGGCGTTTCAACGGCTCGACAGCCGCCTGGCTGCGGCTTTGCTCGGCCACGGCCAGCAGGTGCGGGTCACCCACCAGGCCTTGGCCGACGAACTCGGCACTGTGCGCGAAATGGTCACCCGCCTGCTGCACCGCTTTGAACGCGACGGCCTGGTTGAACTCGCGCGCGAATGCATCACAGTCCGGGACAGCTCGGGTTTGCGCACCCTGGCGGCACTGGTGGCTCGGTAAACCGGTTCGTACGCACCGATTGGTGACCCAGGTCACAAACGATTCACCGCCGCTGGGGTTCAATGCACCCAGACCCACTGACAACCCAACAGCGCCTGAAGTTGCCCAACAGTGGCCCACCCCATCCCTTTTCAGGAGTCTTCACATGACCAAAAACATTGGCAGCCTGGACCGCATCCTGCGCGCCGTTATCGGCCTGGCACTCATCGCCGCCACCGCCACCGGTGCCATCGGCATCTGGGGCTGGATCGGCGTTGTGCCTCTGGTCACAGCCCTCATGGGCTGGTGCCCGCCCTACGCTATTCTGGGCTTCAGCACCTGCGCCATGAAAAAGAAGTAAGCGCCGCCCACAAAAAAGCGGGTGGCGTCGCTACCGACCCCACCCGCTTTGGCGCTGACTTCATGGCCCGAACCGGTCAGTTCAATGCTTCAGCCAACGCCGCATCGAACACCTCCAGACCTTCGGCAAACACGCTGTCTTCGATGGTGAGCGGGAACAGGAAACGCATCACGTTGCCGTAGACCCCACAGGTCAGCAGCAACAAGCCCCGCTTGAGCGCGGCCGCCTGCACCTTCTTCGTCATGTCGGCATCGGGCGCACCCGTGGCCGGGTCGACAAACTCGCAAGCCACCATGGCGCCCAGACCGCGCACATCGCCCATGCGCTTGTACTTCGCCTTGGCCGTGTTCAGCCGGGCCACCAGCTGGTCGCCCAGCTTCTGCGCCCGCTCAGGCAACTTCTCTTCCAGCATCACGTCGATCACCGCGTGGGACGCCGCCACCGCCAGCGGATTGCCCGCATAGGTGCCGCCCAGACCGCCGGGCGAAGGGCCATCCATGATGGCCTGCTTGCCGCACACCGCCGACAGCGTGGTGCCGCCCGCCATGCTCTTGGCCAGCGTCATCAGATCGGGGCTCACACCGTAGTGCTCCATGGCAAACATCTTGCCCGTGCGCGCAAAACCGGTCTGCACCTCGTCGGCGATCAGCAAGATGCCGTGTTGATCACACAGCTCGCGCAACCACTTCACGGCCGCCGGCTGGATGGGGTTGAACCCGCCCTCGCCTTGCACCGGCTCAAAGATGATGGCGGCCACACGCGACGGGTCGATGTCGCACTTGAACAGCTGCTCCATCGCGTACTTCGTTTCGTCCAGCGACGAACAATGGCAAGGGAACGGCACGTGGTAAATCTCGGGCGGGAACGGCCCGAAGCCGGCCTTGTAGGGCTGCACCTTGCCCGTCATCGCCACCGCAAACAGACTGCGCCCGTGGAAGGCGCCACCAAACGCGATCACGCCACTGCGACCGGTCGAAGCGCGCGCAATCTTCACCGCGTTTTCCACAGCTTCGGCGCCGGTCGAGAAAAACGCCGTCTTAACCGGCCCGTCAATCGGCACCATGGCGTTGATACGCTCGGCCAGCGACACGTATTCCGTGTACGGCACCACCTGGTAACAGCTGTGCGTGAACCGCTCCAGCTGCGCCGCGATCGCCGCCTGCACTTTGGGGTGCACATGGCCGGTGTTGAGCACCGCGATGCCCCCCGCGAAGTCGATGAAACGCCGCCCCTCGATGTCCCAGAGCTCCGCGTTCTTGGCGCGCTCGATGAAAAAATCACTCATCACCCCCACACCACGCGGCGTGGCCGCGAGGCGGCGGGCATGCCAGGCGGCATTGGTGTGGTCGGTCTTGATGTCGTTCATAGCGTTCATGGAAGCCTCCATCGAAAAAAGAAAAAATGTGTCCGGCGCGCTATGCCTTCACCCAGGGCACCGCGGAACGGGCTTTGCCCGGCCGCCAGTGCCGCCCCCTCGGGGGGTGACGCGAAGCGGCGCGGGGGGCGATTCCCCGCTTACAGCGGGGAATCGATACGAATCCAGGTTGTCTTCGTCTCGGTGTATTTGTCAAACGCGTGCAACGACTTGTCGCGCCCCACGCCGCTCTGTTTGAAGCCCCCGAACGGTACTGTGATGTCATCTTCGTCGTAAGAGTTCACGTGCACAGTGCCGGCACGCAAAGCCCGTGCCACGCCATGGGCCTTGTTGATGTCCCGCGTCCACACCGCAGCCTGCAAGCCATACACGCTGGCATTTGCCTGCTTCACCACGTCGGCCGCGTCGCTGAAGCTCAGCACCGACAGCACCGGGCCAAAAATCTCTTCGCGCGCAATCGTCATCTCCGGCTTCACGCCGTCAAAAATCGTCGGCTGCACATAGCAGCCACCCGCCACGGGCGAAGCCAGCGCGCCACCAGCCAGCAGCTTCGCGCCTTCGCTCTGGCCCAGGCCGATGTAGCGCATCACATTGTCCAGCTGCACCTGGTCAACAATCGCGCCCATGACCGTGTTCTTGTCCAGCGGGTTGCCCGGCTGATAGCCCGGCACCAGCTTGAGCGCCTTTTCCAGGAAGGCATCTTTGATGCTCTCTTCCACGAACAGGCGCGAAGGCGCGTTGCAGCTCTCGCCCTGGTTGAAGAAGATGCTGCCCACAGCGGCTTCCACCGAGCGGTCCAGATCGGGGCAATCGGCAAACACGATGTTGGGCGACTTGCCACCCAGTTCGGTCCAGGCCCGCTTCAGATTGCTCTGGCCGGCCATCATGTGGATCTTTTTGCCCACCGGGGTGGAGCCCGTGAATGCAATGCAGTCCACGTCCATGTGCAGCGCCAGCGGCGAGCCCGCTTCCGGACCAAAACCCGGCACCACATTGAATACGCCAGCGGGAATGCCCGCTTGCAAGGCCAGCTCGGCCAGACGCAATGCCGTCAAAGGCGATTTCTCGCTGGGCTTCAGCACCACCGAATTGCCCGCCGCCAAAGCCGGCGCAATCTTCCAGGCCGCCATGATCATGGGGTAGTTCCAGGGCACGATCACACCCACCACCCCCACCGGCTGGCGCGTGATCAGCGCCAGCGCCGTGTCGGCCGTAGGGGCGATCTCGTCGTAAATTTTGTCCACCGCTTCGCCGTACCAGCGGATGCAGTTGGCCGCCGCGTTCACGTCCACACCCTTGGCGTACTTCACCGGCTTGCCCATGTCCAGCGCCTCGGTCAGCGCCAGTTCGTCGCCCGCAGCGGCCACCAGGTCGGCAAACTTGATCATCACGCGCTTGCGCGCGGCCGGCGCCATGCCGCTCCAGCGGCGGTCTTCAAAGGCCGCCCGGGCGGCGGCCACCGCCGCGTTGACATCGGCCTCACCACTGCGGGCCACAGCGGTCAGGACACGGCCATCAACGGGTGAAATGCAATCAAAGGTCTGGCCACTGATCGCGGCAACGCGGTCGCCATTGATGAAGGCCCGGCCATCGAATGTGGGGAGGTTGGTATCGGTCATAAAGGTCTTTCACTGGAGGCTATTGGCACCATGCTACGTTGAAACCAAGGTGATCGAGCGATCCAATTCAGGTGCGCTCCCTCAACCCACTTGCAGATATGGCGCCAGCCCTGCGTCGCCAGCACACGTCGGCCCGGACCCGGTTTCCCCACAAGCCCCCTGCTCGACAGGTTGCCGTGGCCCCCGCACACACCCGACAGCAGAGGGGTGCCGCAAGCTTCCGGTCATTGCGCGAACGCAGGCAAGCCACCCTGTCCAGACTCAGCGCACATCAATAGGGGATTTCTCGACCTTTCACCGTGTTCTGCGGCCACGACGGCCCCATGGTCACCAAAGGTCGTCACCACATGGCCATGGATGCCATTGACATAGGTGGGAACGTGGTGGGCGTCGTGCCAATGCCGGATGCGCTCGCTCCGGGCACTGCACCAAAGCCAGAGAGGCGCAGGCACCATGGCTATTTCTGGGTTCACCTTCTCGAAAAATGCATTCGGCGCGACACCCTCAGTTCCGTGATGCGGCACTTTCAGAATGGTGGCGTGCAAATCCTCATTCACCTGGGACAAATAGTGCCCAATCAGCGCATTCAAATCCCCCGTGAACAAGACAGAACTGTCCTGATGCCGAAACCGGATAATCAATGACATGTCATTGATGTCAAGCGGTCCAACCGGGGTGCTGGTGTTGTCAAAAGCGTAGATCACCGTCAGATGGGAACGAAAGCCCAGGTCGACCCGAAACCGCTGGCCTACCGTCGAAAGCTCTGCCCCCGAACCCTTGATACGGGCCTGAACGGCCAGAACGTCCTTGTAGTCGCACCCCCAAGGTATTTCAGCGTCGCAAGTGGGCTTGTCAGGGAGATTGAAATACACCTTCTTGAACCGTATGCCGCCCTCCATCAAGGCCATCAGTCCACCATAGTGGTCTTTGTGAGGGTGGGTCACAAAAACATGGTCAACGGACTCGATGTGCTGCGCCCGAAGGTAAGGCAGCAGTTTTCGTTTTGCAGACTCGTAGCCGCCGACGTCGATCAAAACGGACATCCCGAGTGACGTCGTTAGAAGGTGGGCGTCACCTTGTGAAACCTCATCATTGACGTTCACCATGTGCCAGACAACCGGGTCCGTGGCGATCAACTGAGCGGTCTGGGTCAATGTCAAAACAGAAATCAACGCTGCAGATGCAATCAGCAGCACAAGGCGAGGGTTCAAAGGCGGCTCCGGAAATCATGGTTAAAACGACATGTCCAAATCTGTTCACGGCGGACCAAGCCCGCGGGACGGGCGGGCCTGATTCTGGCAAGAGGACAAGGGGCTCGCCACGTTTCACGGTCTAAACGGATGGATTTTCAGCGCGTTATGGCGTCGACAGCGCCGCCATCTCCGCCCGCGTCGCGGCCTGGATCTCACGCTCACGTTTGCGCGTGGCACGGGCCACCCAGATGGCGTAACTGACGATCACCAGCGTGACGGTCAATATGAGCAGCGTGGCCGCCGCGTAGATGGTGGGGTTGATACCGCGCCGGGCGTAACCGAAGATCACCTGCGGCAGCGTATTCACACCGGGGCCTGACAAAAATTCGGCGATCACCACATCGTCGAACGACAGGGTGAATGCGAGCAGGAAAGCCGCCAGAATCGCCTGAAAGATGTTGGGCAGGGTGATGAGGAAAAACACCTGGTGCGGCCGGGCGCCCAGGTCCATTGCGGCCTCTTCAATGCTGCGGTCCATCTCCAGCAGGCGCGACTGGATCACCACCATGCCATAGGCCATGCCCAGCAGGGTGTGGCCCGCAATGATGGTGAGCAGACCGCGATCGGGCCAGCCAAAAGCGTTCTGTGATCCCACCGCCAGCAGCAGCAGCGACAAGCCGATGATCACCTCGGGCATCACCAGCGGCGCGTTGACCATGCCCGAGAAAACCGTGCGCCCCAGAAAGCGCCGGTAGCGCACCAGAACAAAGGCTGCGAAGGTGGCCAGAATCGCAGACAGAACCCCGGTCACCGCAGCCACTTTGAGCGACACGAAGAAGCCATCAACGATGCGGTTGTCGCGCATCAGGGCTTCGTACCAGCGCAGCGAAAAGCCGGTGAACTTGGCGTCTTGCCGGGTGCTGTTGAAGCCGAACACGATCATGAAGAACAACGGGATGTACAAAAATCCGTACACCAGCGCCAACCAGAACTTGCCAAAGTGTTTTTCGAGCAGTTGTTTCATGTCAAAAATCCTTCAAACCACACAGCTTTGAGAGCGAGGAGGGCAAACCGCGAACATCGCGGAACCGGCTTTGCCGGGCCGCAGATGTTGTCCCTTGAGGGGTGACGGGCCACGAAGTGAAGCCCGGCGCGGGGTGGGCAAAACGCCAGGGTGCCGCGGGACTGGCTTCTCCAGACCACCAGCGCCGCCCCCTGGGGCGTGACAGCAAAGCCGGCGCGGGGGGGTTATTTCTCTTCGGCGGCATAGTGGTAATAGATCGCCAGTGGCACGATGATCAGCGCGATCATGGTCACGGCCAGTGCGGTGGCTTTGGGCCAGTCGTTGGCGGTGAACATCTCGTCCCACACCACGCGGCCAATCATCAGGTTCTCAGGCCCACCCAGCAGCGAGGGGATCACGAACTCGCCCACGCAGGGAATGAACACCAGCATGAAGCCCGCGATAACGCCGGCCTTGGAAAGCGGCACGGTCACCAGCCAGAAGGCCTTGAAAGGCGTGGTACCCAAGTCGTAGGCGGCTTCCAGCAAGCGGAAATCCATTTTCACCAGGGTCGCGTAAAGCGGCAAAACCATGAAGGGCAGGTACACGTAGGTCATGCCCACCAGCATGGAGATGTCGGTGTAGAGCATCCGAATAGGCTCGTCGATGATGCCCACCGCCATCATGGCGCGGTTGATCACACCCTGCTCTGCGAGCAATCCTTTCCAGGCGTAAACGCGCAGCAGAAACGAAGTCCAGAAAGGCAGCATCACCATCAGAAGCAAAGCCGGACGCACGCTGGGCGCCGAGCGCGCGATGAAATAGGAAAACGGGTAGCCAATCAGCAGGCACAGGACAGCCGTGACCAGGGCATACCAGATCGAGCGTACGTAGGCCTCCACGTAAAGCGTCTGGAACCACGGCGCGCCCTCTTCGGTACGGAAGATGGAAAGGTAGTTTTCATACTTGATGTGCAGCACCCCCGACACCGGATCCCAGATCGGTTTGAAGGGGCTGATGTCTGAGCCCATGTCCACAAAGCTGATGTAGGTCAGGATCAGGAAGGGCAACAGGAAAAAGACAAACAGCCATGTGTACGGCACGCCAATCACAAAGCGTTTGCCGGGTATGGGGAGCGATGAAAGTGCCATCAAAAATCTCCAGAAACTTGCAACCTATCGAGTCGTGTGCGTTCAACCCGGAACGCCGCGGAACCGGCTTTGCCGGGCCGCCAGCGTTGCCCCCTGGGGGGTGACGCGAAGCGGCGCGGGGGAAGCCAGTCAATCACTCAGCACCACCCCGGCTTCATCGTTCCACCAGAAGTACACCTCGTCTTCCCAGGTGATCTCCTCCAGGTCGTAGCGGGAACTGTTGGCCTCGGTGGTGCGCACCTTGGAACCATCCGCGGCTTCCAGGATGTAGTTGTTGTATGAGCCGAGATAGCCGATTTCCTTGACGCGCGCCTTGAACAGGTTGCTGGTCACGTTCTCGGGCCGCTTCTTGCTGATCGCGACCTTCTCGGGACGCACCGCCAGCGAGACCGGCATGTTCAACGTGCCGCTCACACCGTGGCCAACCTGAATCTCGCCTATCGCGGTGGTGACCGCGCAACGGTCCGCTTCGTCCACGCTGAGCTTGCCCGGGAACAGGTTCACGTTGCCGATGAAATCGGCCACGAACTTGTTGCGCGGGTGCTCGTAAATCTCTTCGGGAGTACCGACCTGCAACACCCGCCCCTTGCTCATGATCGCAATGCGGCTGGCCATGGTCATGGCCTCTTCCTGGTCGTGCGTCACCATCACCACGGTCACCCCCACCTGCTCGATGATGTTGACCAGTTCAAACTGCGTTTGCTCACGCAGTTTCTTGTCCAGCGCGCCCAGCGGTTCGTCAAGCAACAGCAGCTTCGGCTTCTTGGCCAGGCTGCGCGCCAGGGCCACGCGCTGTTGTTGCCCGCCAGAGAGCTGGTGGGGCTTGCGTTTGGCGTAGGGTGTGAGCTGCACCAGGCCCAGCATCTCGTCGGTACGGCGCTTCACCTCGGCGCCGGGCAGACCCTCGCGCTTGAGACCGAAGGCCACGTTCTCCCAGATGCTCAGGTGGGGAAACAGGGCATACGACTGGAACATCATGTTCACCGGCCGCTCGTAAGGCGGCATTCCGGCCACGTCCTGCCCGCCCAGCAAGATGCGTCCCGAGGTGGGCTTTTCAAACCCCGCCAACATGCGCAACAGGGTGGACTTGCCACAGCCCGAACTGCCCAGCAGTGCAAAAATTTCGCCCTTGCCAATGGACAGCGAGACCTCGTCCACCGCCACCGCCTCATCAAATCTCTTGACCAGTTTTTCGGTCACCAGGTACCCAGCCGTGTCAGTCATGTTCAGGCCTCTCTTTGTTGGATGTCTCTTCTGTTCGCCATGCTTCTCACAAAAAAGGGCTGCTCAACCCAGAGGAAGAACAGCCCTTTTGAATTGCCGCAGTGCGTCGCTGCGAATCACTTGCCGCGCTTGAACGCGTTGTAGGTGTCGTTGAGCGTGCTTGAGATCTCGTTGGAATAGCCACCAGGGGGAATCAGGCGGTCCAGATCTTCCTGGGCCAGGAAGATGGTCTTGTTGTCTCTGATCTCGGGCTTGATGGCGTCCATGCCCGCGGTGTTGGCCGTGGGGTAGTTCATCTCGTTGGCCATGGAAGCACTGTTTTCACCGCGCAAATACCAGTCGATGAAGGCGTGGGCATTGTTCACATGCTTGGCATCGGTCGGAATGGCCATGGTGTCGATGAACACCAATCCACCCGTGGTGGGCAGCAGGGGCACGATCTCGTCTTTGCCACCGGTTTCTTTCAGGCGATCGGCCGCGATATTGATGTCTCCCGACCAGCCGATAAAGGCACAAGCCTTGCCACCCGCGATGTCGTCGATCATGGTGCTGGAGAACATGCGAATGTCGGGGCGCACCTTGCTCAGCATCTCGCCAGCAGCCTTGAAATCAGCCGGGTCTTCGCTGTAGGCCGGCTTGCCGATGTAGTGCAGCACCACAGGCATGATCTCGCTCGGGGAATCCAGGTAGGTGATACCGCAGGCTTTCAGCTTGCTGGAGTACTTGGGATCAAATACCAGGTCCCAGGCGTTTTCGGGCATGGGCATACCGCCCAAAGCCTTCTCAACTTTTTGCTTGTTGATGCCCACGGTGGTGAAGCCCCAGGCCCAAGGCACCAGGTGCTTGTTTTCCGGGTCCACGCTGGCAACCTTGCTCATGAAACCCGCGTTCAGGTTGCCGTAGTTGGACAGCTTGCTCTTGTCGATGGCCTGGAACAGCCCGCCATCGATCTGCTTCTTGGCAAAGCCGGCGGAAGGCACCACGATGTCGTAGCCTGAGTTGCCGGCCACCAGCTTGGCGTGCAGCGCTTCGTTGGTTTCAAAGGTGTTGTAGTTGACCTTGACGCCGGTCTCTTCCTCGAACTTGGCCAGCATGCCTTCGGGGATGTAGTCGGCCCAGTTGTAGATGTTCAGCAACTTTTCGTCATCCAGCATCGGGCCGGCAGGCTTGGCAGCCTCAGCGGTTGCGGCAACAGCAGGCGCTGCGGATTCGGCAGGCGCGGCAACCGGCTCTTCTTTTTTCCCGCAGGCGGCCAGCAGAATTGCCGAGATGGCCAGGGCCAGAACTTGTTTCTTCATGGTGAGGTGTACTCCAGAAAGGCGGGATTAAACCCAAGGTTGGAAACGGTTGCGCAGACAGCCAGGCCGGCCGAGCGAATAAGCAATTTACGGACCAAGATGATCCCCTATTTGGGGTAGAAAAGACTGTAACAAAAGATTCGCCTCAGGCCAGCTTTCCGGCGCTGCGCAACTCGTCCAGCGTTGCGTCGAGGCAGAGTTTGATCAACCCCATGAGTTCATCGACCTGCGCGCGGGTCATGACAAGAGGCGGGGCGATGATCATGCGGTCGCCCACGGCACGCATGATCAAGCCGTTCTTGAAGCAATGGCCGCGGCAGATCATGCCCACGCCAACGTCGGCGTCGAAGGCGGCCATGGTGGCCTTGTTTTTCACCAGCGTGATGCCGCCGACAAACCCGCAGGTGTCGGCCGCGCCCACCAGCGGGTGCGCCTGGAGCTCCTCAAAACGCTCGGCCAGGTAAGGCCCGGTGTCGTTCCTGACGCGCTCCACCAGACCCTCACGCTCCATCAGCTCGATGTTGGCCAGCGCCACCGCGCAGGCCACCGGATGGCCCGAATAGGTGTAGCCGTGGTTGAACTCACCGCCCTGCTCGATCAACACCTTGGCCACGCGGTCGCCCACCATCACGCCGCCCAGCGGCACATAGCCGCTGGTCACGCCTTTGGCAAAGGTGATCAGGTCGGGTTTGTAGCCAAATTTCTCGTAAGCAAACCAGTGGCCCAGACGACCGAAGGCGCAAATCACTTCGTCGGAGATCAGCAAGATGCCGTATTTGTCGACGATGCGCTGGATCTCGGGCCAGTAGGTATCGGGCGGGATGATCACGCCGCCCGCGCCCTGCACCGGCTCGCCGATGAACGCGGCCACGCGGTCCGGGCCCACCGCCAGAATCTTGTCTTCGAGCCAGCGTGCGGCGCGCACACCGAATTCGGCGGCGCTCTCGCCTGCCCGGGCCTTTTCAGCGAAATAGGGCTGCTCGATGTGCTGGATGTCGGGAATCGGCAGGTCGCCCTGGGCGTGCATGCCGCTCATGCCGCCGAGCGAAGCGCCTGCCATGGTCGAGCCGTGGTAGCCGTTCAGGCGGCCGATGATGACCTTGCGCTGGGGCTGGCCCAGCAGGTCCCAGTAGCGCCGCACCATGCGCACATTGGTGTCGTTGCTCTCGGAGCCACTGCTGGAATAGAACACGTGCCTGAAGCTGCGGCCGTCCACTTCCGGCGCCAGCGAGGCCAGCTTGGCCGCCAGCCTCACCGCAGGCACGTTGGTGGTGTTGAAGAAGTTGTTGTAGAACGGCAGCGTCATCATCTGCTGGTACGCCGCGTCGGCCAGCTCCTTGCGCGCATAACCTGCGTTGACGCACCACAGGCCGCTCATGGCGTCCAGCATCTTGTGGCCTTCGGAATCGAAGACATGGATGTTGTCCGCCTTCACGATCACCTTGGCACCCTGAGCGGCCAGGTCCGCGTGGTCGGTGAACGGGTGGATGAAGTGCGCGCTGTCCAGCGTCTGCACCGCAGCGGTGTCGTGCTTCTGATCCCGCTGGACCAAAGCGGGCGGTGCGATCAAGGAAGAATTGCTCATCAAAAGACCTCTCTACAAAAACGGGGAGCAAAACCAAGAACATCGCAGAACCGGCTTTGCCGGGCTGCGGATGTTGCCCCCTGGGGGTGACGCCGCAGGCGGCGCGGGGGGTTACACGTGTAATAGCAGGTGCTCACGCTCCCAGGGCGAGATCACCTTCATGAACTCGTCGTATTCCAGTTCCTTGATCTCGGAGTAGATCGTCACAAACTCTTTGCCCAGGATCTCGTGCAGCTCGGGCTCGCGCTTGAGCCAGTCCAGCGCTTCGCCCAGGCTGCGGGGCAGCGAGTAAGGCGCCAGGTAAGCGTCGCCCTTCATCTCGGCCTTGGGCTTGAGCTTGTTCTTCATGCCCAGGTAGCCGCAAGCCAGGGTCATGGCCATGGCGATGTAGGGGTTGGCGTCGGCACCGATCACGCGGTTCTCGACACGGCGGGCCTGTGCCGACGCGATCGGCGAGCGGATGCCCACGGTGCGGTTGTCCTTGCCCCATTCGATGTTGATGGGTGCGGCGGAATTGCGCGACAGGCGGCGGTAGCTGTTCACGTAGGGCGCCACCAGCACCATCGCCGACGGGATGTAACGCTGCAGGCCGCCGATGTAGTGGTAGAACGCGTCGGTCTCTGTTCCATCTTCGTTGCTGAAGATGTTCTTGCCGGTTTTCTTGTCCACAATGCTCTGGTGGATGTGCATCGCGCTGCCCGGCTCACCCGCGATGGGCTTGGCCATGAACGTGGCATACATGTCGTGGCGCATCGCCGCTTCGCGCACCGTGCGCTTGAAGAAAAACACCTCGTCGGCCAGACCCAGCGGGTGGGCGTGGAAGAAGTTGATTTCCATCTGGCCCGCACCCACTTCGTGGATCAGCGTATCGACGTTGAGCTCCATCTGCTCGCAATAAGCGTAGATGTCCTCGAACAGCGGATCGAACTCGTTCACCGCATCGATCGAATACGCCTGGCGCGAGGTCTCGGCGCGGCCACTGCGGCCGATGGGCGACTTCAGTGGTGTGTTGGGATCGGTGTTGCGGGCCGTCAGGTAGAACTCCAGTTCGGGCGCGACCACCGGGTCCCAGCCTTCGGCTTCGTACAGGTCGCACACATGGCGCAACACGCTGCGTGGTGCAAACGGCACCAGCTTGCCTTCGTGGTCAAAACAATCGTGGATCACCTGGGCGGTGGGGTCGGTGGCCCATGGCACCAGACGCACCGATTCGGGCACGGGGCGCAACTGCATGTCTTTGTCGGTCGGGTCGACCACATCGTAGTAGGGGCCGCTCACAGGGAACTCCCCCGTCACACCCATGCACACAATACCCTGTGGCAAACGCATGCCCCGGTCTTCCGTGAACTTCTCGCGAGGCAGGATCTTGCCGCGCGCCACACCGGTCAAGTCGGGCACCAGACACTCGATTTCGGTGACGCGGCGCTCGTTGAGCCAGGTCTCCAGATCGTTGAAGCTCATCTTTTTGGGTGGGGTCGTCATAGGCAATTCCTTCGCTGAGTTGTGATTGTGTGGGTCGGAAAAACAGGAAAACTTCGGGGAAAGGCTGGCAAGTGGTGTCGTTTCAGGCTGGTGCTCCAGAGGGTCCATCGGCGGCCTGCAAACGCACGCTGCGCCGCGCCCGGCAGGCTTCGCCAAACGCCTCAAAAATGGCGGCGTAAAACGGGTTTTCCCAGCATCGCCATTCTGGATGAAACTGGACCGCAAAAGCGAACGCGGCAGCCCCTTTCACAGCAAAAGCCTCGACCACGCCGTCGGGTGCGTGTGCCATGGCCTCAAGGCCCGGCGCCAGGCGCTTGATGCCCTGGCCATGGAGGGAGTTGACCCGCACCTCGGCCGCGCCTCCGGCCCAGGCCTGCAAGGCGCTGCCCGCCACCGGAATGATGGCGTGGCTGGGCGCGTATTGCTCTTCGAGCGGCGCGCTCTTGGACTCACGGTGGTCCATGAGGCCGGGCTCGTTTTGCACCTGCTGGTGCAAGGAACCGCCCATGGCCACGTTGATTTCCTGGAAACCGCGGCACACGCCCAGCAAGGGCACACCCTGCTGCACGCAAGCCTTCGCCAGCGCGAAGGTCAGTTCGTCGCGCACCGGATCGAGTGGCAGGCTGGGGTCGGCCACCTCTTCGTTGAAATGGGAGGGGTGCACGTTGGAAGGCGAGCCCGTGAGCATGACCCCATCCACCAGTGACAACAGTTCGTCGATCGACCCGATATCGGCCAGCGGAAACAGCAGCGGCTGCGCTTTCGCACCCACCTTGACGGCGCGAGCGTATTTGTCACCCAGCATCAAAAAGGGCATCTGGTGGCCTTGGTCACCCAAAAGGCGGTGATCGGCGGGCAGCCAAACCAGACAGGGCGGCAGCTTGTTCATCGGGTCTCCAGTCTTGTAGCTTGATTGTGGCGGTGCAATTGGATCACAATCAGCGCCAGTTGAAGCCAGTTTATGGTGCCAATTCGGAGGCCCCCCTGCGCCGCTTCGCGTTTTCCCCCCGAGGGGACCCCACTGGCGGCCCGGCAGAGCCGGTTCCGCGGTGGGCTTAAAAGGCAACCCGCCGCCGACCCCTTAGAGCCTATGCTGTCTGAATTCTTGCTTGCCGAAATGGCCCGCCTGGGCGATCAGGATGCCCTGCCCCTGCACCGGCAGCTCTACGAGAGCCTGCGCCGCGCGCTGCTGGAAGGCAAGTTGCCCGCAGGTGAGCGGCTGCCTTCCAGCCGCGATCTGGCGCAAGACCTCAACCTGTCGCGCAACACCGTCGTGGCCGCAATCAACCAGCTCAGCGTGGAAGGCTATCTGGTCAGCCGCATTGGCAGTGGCACCTTTGTCAACGACAACGTGCCGCGCGTGCACTCTGGCCGGGCAACCGAAGCCCGGTGGCGCGGCGCGAACCCAGGCCTCGCAGGCGAACTGTCGACCCGCGGAAAAGCCTTGTCCACCACGTTTTGCGCCACCGAGCTCGAGGTGCAGCCGTTCACGCCGGGCATCGCCGATTTCAGTGCCTTTCCGATCGGGCTGTGGCAACGCCTGCAAAACAAGCACTGGCGCATGACCTACCCGGACATGCTCGACTACAACAACTCGGGAGGCTACGCACCGCTGCGCCGCGCCATTACCGACTACCTGCGGGTCTCGCGCAGCGTGCAGCTCGATGCCGATCAGGTCATCGTCACCACCGGCACCCAGCAATCGCTCGAACTCTGCGCGCGCATGCTGGCCGACCACGGCGACACCGTGTGGGTCGAAGACCCGGCCTACTGGGGTGCGGTCAAGGCCTTCATGGCCACGGGTCTGGCCATCGAGCCGGTGGCCGTGGACGACGAAGGCATCAACCCCGACGCCGCGCGACCAGACAAACCACCGCGCCTGATCTACGTCACCCCTTCCCACCAATACCCCACCGGCGCCGTGATGTCACTGCCCCGGCGCCAGCAGCTCTTGCTCACCGCGCGCCAGCACCGCGCCTGGATTCTGGAAGACGACTACGACAGCGAATACCGCTTCAGCGGCCCGCCCATCTCCAGCCTGGAGGGACTCGATACCGACGGGCGCGTGCTCTACATGGGCACCTTCTCCAAGGTGCTCTACCCCGGCATCAAGCTGGGTTACCTCGTGGTGCCCAAGCCACTGGCCACGGCCTTCAAACAGGCCCACTATGACCTCAATCGCCCCGGCCAGATGCCGATGCAGGCGGCCCTGGCCGAGTTCATTGAAATGGGCCACTTCAGCAGCGCCCTGCGGCGCGCCCGGCAAAACTACGCCGAACGACGCCAATGCCTGCTCGAAGCGCTCAGGCCTTTGTTGAGCGCTCCCGACCTGCCGCCGCGCATCAGTGGCGCCGAGCAAGGCCTGCACCTGTGTCTGCGCCTGCCCACCAACGCAGACGACAAAGCCATTGCCCAAACCCTGGCGCGCCAAGGCCTTACCGTGCGCCCCCTGTCGAGCTACTGCATGGCGCGCAGCGACCTGCAGGGATTGGTGATCGGCTACGGCTATGCCCCCCTCAGCGCCATCCAGCGCTGCGGTCCGATGATCGCGCAGACTGTGGCGCAATCGATCAACGCCTGCATCGCGCCGAAACGGCCTGAAAAACCGGCCAGATAGCGCCCGCATCTGCGCCAGTTTTGTTGCGGTGCAGCAACGCATCAAAGCCATGTGAAACCACACAACTACGCTCCAAATTTTGGAGCGCGCTAGGCACGCATCATGAAACCATGCTAATTTGAGATCATCCGTTGATTGATCGTTTGCATCCGTCCCGGGTCAACCGCTGGCCACAAGCCCGCGACGAAAGGAAATCAACATGGCCTCGCCCCGTCACACCAACCACCAGGCACTGAGCAAAAAGTCCAGCGAACTGGCCACAGCCGCCTCGCAAGTGGTCACCCACCGGATGACCCGCATGGTGCTGGCCGGGCCCATGCCTTCTGAACGTGACCGCGTCGAATTCCAGCGCATGGTCGATGAAAAAGAGCAGGCATTCACCGAGTCGTGGCTGGCCATGAGCGCGCAAACCCTGTTGGCCAGTCAGACCCTGGCCACCACCGCATGGCGCTCGCTGTGCTACCCCTGGCTGGGCGGCGGCGCCACCCCGGGCGCCATGGCAACCCAGATGCAGCAAGCGGGCATGGGTGTGATCAACAAAGGCCTGGCGCCAGTGCACCGCACCGCCATGGCCAACGCAAAGCGGCTGGCGAAAACGCCGCTGAACTGAGGCCGTACCGACACAATCTGCCGTCCGCGCTCGCCCCTAGAATCAACCGCCCCACGGCGGGCACGACAACAGGGAACGAGGATCCATGAGAAAAATCGCATGGCTGGCCATTTTGGCCGGTGCCTTTTACGCGCACAGCTACTTCATGTTCAGCGAACGGAACATCGCCCATTGGTTGAACCAGCACGACGAGGCCGTCATGCGCGGGAAAGACAGGGCCTGTGACGACTACACATACGATCTCAAAGTCCACATCCGTGCAGGCCATGCGACAGGCGAATGGCAGGTGGACGGCGGCAAAGACATGATGTGCGAGTATGAAAAGCGGGCCGGCGCAGCCCTCATGCTCGCCAACGCACGCATCAACACCGAGCGCGAAATCGTGAGCGTCGAACGCTCCGGATTTCCCTGGATGACAGCCACCGTGAAACTGCACGAAACCCACCAGGTCCAGATGGGCCGCTTGCCCCGCATGGAAGAAATCGCCGACGCCACCATCACCTTCGAACGCAAGATCAGAACCATGAGCGTATCCCGCCTGGAAAGCGTGAGTGAAGGCAACTTCCTGCGCTGAACAGCGCCCCGGTAGCCTCAGCAGCAGTAAGAGCAGGCGCCTAGCCCAGCGCGTCTTTCATCCGGTGCCACAACATGCCCAGCGCAAGGCTGGGGGTGCGCAGCATGGCGCCGCCGGGAAACTCGCGGTGCTTCAGGCGGGTGAACACGTCAAAGCGCTCCGCCTGCCCGACCACCGCATCGGCCACCAGTTGGCCAGCCAGTCCGGTCAGGGCCACACCGTGGCCGCTGAAGCCCTGCAGGTAATACAGGTTGTCGCCCAGCCGGCCAAAATCGGGGGCGCGGTTCATGCTGATGTCAACAAACCCACCCCACACATAGTCCACCGGCGTACCCACCAGCTCGGGAAACACCTCGCCCATGCGCTTGGCCATCACCTCTTTCAGGTTGCCCGGCGTGTGGGTGGTGTAGCTCACCCGCCCGCCAAACAGCATGCGCCGCTCTGCGCTGAAGCGGTAGTAATCGAGCACGAAGTTGTTGTCGCACACCGCCGCGTTGTGCGCAATCAGGCGATCGCTCAAAGCCTGCTCGATGGGCGCGGTGCCGATGATGTAGGTGCCCACGGGCATGATGCGCGGGGCGATTTCCGGGGCCACCATCGGGCCATATTCCGGCAACATGCAGTTGCCCGCCAACAGACCAAACCGCGCCGTCACCACGCCTTGCCCCGTAATGGCCCGCAGCTGCGAGCCGCGCTGAAAGGCGGTCACCGGCGTGCGCTCATAGATCTTCACGCCGGCCTCCTGCGCGGCCTGCGCCAGTCCAAGCGCGTACTTCAGCGGGTGCAAATGGCCTGATCGCTTTTCGTGAAACGCGGCCACATAGCGAGGGCTCTTCACCAGGCCCTGCACCGCATCATTGCCCTCCGCCCATTCGCAGGGAACACCCCGCCGCTCATGGTCGTCGGCCTCTTCGCGCAGGGCCCGGGCCTTCTTCCGGGTCTCGGCCACGTAGGTGTAACCGCGCACCCAGTCGCAATCGATGCCGTATTGCTCGACACGCCGCTCCACCAGATCCACGGCCTCGACCGACATGTCCCAGGCGCGCTGCGCATCGTCGGCACCCAGCTGTTCCTCAAACAGCGCCTGACCGCTGGCGTAACCCACGATCACCTGACCGCCGTTGCGCCCACTCGCCCCGCCGCCAATGCGGTCGGCCTCCAGCACGACCACTTTCAGGCCCCGCCGGGCCATCTCCAGCGCCGCACTCAGACCCGCCAACCCGGCCCCCACGATCACCACATCCGCGTCAACCGCGCCATGCAAGGGCTCATCTGCCGGGCAGCGGAGCACGGTGGCTTCGTAGTAGCTCTTCTGGTTGAGCTGGGTATCGGAACGGATCAATGAGGCGGCCATGGAATTGCTTTCGGTCAACTGATCAAACCCTCACGGCGCCTTGCGGCCAAGGCTTTTGGCCAGCGCCCTCGCCACTCCGCTCAGCGCATTGCCGGGCTTGACAGGCAGTTTCCCTGCCCGCTTGGCCACCTGCCCGCTGAGGTAGGTCCAGACAAAAGCCGAAGCGGCATTGCTCGTGAGTTCGGCGTGGTCGTAAGCCGGCGCCACTTCCACACAGTCCATGCCAATGAAATTCAGATCGGCCAGTTCCTCCAGAAAAGTCATCACTTGCGAGCTGGTCAGGCCACCGGGCTCGGGTGTGCCGGTACCCGGTGCAAAGGCGGGGTCAAGGCAATCGATGTCCAGCGTGAGGTAAACCGGGCGGTTGCCCATGCGGCTTCGAATCGCATCGATGGCCGGCTTCAGACCGCTGCCATCCCGGCCGCGCAACGCCCGCGCCGTGAAAATCTCGCCACCCTGATCGGCCACGTATTCCCGCGCTTCGCGCTCGCCGCTGGAACGGATGCCGATCTGCACCGTGTGCGCCGGGCTGATCAGGCCTTCTTTCAGAGCCTCGTAGGTCCAGGTGCCGTGACCCGAGGGTTCGCCGAAATGATCGGTCCAGGTGTCGCAGTGGGCGTCAAAGTGCAGGCAGGCCAAAGGCTGGCCGCCACCATAGGCCGCATGGGCGGCGCGCAGCAGCGAGAGCGTGATCGAGTGGTCGCCGCCAATGAACACACAATGGTGCTTCGCCATCAGTTCGGCCGCTTGCCGCTCGATGTGGCTGCGCACCTCGGCCAAAGGCGAGGCGTTGGGCAGGCGCATGTCGAGCGCATCACCCAGGTGCTCATTGGGCGACACGTTGAACACCGGGTGAATGCCGTCACACAGCATCAGCGAAGCCGCACGAATGGCCTGGGGGCCAAAACGCGCGCCCGGACGGTTGGTCACCACACCATCGTAGGGCACACCGCTCACCGCAAACGGCTGCTCGGCCAGCGGCTCCACAGCGAGGAAACGGTTGGTGTTGTTGGCGAATGCAAAGTGACCCATGGCCATATGGCGAATTTCCTTTTGACGGTGTTGTGGGGGTGCCATCGCCGCAAGCGCGACAGTGGCTCCATAAGATACCCTGTTTGGCGATCGTGGCTGAGACCAATTGCCGAACAGGCCCTGCGTCCACCAAGGGCATCCATCGCAAACGCATCACCCAGGGCCGGCCCCTGAATCGGCGTACGATCTTCGCAGGGAGGCCGTTCGGGTCAAGGTCCGGCACCCCGCCCGAATGCCGTTGCAGTCCAGCCATCGCCCACAGGTGTGCCCAGTGATTGCGGCCTCACAAATCAAACAACCCAGGAACAACCATGTCCGACATTTGGCTCTCCACCCTGAAAACCACCACACCACAAGAAGGCTATGAGCTCGCCATCAAACTCTCGCGCATGGCTGTCAAGCTCACGCAGCCGTCGGCGGAAATTCGCCAGAAACTGCGTGAAGACTACGCGAACAACGCCGACAGCCTGACCGCCGTGTCCAGCGTGGTCGCGATCCACTTCCAGACCGTGGCAGCGGCCAACGACCACTGGAAAGACCGGCCCTGAGTCCGGATGCCGACCATCGGGCATGGCCAGGTCGGCATTCACCGCGCCCGACAAAGCCCCTACAACAGGGTGGCGCCAACAAGGTGACCATTTCATCGGTAGCATCCGCCTCGGTATTCCATTTCACACCACGGCCCAACCGAAAGAAGCTTCCCCTTGAAACTGTATTACTCCCCCGGCGCCTGCTCCCTTTCAGCCCACATCGCGCTGCACGAAGCCGGTCTGGCCCATGAGGCCATCAAAGCCCCCACCAAAACCAAAACCCTGCCCGACGGCAGCGACTACCGCCTGATCAACCCGCTGGGCTATGTGCCCTACCTGGCGCTGGACTCCGGCGAAACCCTGCGCGAAGGCCCGGCCATCGTGCAATACATCGCCGACCAGGCACCCGAGAAAAACCTCGCCCCCGCCAACGGCACCATGGCCCGCTACCAGTTGCAGAGCTGGCTCAACTTCATCGGCACCGAACTGCACAAGGGCTTCTCGCCCCTGTTCACGCCCGGTATGCCCGATGAAGCAAAAGCCATGGCCAAAGACCGCCTGATGCAACGCCTCACCTGGCTCGACGGCGAACTGGCTGGCAAGGACTACCTGATGGGCGACACCTTCACCGTGGCCGACGGCTATTGCTTCACCGTGACCAGCTGGCCGGCCATGCTCGGCATCGATCTGAGTGGCCTGACCAACCTCGGCCTGTACCGGGCGCGGGTGGGGGCACGGGCAGGCGTGCAGGCAGCGATGAAAGCCGAAGGGCTGATTTGAATGCGCGTGATTCACTGGGCGCCAGCCCTGGAATCACCGGTAACCGCAGGGTAAAGACCAGCCCCTGAAGGCACCCGCAGGCAACAAAAAGGCAAGCCCGACCCAAAAACCGGCCTGCCTTTTTTGTGGCGTCGGCTTTGTGCCGCCGCGAAGCCAGCTCAAAGCCGGCTCAACAGCTCCGCCTTTTTGTCCGCGTATTCCTGATCGCTCAGAATGCCACGCCCTTGCAACGCGGCGAGCTTTTCAAGGCTGGCAAAAATATCGTGTGAAGTGGCCGTTGACATCCCTGCCGTGTCGACAGCGGCCATGTTGTTCTGCGGTGGGGCGCTGTAGCTGGGCGGTGGCGGCGCAGGGGCCAAGGGGGGCAGGCCATTGATGCTGATCACGGGCAGGCTCGCCAGATCCACATAACCGTATTGGCTGGAGAACGTCACCGAGTAGCCGCCGCTCTGCTGCTGCGACACGCCACCGATGTTGTGGTCCAGCGTGTCGTAAATGATGACCTGGCCATTGACTTCCATGGCCAGGCGGCGGGCTTGTGAAAACCAGGCATAGCGCATGCCGTTTTGGCCACCGGCGCTGTTGGGCCATTTCAGATCCGGACCCCACCAGTTGGCTTGCGCAGGCGCCGCGACGAACAGGCTGTTGGGGTTGTTGGCCTCGCCCGATCCCCCACCAAAGCTGTTGTAGGCCGTGTTGCCGTTCTGGGACTGGCTCTGAAAACTGCCGGTACGGATCAGGTCGGGCTGGTTCTGGATCAGGCGGGACAGTTCCGAACACAGGTTGTCTACCCGGCCCTTGAGGTTGTTGTTGAACATGTCACCGACCATGGTCATGCCACCGCGCATCCACTGGCCAGAACCACCGAACTCAAAGTGGTTGAATTGCGCCATGCTGCCATTGCCGTTGATCACGGAGTGGAGCATGCTTTGAACGGCATCGAAGCTGAAGCCATGCCGTTGGGCGATGTCTTGTACGGCGCTGATGCCAGCGGAGGAGAGTTGGGCCATGTGGAATCCAGATAGTGTCAGGAAAGTGAGAAACGACTGCCTTGCACACCCGCGATCACCCTTCAATGTAATTCATTCACGGTGCCGGGTTTGCCGTCGTCAGGGCTCAGAACAGGCCTTCCGCCCTTGAAAACCGGTGGCTTGGTGGCGCTTTTACCGCATGCACGCGCCGTGCCGCGCCGGTTGCGGCGCACAAACGCCACCAAACGTAACAAGTGGGCCGCCGCGATGAACGGTCAGTGCCAGGCCAGACGGTCAACCGTTTCCAGGCGCCGCCACAACGCTCATGCGAACCCAACCGCCTTGTTCAAAGGCAATTCCCGAATGCGCTGCCCGGTCGCCGCGTAGATCGCGTTCGCCAAAGCCGGCGCGGCAGGTGGCACGCTCGGTTCACCAATGCCCCTGACTTCGTCGGTGGTTTCCAGCGCTTTCACCATGATGGCTGGCGTCTGGTTCAGGCGCAAGCCGGCGTAGGCGTAGAAGTTGGTTTGCTGCGGGGCGCCGCCTTCGTAGGTAAGTTCGCAGTTGATGGCGTGGCCCAGGCCAAACACCACACCACCTTGCACCTGGTTTTCAAAGTTGACCGGGTCCAATACCTTGCCGACCTCGCAGGCCACGAACACCTTGTCGATGCGGATACCGTTGGCGGTTGCTGTGACCTCCACCACCTCGGCCACGGGCACGCCGAACGACAGCGTGAAGGCCAGCCCCCGGCCGCGCGGACCGTCTGGCGATTCCACCAGCGGTGTGGCCCAGTCGCTCATGTCACCCACGGCTTGCAGCACCCGTTTCGAAGGCTCATGCGAACACAGGCGCAGGCGCTCGGCCAGCGGATCGGCACCGGCGGCGTGGATCATTTCGTCCATCGCGCTTTCATGCAAAAACCCATTGCCCGAAGCGCCCACCGAACGCCACGAACTGACCGGCACGGCAGCCGGCGCCTTGTAACCGGTGACCCGGTAGTGGGGAATGGCAAACGGCTGGTCCCAGGCCCCTGCGACGATGGCCACATCGGGTCCCGCCGCGGGAAAGCCCAGGCGCCCCATTTGGGAGGCCGAGACCGAGGTGCTGGCAATGTCCAGGGCAAAGGCTTGCACCTGCTGGTCCTTCACCGTGCCTTGCAGCCGGGCAATGGCCTGAGGGCGCGGGAAGTCGTGCGTCATGTCTTCTTCGCGCGTCCAGGTCAGCTTGATCGGCACACCGGGGTGCGCCTGGGCCAGCAAAGCGGCCTGCTTGACGTAGTCGTCTTCCAGGCGGCGGCCAAAGCTGCCCCCCATGGGCAGCACATGCAGGCGGATGTTTTCCGCATCGATACCAGTCACGCCCGCCACCCCTTTGACAAGGAAGCCGGGAATTTGCGTGCCGGTCCAGATCTCGAGCAAGCCGTCTTTGAACTGCGCCACAGCCGTCATCGGCTCCAGCGGCGCATGGGCCAGATACGGCACGCGGTATTCCGCCTTGAACACATCGTCGCCCGCCGTCTGCAGCATCAGGCCCACATCGCCCTCGTCGCGAAAACGGCTGTCGTGCTGCCCTGGCTCAAAAGCCTTGTCCAGGCTCGTCCACAGCGCTTCGCTGGTTTCAGGATACGGCGAAGGTCCCCACACGGGTTTGACCAGCGCGGCGGCCTGAAACGCCCGCCAGGTGTTGTTGGCGATGACGCCAAAGCCCTGCGGCAACGCCACCACCTTGATCACGCCCCTGGCCTTTTCCGCCTCGCTGGCGTCCATCGACACCATGCCACCGCCCAGGCGCGGGTTGGCGCGCACGGTGGCGTAAACCATATCGGGCAGGCGCACATCGATGCCGTACAGCGCCGTGCCTGTGGACTTGGCCACCGTATCCAGCCGCAGCATGGGTTTGCCCAGGTAACGCCACTCGGCTTCGGGCTTGAGCGCCACATCGGTCGGCGGCTCAACCAGGGCCGCAGCGGCCGCCAGCGAGGCGTAGCTCAAGGCCTTGCCGTCGGGCAGGATCACCGCACCGTCTTGGGTTTTGAGCTCTGCCAGCGCCAGACCGGTTTGCTGCGCCGCTGCCCGCAGCAACATCTGGCGCGCCACCGCGCCGGCCACCCGCAGCTTGTCGAACGCGTCGGACACGGTCGACGAGCCACCCGTGATCTGCATGCCGGTGAACTTGCCGATCACATCGCCCGCTTGCCGCCCGGCCCGCGCCAGCAACGTGTCGCTGGTGGCCGCAATGGGGAAGCCTTCCACCGCCACCTTGCCGTTGTAATAGGCCGCGCTGGGCACGCCAAAGTCGGTCTTGAAACCGCCCCAGGCGAGGTCCATCTCTTCGGCGATCAAGGCCGCCTGAATGGAGACCGCGCCCTGGCCCTTGTCGGCCCGGGGCGTGATCAGCGTGACGCCATCGGCATCGATGCGCACATACGGGTTGAGCGTGGCTTCGCCTTGACCGAGGTCGTCGAGCAGCGGGTTGTCCGCCTCGCGCTTGTAAGCGAAATAGCCAATGGCCACGCCGCCTGCCACAGCGGCGGTGCCGATCAAAAAGGTGCGCCGGGCAATGGTTGCAATCCTGGCCATCTCAGCCTCCCTTGAGTTTTTGAGCGGCGGTTTTCAAAGCCAGGCGAATGCGCGGGTAAGTGCCGCAACGGCACAGGTTGGCAGACATGGCATCGTCGATCTGCTGGTCCGTGGGGTTGCGCACACTGGACAGAAAAGCCGCCGCCGTCATGATCTGACCCGACTGACAGTAACCACACTGCGCCACCTGATGCTCTACCCAGGCCGCCTGCACCGCGTGCAAAGCCTTGGGGTTGCCCAAGCCCTCGATGGTGGTCACCAGACCTTTCACCGAGCCCACCGGCACCGAGCAAGACCGCATCGCCACACCCCCCACATGCACCGTGCAGGCACCGCAAAATCCGACACCACAGCCGAACTTCGGCCCGGTGATGCCCAGCTCGTCGCGCAACACCCACAGCAGGGGCATCTCGGGCTCAACATCGATCTCGTGGGTCTTCTTGTTGACGGTCAATTGCATGGGGTCTCCAAAATCAAGACCTTCGATTTTGAAGGACTACCGGAGTATTCCCCGGCACCCACGCAAGAAAGACCTTGGAATTCGCGTCCACGTCACAGAGCGCGTTGTCGCCACGCCAAACCCGCGCCCAACCACAGGGCGATCGCCGAAAACACCAAACCCCGCGCCAGACCGCCTGGCCCATCCGCGATGAAACCCACCACCGTGGGCCCGATGATTTGCCCGGCGGCGAAGACGATGGTGAAAGCGCTGATGCCTGCGGCCCATTGCGCTGGCGGCAGATTGTGGCGCACCAGCGCCGTGGTGGAGGCCACCACCGAGAGAAAAACGCCGCCGAACAACAGGCCGGAAGCCAGCACCAGCGGCCAGGCGGTGGTCAGCGCCGGCACGATGGTGGCCACGCCCAGCAAGGCGTTGAGCCGGGCCAGCGCCCGGCCGTCTTTGTGGCGGTCCAGCAAACCCGCCCAGATGCGCGACGACGCCATCACCGCCAGACCCAGCAGCGCGTAAAACAGCGTGATCGCGCCGGGGCTGCTGCCCTGCTCTTTCAGCAGCGCAATCACAAAGGTCATGTAACCGATATAGCCCACGCCAAAGCCGGTGTAGCCAGCCAACGCGAAAGCAAAATCACGGTAGCGAAATACGCGGTGGTCTGCGCCTTGCCGCTTGTGGTCAGTGGCCGGCGTGGCATGGACTGGCAGCTCGCTCGCCGCGAGCACCCGTGCTGGCCACATCAGCAACACCGTGGCGACCGCGCACAACAACGCCAGCGCCCACCAGGCCCAGGCCCATGCTTGGGGCTGTGCAGCGGCCTGCTCCAGCACCCAGGGCACGCCCACCGCCGACAAAGTGATGCCCAGCCCCGTGCCCCCGTAATAAAGCCCGAGCAGGAAACCGCTGCGCCGAGGCTGGCGCGCGCCCAGTCGAGCGGCCAGCAGGCCGCCGGCAATGAACACCAAGGCACTGGCCACGCCCGCCAACAGCCGCTGCACCAGCAAGGGCATGGCGTCGACAAAAAACCCACTCAACGCCATGAACACAGTCGCCAAAGCCGCGCCCCAGAGCAGCAAGCTGGTGGCAGGCGTACGGCGCAAGAGCCAGGGCGTGGCAAGCGCGCCGATGAGATACCCCAGCGCATTGGCGGTGTTCATGCCGCCCCCCAGCGTGTAGCTCCAACCCAGGTCGTCGCGCATGGTGGGCAGCAGCAGGCCGTAGGCGAAACGCGTGATGCCCAAAGAAACCGCCGCACCCAGAGCCAACGCAAGCGCCAGCCTCACATAGGGCGTGGCATCGGTTGAAAGAGAAGAAGAGTCAGAGGCATTCGGCATGGCCAGCCATTGTGGCCCGAGCCCACCAAAGAAGCCTGTCGCCTGCAACGAAGTGTCCGGCAGCGGCAGAGCGCATGAGCAAGCCGCCGGGCCGCCCCAAGGTGAATCAGCCCCCGTGGGGGGCAACGACCCGCACAGCGGTGAAGCGTGGGGGCTACCGGGCCAGCCGCCGGGCCGCCCCAAGGCAGGCCCAGCCCCTCGCGGGGCAGCGTCCCGCGCAGCGGCGGAGCGTTGGGGCTACCGGGCCAGCCGCCGGGCCGCCCCAAGACAGGCCCAGCCCCCTCGGGGGGCAGCGACCCGCGCAGCGGCAGAGCGTGGGGGCTATCGGGCCAGCCGCCGGGCCGCCCCAAGGCAGGCCCAGCCCCCTCGGGGGGCAGCGACCCGCGCAGCGGCGGAGCGTGGGGGCAAGATCTCAGTCGCCCAAACCCACCGGCGAAGGCGCCAGCATCACGATGCGGGTGAACAGGCGATCGAACTGCGGGTTGCGGGGCATGCGGCTGTTGAGCGGGTCCTGGTTGGTGGCGAAGGCGGCGTTGAGGGCGTGCCAGTCGGCATCGGTCAGGTGCTTTTCGGCCTCGGGCATCACCACCGTTTCCTCCAGCCGCATGTGCTCAAGATAGAACTCGATGTAGGCCATGACCGCCACCTCGAATGCTTCGCGCCTCGTATCGCCCATGTACTCCCAGGCCATGAGCAGGTGCATCAGATCGCGCACCCGGTTCTCCCCCTGGTGGTGGTCGCGTTCCAGCTGGTCGATCACCGCCATGGTGTGGGGCGCGGCCTTGGCCACGCGCGGAAACAGGAGCGCCGACTCCTTGGGGTGGTGCTGCGTTTCCGGAAACTCGTCGATGTAGAACAGCATGGCCCGCAACACATCGAAAAAGCGATCGTGTTCGCCCTTGCCATCAGGGTCGGGCCCACGCTGCACCATTTGCTTCAAGGAACGCAGCATGGCCGCGAGCGAGGCGTGTTCGTCGCGGATCACCCGCATGGCTTCATGGTGGCTCATCTTGTGTCTCCTCTACCGGTCAATAATCGCATTCGCCAACCGATCGGTCGGCGAATGAAGGCCTGACTATCGCAAAGCCGGGCCGCCGCTGCCTTGACCCATATCAAGCCTGTGACGACACAGAAACCTCTTGATGAGGCGCTTCCTGTGGTTTCCAGCGCTTGAGCAGCAAAGCGTTGCTCACCACGCTCACCGAACTCAGCGCCATGGCAGCACCCGCAATCACCGGACTCAGGTAACCCATCGCCGCCAGCGGAATGCCCACTGCGTTGTAGGCGAAAGCCCAGAACAGGTTCTGCTTGATCTTGACCACGGTTTTGCGCGAAATGTCGAGTGCCGCCGCCACCAGCGCCGGGTCGCCGCGCAACAGGGTGATGCCTGCGGCGTGCATCGCCACATCCGAACCGCCCTGCCCACCGTCCATCGCGCCCATGGCCAGCCCCACATCGGCCGCGGCCAGTGCAGGCGCGTCGTTGACACCATCGCCCACCATGGCGACCGTGTGGCGCTTGGGTGAAGACGGCCCGGGCGATGGCTCGGGCGTGATGGCTGCGACCGGTTCGGCCGCAAACACCTGCCCTTCAACCATGGGCACCGCCTCAGGTGCAGCCGTTTCGCTCACCACGGCCTGCTCGCCGCTTTGCAAGCGCCTGACCACCGCCGCCTTGTCGCCCGGCAACACTTCAGCGATCACTTCGCCTTTGGCCGGATCCATGCCCAGCCGGCGCGCCATCGCCTCGGCGGCGCCGCGGTTGTCACCCGAGACCATGAACACCCGCAAGCCGGCTGCGCGCAACCGGTCCATCGCCTGCTGTGCCCCCGCCTTGGGCTCATCACCAAAGGCCAGCAACGCCAGCGGCGTCCACGCTGCACCCTCGCCCGCCTGGCTGGCCAGAACCGACACCGTGGCGCCCTCGTTCTGTTGCTGCGTGACCGAGGCCGCCAGTGGCCCCAGGGCGACCCCCAGCTCGTTCATCCAGCGCACACTGCCCAGCGCCAGCCGCGTGCCCTGCACCGAACCTTGGGTGCCGCGGCCTGTCACCGACTGCACCTCAATCGCCGCATTTGCCGCCGGCATCCAGCCGCGTTCGCGCGCCATGTCCATCACCGCATGTGCCAACGGGTGCTCGCTCTGCGCCTGCAACGCCGCCGCCGCACGCAACACCGCTTCTTCATCAACCCCCGGAATGGCCTCAACCACCACCAGGCGCGGTCGCCCCACCGTGAGCGTACCGGTCTTGTCGAAAGCCACCGTGTCCACCCTGTAGGCCATCTCCAGCGCCTGGGCATCCTTGATCAGGATGCCGTGCTGCGCCGCCACGCCCGTGCCGGCCATGATGGCCGTGGGCGTGGCCAGCCCGAGTGCGCAAGGGCAGGCAATCACCAGCACCGCCACCGTGTTCAACAAAGCCTGCTCCCATGGCGCGCCCATCCAGAGCCAGGTCGCCAGCGTGATGGCCGCAACGACCAACACCACCGGTACAAACACCGCCGCGACTTTGTCCACCAGGCGCTGCACCGGCGCCTTGCCCGCTTGCGCGTCCTGCACCAGGGTAATGATCTGGGCCAGCGTGCTCTGCGCCCCCACCGCGCGCACGCGAACCTGTACCGAGCCTTCGCCGTTGAGCGAGCCACCCGTCACCGCATCGCCCGGCACCTTGGCCACCGGCAAGGCTTCACCCGTCAGCATCGACTCATTGGCATGGGTCTCACCCTCAACCAACTCTCCATCGGCTGGAAAGCGCTCCCCCGCCAACACCCGGATCAGGTCGCCAGCCAGCAACTCGTCAACCGCCACATCGGTGAGTTCCGTGCGCCGAACCCCATCAGGCAACAGGTGGGCCTTGTCAGGGCGCAAGGCGTGCAAGGCGCGAATCGCGCTGGTGGTCTGGCGCTTGGCGCGCGACTCCAGCCACTTGCCCAGCAAAACCAGCGTGATCACCACCGCCGAACCTTCAAAATACAGGTGCACCATTTGCCCGGGTTCCGCACCCAGCCAAAGCCAGGTCGACAGCGCCCAGCCCGCCGTGGTGCCAATGGCCACCAGCAACTCCATGTTGCCCGTCAACGCTTTCAGTGCGCCCCAGCCCGCCTGGTAGAACCGCGCACCGAGCCAGAACTGCACCGGCGTGGCCAGCAGAAATTGCACCCAGCCGGGCAGCATCCAGTGTTTGCCAAACAGGTCGCCAACCATGGGCAAAGCCAGCGGCGCAGACAGCGCGATACCGATCAGCACCGGCAACAGATCGAGGGAAATGCCATGCCAGGTTTCACCAGCGTTGTCGTCCATCGCCTCCATCGCACGGGGCTCGTAGCCGGCGTCGCGCACCGCGCGCTTCAACCGCGCCAGGGTTTCGGCAGGGTCGTCATCGCCCGACACCGTGATGCGCGCCGACTCTGTCGCGAGATTCACAGTCGCTTCGTTCACGCCCGCCTGCTTCTTCAGGACCCGCTCGACGCGAGACACACAGGAAGCGCAAGTCATGCCTCCGATACCGAGGTCGATTTGGCTGAAAGAGGGATTCAAAGTTTCGGCATTCATTCAATAGCAGCGAATTGAAAGGGGGTTGACTCGGCACACGCCCTGGATCGGGCTTTGCCTGGCCACAGACGTGGTTCTCCAGGGGAAAAACGCGCAATGGCGCAGTGAGGATCTCTGTTTATAAGCTTTACCCCTATGGGAAGGTCAAGCGACAAGGTGTATCTTTTCAGAATTGCTTGACCTTGACACCATGTCAAGCCTCAAGATCGGGACATCCATCCACTCACTTCGAAGACCCACCATGAACCAGACTTTCACTGTGCAAGGCATGACTTGCGGCCATTGCGAAAAAGCCGTCACCACCGCCATCAAAACGCTGGATCCAGATGCCCAGGTCAGCATCGACCGCGCACAGAACCGCGTTGAAGTGACCACCGAACAAGCGCGGGAAACCGTGGCAGCCGCAATCAGGGAAGAAGGCTACGAAGTCGTGTCATGAGCAAGATGAGCAGCGCCACATCGAATGAAGCGTCGCTCGATGCGGTGTTGGCATGGCCGGTCAACATCGGTCTGGCCGCGCAGCTCTCGGCCATCTCGCCAAAGATGCTGCGCCACTACGAGTCGTTGAACCTGTTGGGCGATGTGGTGCGAACAGAAAGCAACTACCGCCAGTACAGCCTCGCCGATGTGCACACCCTGCGCTTTATCCGACGCGCCCGTGACATGGGTTTTGGCCTCGACGCCATCACCGAACTCGTGGGTCTCTGGCACAACCGGCGCCGCAGCAGCGCCAGCGTGAAACGCATCGCCCAAAAGCACCACGACGAACTCGCCCAACGCATAGAAGCCTTGCAAGCCATGCAGCGCTCGCTCGACAGCCTGCTGTGTCACTGCCCGGGCGACGACAGACCGGACTGTCCGATCCTCGACGACCTCGCGCAGATTTAGGCGCCTGCCGGACTTGGCGTGCCCACAGGCACCCGGGTCAGCGTTTGAGTGGGCAAGCCAGCACCGACCCAGGCGCCATAGCCGCCCGTCAAACAGGCCACATCACGACCCATCACATTCAAAGCGGTGGTCAGCGCCTGGCTTATTTCCTGCCCGTGTGCGCAATACACCACCACCGGTTTGTCGCCAGGCACGCTGTCTTTCCAGTCCAGCCACAACGCAGGATCAAGCCACTGTGCACCAGGCAAAACCCGATCTCCCGCGCTTTTCAGCGCCTGCAGCTTGCGCACATCCAGCAGCGTGAAAGACGAATGATCGGCGAGGCGCATGGAAAGCGCTTCGGCTGAAATGTGCATCACATGCATCTCCCGTGTTCATACAAAAAGGCGGTAGGCCAGGCCCACCAACGCACACACCGCGATCACGTGGATCACCTTGCGCTGGTAGCGCATCAATGCCACCGCCGCTCCCAACGAGATCACCACCGATACCCAGTCAATCGATCCCGCAAAACCCTGCGGCCACCACACGTGGTAGCCAAAGAACAGCGCCAGATTCAGGATCACGCCCACCACCGCCGCCGTGATGGCCGTCAACGGTGCGGTAAAGCCCAGTTGCCCATGGGTCGACTCCACCAGGGGACCTCCAGCCAGAATGAACAGGAACGACGGCAGGAAGGTGAACCAGGTCACCAGAACCGCCGCCGTGGCGCCGGCCAGAAACACCGCATCGGGACCAAACACCGCCTTCACATAACCACCCACAAACGCCACAAACGCCACCACCATGATCAGCGGCCCGGGTGTGGTTTCCCCCAGCGCCAGCCCGTCGATCATCTGGCTCGGTGTCAGCCAGCCGAAATGCGTCACGCCACCCTGGTAAACGTAAGGCAGCACCGCGTAGGCGCCACCAAAAGTCAACAACGCCGCCTTGGTGAAAAACCAGCCCATCTGGGTCAATGTGTGGTCCCAGCCCAGGATGCCGGTCAACGCCATCATGGGCACGGCCCACAACACCGCGCCCACCGCCACCACCCGCGCCAGGCGGCTCCACTTGAACAATGCGTGTTCGGGCGTGGGCGTGTGGTCATCGATCAACGCGGGCACGGAAGAGAGGTTTGCCTTGTCATGGCCAGCTGCGTTGCCACTGAAGGTGGCAGGTGACCAACGCGAACCCGCATAACCCACCACAGCGGCACCCAGAACGATGAACGGAAACGGCACCTGCAGCGCAAAAATTGCCACAAATGCCGCCGCGGCCACCGCCCACATCGCACTGTTTTTCAGGGCCCGCGAACCAATGCGCACCGTGGCCTGCACCACGATCGCCGTCACCGCCGGCTTGATGCCATAAAACAGGCCCGCCACCCAGGGCACATCACCAAAGGCGATGTAGACCCACGACAAGCCGATCAGAATGAACAGCGAAGGCAAAACAAACAAACCGCCTGCCACCAGGCCACCCCAGGTGCGGTGCATGAGCCATCCGATGTAGGTGGCCAGTTGCTGAGCCTCGGGGCCGGGCAACACCATGCAGTAGTTCAGCGCATGCAGAAAGCGCCGCTCCGAAATCCAGCGACGGCGCTCCACCAGCTCCTGGTGCATGATCGCGATCTGACCGGCAGGCCCGCCAAAGCTGATAAACCCCAGCTTGAGCCAGAACCAGAACGCCTGGGTCAGGCTCACCGTCGGCAGCGTTTTTTCTGCGCCCGCTCCAGCTTCGGGATGGTTCGTGTTCATCTGGCTGGTGCCTCGCTGGAAAAACTGACCAGCAGGCTGTCAAACACCAATCCGGCGGCGGCCAACAGGGCGTTGTCATCCCCGAATTGCGAGCGCAAACCCGTCAACACCGCTTCCAGCCCCACCGCTTCTGCTGGCTGCAAGCCCCCTGCATCCAGGTAGTGCACCAGGGTCGCCAGACGCGCCAGTCCAGGTTGCTTCAGATCGAAGCTGGCCATCAGCACCTCAAATGTCACGCAATGCCCCACATGCGTGAAGTCGGCCCCGTCAAAGTCAAAGCCCAGCGCTTTCGCCGGCCGGTCGGCCGGGTCGGCCAGCCAGCGGATACGCGCCTTCGGGTCGATAAACCGCTGAATCAGCCAGGCACTGGCCAACCGATCTGCCCATGGCCGCTCTCGTGTCACCCAGGTGCGGCCCTGGTGATCGGCAAGGTGCCGGGCCGTGATTTCGCCTGCCGTGACCTGAGGTTCGTTGGGTGACATTGCGCGGGCACATGCCAACTCCAGCGCCGTCAACTGGGCATCGACCTGGGCCTGGGCTGATCCAGGAAAAAAGTCCATGGTGGTGATGAGTGCAAAACTTTTGCGCAGCTTGCGCGACACCTTGAGCTGCTCAGCCGCGGTATCGACCGATACCCGCGAAAACGCTCGCAAGGTCTCTTGAGACAGGGCCTCGTAATCCCCGCTGCGATCAAACAAGGGCTCAAATTCGGTGTCATCGGGCGGCTCCACCCGCATCACCAGCGCGGTGCCGCCAGCGGCCACCACATCTGCCGCCAAAGCCTCAAAACCAGTGCGGCAAGCCTCGTTCCCGGGGAGCAGGTAAACCCCATCGCGCAACACCGCAGCACCCGACGCTTTGAGCGCTCGCCAGGTGCGCATGCGCACCGTGGAATTCGCCGTGGGCAAGCTGGTGATCAATGAAATCCAATGACTCATGTTATTTATTCTACAGTTTTGTTTATATTGTTACCTATATAAATCGGAACGAATCTTTACAAGCCAGTCACAGAGCACCACACACCCGAAACACGCCCGTCCGAAACTAAAGCCATTCCACAGCGCTCCAATCCCCTGACGGCACTGTGTGAACAGGGTTCTTCCACCATTCAAGAAAGATCATCATGAAACTGAATTTCAAGTCCACCCTCATCGCCACCTCGATTGCAGCCGGTCTGTTCGGCGTCTCGGCTTTCGCGGTCGCCCAGAACGCCGATGGCAAAACACCAAACACCGAGATGCGTGCCCAGCACATGGCGCAAAAGGCCGATGGCAAAGGCGAGATGCACAACAAGCACCGTGCTGAACGCATGGAAAAAATGCAGAAACGCATGGCCGAACGCCAGGCCAAACTCAAGGCAGAACTCAAGCTCGCCCCCGAGCAAGAAGCCGCCTGGACCGCGTTTGTGGAGCGCACCGCCCACGAGCCCCGCATGGCGGGCAAGCGAGACGGCGCCCAGCGTGAAGACTGGTCCAAGCTGACCACGCCCGAGCGCCTGGACAAAATGCAGGCCCGCCACGCCGAGCGCAGCGCCGAAATGACCAAACGCATCGACGCCACCAAGAGCTTCTACGCCACGCTCACCCCTGAGCAACAAAAAACCTTTGACAGCCAGAGCATGCGCGGATTCCAGCGTGCGGGCATGAAGGGTGGCAAACGCGGCATGGGCAAGCATGGCCATCACCACGGTGAACACATGGACCACAAAAAGGGATCCAGATCAGCCGAAGACATGCCAGCCAAGACAAGCTGAACCAAGGGCTCCCCGGAGCCCGCAGCAGCAAACCTGAAACAGGCAGCCCCGCACCCGCGGGGCTTTTTTCTGGGCCATCCGACAAGCCTCGCTTGACCTGAGTCAAGCGCCGCCACCCTGCGCCGGCGTAAGCTGCCGGGCCATGCACCACGATCTCCTCATCATTGGCGCCGGTCCCGCCGGACTCAGCCTGGCACGGGCATTGCGCGCCAGCGGCATGCGCATCGCCCTGATCGAACAGGCACCCCGCGAAGCCTTGGCACATCCCGCTTTCGACGGCCGCGAAATCGCCTTGACCCAGCGCAGCGCACAACACCTGCGCCAGCTCGGCATCTGGCCCTTGCTGGGCAATGAACACATCGCTCCGCTGCGCGATGCCCTGGTGCTGGACGGCGGCGCAGGCTCGCGCCAGCCAAGCATGACCATCAGCCACACGCTGAGCCCCAAACCGGAACTGGGCTTTCTGGTGGCCAACAACCGCATCCGGCAGGCGGCGTTCGAAGCCACCATGTTGCCTACCGATACCAGCGGCACGCCACCCGACCTGCATTGCAACAGCCCCGTCACCCACATCCATACCGATGCCCAGGGAGCCACCATCACGCTGGCCAACGGCACCACACTCACCGCCAACCTGGTCATCGCCGCCGACAGCCGCCATTCCACCACCCGCCGCGCCATGGGCATTCCCGCCGATCTGCACGATTACGGGCGCACCATGCTGGTGTGCAACATGACCCACGAACAACCCCACCGTGAAACCGCCTGGGAATGGTTCGACCATGGCCAAACGCTGGCCCTGCTGCCCATGAACCCCTGCCCGGTCAGCGGCCAACCACGTTCCTCCGTGGTGCTCACCCTGCCCCACCAAGCGCTGTTGCCCCTGATGGAACTGACCGAAACCGAATTCAACACCGCCATCACACGGCGCTTTGCCCACCAGCTTGGCGCCATGCAGCTGAGCAGCACGCGCCACGCCTATCCGCTGGTCGGCGTCTGGGCGCAGCGCTTTGTGGCCGAGCGCTTCGCTGTGGTGGGCGATGCCGCCGTGGGCATGCACCCAGTGACCGCCCATGGCTTCAACCTCGGCCTGCGCAGCGTGGAAACCCTGGCCCATTTGCTCACCACCGCCCGCCAAAAAGGCCAGAGCATCGCCGCGCCCGAGCTTCTGCGCCGCTACCAGACCCGGCACCGTTTCACCAGCCGCGGCCTCTACCTGGCCACCCACGCTTTGGCCACGCTCTACACCCGCGAAGAAGCCCCGGCCCGCTGGCTGCGCCGCGCCATGCTCGGTGCAGGCGAACGCTTCACGCCGTTCAAGCGCGCCGTGGCCGCGTCATTGACCGGCTTGCACTGAACGGATCTTGCCGTCTGAAGCCACGCCTGCCTTGTTTTGCATCAAGGCAGTTGTCAGCTTTCGGGATTAATGTGAATCTTCAACGCCGAGCACACCCACCCACGAGGTTTGCCGGCCACAGGAGACCCAAGCCCATGTTGTCCGCCTACATCACCCACAGCGATTGCGCCCTGCACGACATGGGCAACCACCACCCCGAATGCCCCGAGCGCCTGGGCGCCATCAACGATCACCTGCTGGTCAAAGGCCTGCTCGACTACATGATTCCGTACGATGCGCCCCTCGCCACACTGGCGCAACTCGGAAGGGCCCACGCTTCGAACTACGTCAACGAACTGATCGACGCTTCGCCCAAAGAGGGCCTGCACGCTGTCGATCCCGACACCAACATGAACCCCCACACCCTCACCGCCGCCCTGCGCGCGGCCGGTGCGGCGGTGGAAGCCACCGATCTGGTGCTGGCTGGCAAAGCGTCCACCGCCTTTTGCTGCGTGCGCCCGCCCGGACACCACGCCGAACGAAGCGCTGCCATGGGTTTCTGCTTTTTCAACAACGTGACCGTGGGCATTCGCCATGCACTGGATGTGCACAACCTGGAGCGCGTGGCCCTGGTCGACTTCGATGTGCACCACGGCAACGGCAGCGAAGACATCCTGCGCGGCGACGACCGTGTGCTGATGTGCTCCATTTTTGAGAAAGGCCTGTACCCGTTCAACGGCGAAAGCGCCGTGGGCGACAACATGGTTAACGTGGGCCTGCCCTCGCGCAGTGGCAGCGATGCCTTTCGCGAGGCCGTCACAAAAGAATGGCTGCCCAGGCTCAACGCCTTCAAACCCCAGCTCATCTATGTCTCGGCCGGCTTCGATGCCCATCGCGAAGACGACATGGGCAACCTCGGCCTGGTCGAAGCCGACTACGAATGGGTCACGCAACAACTGATGCGCGTGGCCCAAGAACACTGTCAGGGTCGGGTGATTTCATGCCTGGAAGGCGGCTACGTGCTCAGCCCGCTGGCGCGCAGTGTGGCAGCCCATGTCAAGGTGTTGATCGGCGCCGACTGATCCGGTACAACCCCAATTTCTACAAGAAGCAGCGAGACAACGCGAACAACCGCGCCCAAAAACCTTTGCTATTTCACACACAGGCCAACACCTGATGTGCCATTCTGTTCTCATGGACAAACACTACCTCACCCCCCTGTTCCAGCCCGAAGCCATCGCGGTTTTTGTGGGCAAGAGCGGCGACACCGACAACCAGATACCCCAAGCCCGCGCTCTGGTTGAATTCATCACCGCCCAGCGCTACAGCGGCAAGCTGATCTTCATCGATCCCCACACCACCGGCACGCTTGCCGACCTGGCCCAGACGCGTGCCGATCTGGCCATCATTGCCTTGCCACCCGACGAAGCGCTGGCCGCACTGGAAGTGGCCGGTCGCATCAAATGCAAGGCCGCGCTGATGATCGGCAGCGGCGTTGCCGCCAGCGAAGCCAATCAGATGCACCAGGTTGCCAAACGCCATGGCATTCACCTGCTTGGCCCCAACAGCCTCGGTTTTCAGCGGCCCCGCCTGGGTCTCAACGCCAGCGTGGTCGGACCACTCGCCACCAAAGGGCCGTTGGCGCTGATCTCCCAGTCAGGCGCGCTCACCGCATCCATTCTGGATTGGGCCGGCCAGAACAACGTGGGTTTCTCCACCGTAATTTCGATGGGCCCCAACACCTCCGTCGACCTGTCCCAGGCGCTCGATTTCCTCGCCTCCGATGCCCAGACCCACAGCATCGTGGTCTACATGGAAGGCATATCCAGCGCCCGCCGCTTCATGAGCGCCCTGCGCGCCGCTGCCAACGCCAAGCCGGTGGTGGTGCTCAAAGCCGGACGCAAAAAAGCCGGCAATGAAGCGGCTCAAACCCACAGCGGTGCGATCGTAGGCAGCGACGAAGTTTTTGAAGCGGCTTTGCGCCGCGCGGGTGCTGTGCGGGTGCGTTCGTTTGTGGAACTGTTCTCGGCGTCCAAATGCCTGGCCTCGCGCTACCGACCGGTTGGCAAGCGCCTGGCCATCGTGACCAACGGCGGCGGCCCGGGCGTACTGGCTGCCGATTGGGCCAGCGAAATCGACCTGGAACTGGGCAAGCTCTCGCCCGAAACCGCTGCTGAACTGAAACCCAAACTGGCAGCCCTGGCTTCATTGAACGACCTCATCGATCTTTCGGAGGAAGCCACCGCCGAACACTACCGTGCTGCCATCGATGCAGCGGGCCACGACAAAACTGTCGACGGTGTCTTGGTGGTGCATTCCCCCAAATCGGGCATCGACGCAGCCGACATTGCCCGCGCCATGGCCGATTTGAAGGACCGCCTGGGCAAACCCCTGTTGTGTTGCTGGATGGGCGACGCCTCGGTGGGTGAAGCGCGCGATGTGTTGGGGCAGGCTGCCATTCCCGCCTTTCGAACCCCCGAAGCTGCCGTGGGCGCCTTTGGCAACATTGCCAGTTTCTACCAAAACCAGCAACTGCTGCAGCAGACGCCCCCGCCTCTCACCCACCTGGCCAAACCCGATCTGGAGGGTGCGCGCCTGCTGATCGAAAACGTCCTGGCCGAACGCCGCAAGGTGCTGACCGAAATGGAGTCCAAAGCCCTGCTTTCAGCCTTCCATATTCCGGTCACCCAGACCATCCTGGCCCGCAGCGCCAACGAAGCCATGATGATCGCCACCCAGCTGGGTTACCCCGTGGCGCTCAAGATCGACTCACCCGACATCAGCCACAAAAGCGATGTCAATGGCGTGGCGCTCAACGTGATGAACGCGGTCGGCGTGCGCGACATTTACCAAAACATGATCCAGACCGTGAGCAAGCTGCAACCCGGCGCGCGCATCAACGGGGTCACGATACAGAAAATGGCCAGCAACAAACGCGGCCGCGAACTGTATATCGGCCTGGTGACAGACGACCCGTTTGGCCCGGTGATCGCATTCGGCGCTGGCGGCACCATGATCGAGCTGATCAACGACCGCGCCATGGCTTTGCCACCACTCAACCTCTTCCTTGCGCGCCGCCTGATCGAGCGTTCGCGCACCAACGAGACCCTGGACGCCTGGAGAGGCGCCACAGCCGTCGATCGCGAAGCCCTGGAGCATGTGCTGCTCCGTGTATCGGAAATGGCCTGTGAGCTGCCTCAGCTGCGCGAGATGGACATCAATCCCATCATCGTCGACGAATCGGGCGCAGTGGCTGTCGATGCGCGCATAGTGATCGACAACGCGTCGGCTTCTGCACGTAACTACGCTCATCTCGCCATATTGCCCTACCCTGCACGCTACGAACAAATCTGGCCCATGCGCGGCGGCGGCGAATACACCATTCGCCCGATCCACCCCGATGACGCCGAAATGCTGCAAGAACTGGTGCAAAACCTGTCATCCGAGAGCCGCTACTTCCGTTTTGTGTCCTCCATGAAGGAACTGCCTTCGTCCATGCTCTCGCGCCTCACACTGATCGACTACGACAGCGAAATGGCCTTGGTGGCGATTCACAGGGAGCGCAAAGACGGCCCCAATGGCGAATCGGTGGAGATCCAGCGGGTGGTGGGCGTCTCGCGCTACATCACCAACCCCGACAAATCCAGTTGCGAGTTCTCGCTGGTGGTTGCCGATGACTTCAATGGAAAGGGTCTGGGTTCGCGTCTCATGCTCAGCATCATGGAAGAAGCCCGCGACAAAGGACTCGATGAAATGGAAGGTCTGGTCCTGGCCAACAACACCGGGATGCTCAAGCTCATGAAAAGCCTCGGGTTCGTGGCCAAACCCTTCCCAGACGATCCCGATTTCAAATTGCTGACCCACACCCTCTGACGGCATCTTTCACGTCAGAGGGCCCATTTCAACGCCGTCCGGCTTTGCCTGGCGGCGTTTTTTGTTGGCGCTTTCTATTCTTCTATATCTTTATTTCAAATTAGTAGCAGTAGTAGAGGGCGCTGTTTTTCTGGGATAAGTCTGTTTTTTCGTTTGAAATCAAAAAACTATTGAGGATCAAAGTCTGTGGTGAGAAAGGTCTTGCCCGAACACACGAATGGGGACAACTGCCGGGATCAGGCTGAGGCTGTGGATAACCATGGGGTTGTTAAAAAATTATCCACAGGGTTGTGGGTATATCGGTGGGAATCATCGCGACAGAGCCATCTGGCCAAATCCCCAGGCCATGCCCAGGCCGTGCAGCAAGGTCGCCGCCACGGTCAGGGCCAGGGCGGGTTTGAGGCGACTGGGTTGCCGGGCATGGCGTGCCAGGATGAGCCAGGCCGCCAGCGACAGTGGCAGCGACACCAGTCCCCACAGTGCCGGTCTGGGTGGGATCAACAGCCATACGCTGGTGGCCAACCAGCCATGGGCCAACACCACCAGGCAGCCATACAGCGCAATGGCTCTGTTGACGCCGAGCCGGACCACCAGGGTGCGCTTGCCCACCTGTGCATCTCCCTGTGCATCGGGTATGCCGTTGATCACCAGCAACGCGGCCACCATCATGGCCAGGCTGGCGCCCGCGCTGGCCGGAATCACGAAGAACTGGCGTCGTTGCACATAGTCGGCCCCCACCACCACCAGAAACCAGGCCAGGGCCACGGCCAATTCACCCAGCCCGCGCGACATCAGTTTCATCGGTGGTGCCGAATAGGCCCAGGCGAGCAACAAGCCTGCCAAACCGAGCAGCAGCACACCCGGCCCGGCTTTCACCGCCAGCAACAGGCCGGCGGGCACCAGAAAGATCAGCAGCGCCTTGGCCAGATCGCCGGTCTGTTTTTCGCTCACCACGCCGTTCTGAATCAACCGGGAACCCCCGGTAAAGGGAAAAACCCCTTGGGTATTGGCCGCGTCGGCGCCGTTGCGGGCATCGTGCCAGTCGTTGAGCACGTTGCCTGTGGCGTGGGCCATCACCGCCAGAGCGGTGGCGCTCAAGGCCAGAGGTATGTCGAGACCGCAACCACAGGCAGCAGCGGTGGCGGTGCCCAAGGCACAGGCCACCACCGTGAGCAGCAGAAAGGCCGGGCGTGTCATGCGCCACCAGGTCAGGGGAGGCAAGCGGGTTTCGGTCGGTATGGGCGGCTGCGGCGTGTTCATACAGGTCAGTATGAAAGGCCTGTGCCGGGCGCGCCATGATCTTTATCGCCCCTGCATCGATGCCCGGGGCCCGTCACAAGTCGACACTTTCCGTCTATTTTTGGCCGGTCCCGACTGGTAAACTGCCTCTCCAGGCGGCTGTCCCATCCCGTATCAGCCCGTCTTTGCAACGATTCATGTCCACCATCCTCAGCGCCAGCGCCCCCACCTCGTTCGAAATCAAGAGTGCCAATCTGCCATTGGTGGCCTTGTTGCTTAAATCCACCGATCTGGAGCAACTGAGCCGGGAACTGGCCCAGCGCTTTGGCGACATGCCCGATTTTTTCGACAACGATCCGCTCGTGGTCGATCTCACCCCCCTCACCGCGGGCGAGAGCGAAGGCTTGTCAACGGCACTGGATTTTGCTGCGCTGATCGACTTGCTGCGCAGCTACCGCTTGCAGCCTTTGGCCGTGCGCGGCGGGTCGGATGCCCAGACGGAGGCCGCTTTGTCTGCTGGCTTGATTCAGGCCCAGGACGCCATGGTGCAGCGCAGCGTGCCTCAGCGCGAAGCCTCGGCGGAGCCGGTGCATGAGCCCCCTCAGGTATCCGCACCGCAGCCCGCTGTGGCGCAGGCCGCGCCAGCGCCCGCACTGGCCGCCATGGTGATCGACAAGCCCTTGCGTTCGGGCCAGCAGGTGTATGCCCGCGGTCGCGACCTGGTGGTGATGGCCATGGTGAACCCAGGCGCTGAGGTCATCGCCGATGGCCACATCCATGTGTATGCACCATTGCGTGGCAAGGCCATTGCGGGTGCGAGGGGCAATGCCGACGCGCGCATTTTTGCGTTGGTCATGGAGCCCGAACTTATCTCCATCGCTGGTATTTACCGTACCAGCGAAAATGCCTTGCCCGACAGCGTGCAGGGCAAAGCCGCGCAAGTGGCCTTGGCGCCTGACGACGATGGCACCGACAAACTCGTGATCAAACCCATTGGCGCCTGATCGCCTCCCGACCGTTTTCATTTCCTCGACCGAGAAAGAGCCTTCACCATGACCCAGATTGTTGTCGTTACCTCCGGCAAAGGCGGCGTGGGTAAAACCACCACCAGTGCCAGTTTTGCTTCTGGCCTTGCCTTGCGCGGTCTCAAAACCGCCGTCATCGATTTTGACGTGGGCTTGCGCAACCTGGACCTGATCATGGGTTGTGAACGCCGCGTGGTGTATGACCTGATCAACGTGATTCAGGGCGAAGCCAACCTGAACCAGGCATTGATCAAAGACAAGCAGTGCGACAACCTGTTTGTGCTCGCCGCCAGCCAGACGCGCGACAAAGACGCGCTGTCACAAGAAGGCGTGGAAAAAGTGTTGAACGACCTGACCGAGATGGGTTTTGACTACATCGTCTGCGATTCGCCCGCAGGTATCGAAACCGGTGCGCTGATGGCCATGCACTTTGCCGACGAAGCGCTGATCGTGACCAACCCGGAAGTCTCCAGCGTGCGCGATTCGGACCGCATCCTGGGCATGCTGGGCAGCAAGACCAAGCGCGCCATGGAGGGCAAGGACCCGATCAAGGAGCACCTGCTGATCACACGCTACAACCCTGGCCGTGTGGCCGAGGGCCAGATGCTGTCACTGGAAGACATTCAAGACATTCTGCGCATCAAGCTGATTGGCGTGATTCCCGAGAGCGAGTCGGTTCTGAGCGCCTCCAACCAGGGCACGCCGGCCATCCACATGAAGGGCACCGATGTCGCCGAGGCATACAGCGATGTGATCGACCGCTTCTTGGGCGCCGAGAAGCCACTGCGATTCATTGACGCCGAGAAGGCCGGGTTCTTCAAGCGCGTTTTCGGGAGGAAGTAAGCCCATGTCGTTCCTTTCATTCTTTCTTGGCGAGAAGAAGAAAACCGCCAGCGTCGCCAAGGAGCGGCTGCAGATCATCCTGGCGCACGAGCGCAGCAACCTCAACGCTGAAGAGCCCGATTACTTGCCAGCCCTGCAGCGCGAGTTGGTCGCGGTCATCAGCAAATACATCAAGATCAACCCCGACGACATCAAGGTGCAACTGGAACGCCAGGACAACCTTGAGGTGCTGGAAGTGAAGATCGAGTTGCCCGACCGCAAATAAGACTGGGCCCCGGTCGCCCGGGGCCAGGCCCGTCAGCCATTCACGGCCAGGGCGCCCAATGCGTCATTGGCCGGTTCGCGAAGCGGGCCGACATCCAGCGATGGGCCCTCGATGTGGCCCTCGTTTGCGGGAGCGACGGCTGCTGCGGCCAAATCACCGCGCAAACAGGCGTGGATCGCATTCACGTCCAGCACCGGCACCAGCACCTTGCCGCCTTGGGCGCTGATGATCTGCTTCACGAAACCGCCGCTCGGGGCCTCGCCTTGCAGGTTCTGGATTTGCCCGGGCAAGAACTCGGGCACACCATGCAGCCCGCTGACCAGCAGACCAATTTCAACACCTTCGCTGCGGGCGATCAGCACCTGACAATCCGCCGTGCTTTGTGTGGCTTCGCCGCGCAACACCCCCAGCAGGTCGTAGACCCAGGCATAGCGGGTGGCCTGGTCCTTTTCCTTCACCGCGATCACGCCCAGGCGGTTCTCGCTGTGGCCGGCGGCCACCGGCGCAATGTCCGCCGCCGGCAGCGCTTCCCGAACGCAGTGGGCCGGCAAGGCCTGCAATGCGCCGTCGAGGAAAAAGGTCGCGAACTGCTGGCCGTTTTCCACGTCCGAGCTGAACACCGCGTCGTCGTGGCGTTCCTTGCCGCGTTGCTGGCCCAGGGGGTTGACGGCGCCCAGCCATTCGAGCGTCACCGCCAGCACGTCCTCTCGATACCCATCGCTGGTCTTGAACTCCCGGTAGCCGCTGGACGCCGAGCAGGCCAGCACCGCGTATTGGCCCCGGTGTTCGACGATGCGCGAGGCCGAAGCGCCCGGCGCCAGATTGCGCATCGTTTCCGGCAAATCGAGCTGGCTGCCGGTGGGGCAGTCGGGGTCGATGCTGGCGATGACACGGCCATCGCGCAGGGCGTACATGGCTGTCTGTGAGCCGTCGGTGGTTTGCAGTCCGTCGCGCAACATGGCTTGGAATTCCGGCTGGGCATCGAACACGATGCCGATGCCACCGATCACGCGGCGTTCGTCCTCGGGGTGGCGGATGGCCGCGTGATAGATGTAGGTCGACCCACCCTCGTACAAATCGCTGGAGCGGAAGGGGCTGACGTGGTAGCTCTGAGCGTTGGGCAGACCCAGCACCGCGGAGAGGCAGTCTGGATCGATGCACTGGCCCATCATCCCGGCCTGACCGCTTTGGCCGCGAAGGCTTTCCGCCACGATGCGCCCGCCCGCGTCGTAGACCACCAGGCGGGTGTACACCGTGTAAAGCGCATGGATTTGTTTCAAGACACCGGTCATGGTGGCTTGCGGGTCAACCGCTTGAGCCTCGCCGGCGTCCACGCCCGCCAACGCGCGCTGGAGCTCGGGCGACATCGCCCACCAGCGGCAGTCGTCGCTGCGTTCGTACAGATTGCGGTCCAGCAGATCGACCTGCAGGTGGGTGACGAATTCGGCCTGGCTCATCGCGCTGCCCAGTACCGTGTTGTAGAGGTCGTTGATCGAATGGGTGAACAGCGTGTCGGTGCGCACGCCCGCTTCACTGATCTGTTCCAGAATCGTTTTCAGCTTGCTCAGGTCCTGGTCGCCGGTCTGGCTGGCGGTCATGACCTGGCCGTTCCAGACCACGCGCCGGATGGCCTGCGCTGCGGTGACGATGGCAAACAGCGGCGGGCAGAACTGACGGGCGTGGGTGAGCAGGCCCTGCGCCATGTCGGCCGGCAGGTGGTCCAGCGCTTCGTCGCGGCGACCGCTGAACGCCACATCCACCGGCACCATGACCTGGCCCTGCCAGCCGGGCGGGCCGGGGTAGTCCTGGTAGCCTTCGGAGCGCGCGGTTCGGATCAGGTACTCCCGGCCCGCGAACATGAAGCGTTGGGCCGAATGGTCGGGGTTGGTCGGCACCGCGCTACCGACCGGCACCCATTGCCCATCGGAACTGGCCATTACCTTGCCTTGACCGTCGAGCAGCAACATCACCGAGCGCTCCTCGGGCGTCTGGCGGGCTCGGAAGATGCCCTCCATTTCGTCATCGAAGTTGAAAGACAGGCAGAGCAGGCCGACCACCTTGCCGTTGCCGTCATGCATGCGCCGAGAGTAAATGAGGGCACTGCGTTGGTGCGGCCGCAAGTCGCTGGCGCGGCAGGTTTCCACATGGCCGTCGCTGGCCAGCGTCTGGGCAATCAGGGCATCACTGCTGTGGTCCAAGGGAGAGGTCGCATCGATCTGGGCCCGCACATGGCCTTCGGTGTCGAGCATCAGGATGTCGTTGTACACCGTGTACTTGTCACGGTAGGCGCGCAGCCGGTCGGTGATGCTGTCGCGGTCGCCCTGGTCGCCGGCGAGGTAGTCGCACAGCACCCGGTCGGTGGCCAGAAAGCCCACATCGGCGGTGCGCTCGAAGAGGTTGCGCACGATGATGTCCGCCACGTGCTGGGCCTTGATGCCGATGGACTGCAGCACCGTGTCGACCCGTTCCTGCACCAGGCTGCTCACCAGCTCGCCTTCAAGTTGCTCAAACCCTTGCCGCGTGGCCGACATCATGGGCAGGATGCTGCGGGCCTCGCGGGCGCAGTTGATTTTGGCGCTGGATTCGATCATGCGCCAGGTCGCGTTGAGTTCGCGCAAGGATTGGTCGCAGCGCGTGACCGCGCGCATGTGAGGAAGAAAGCCGTCGATTTGCCAGGCTTCGATGTGCGATGTCATGTGGTCGTCTCGGGGCTGATGGAAGTGTGAAAAAAGGGCCTTGGCGGCGCGCAATGCTGCGCCGCAACAACGCTTGTTCGGCAACCCCTGGCGATGGTTAAGTGTTTTTGTCTGTTTTTTTTGACGGCGCACAAGTGCGGTGCGAGAGTTGGGCGAAATGCACTTTCGCAGGGCGTGTTTTTGGTGCTGTGCGCCAGGTTGGCGCATGGGTTTCAAGGTCGCAGGCGCTTGCTGTTGCGCGGGCTATGGTGACGAAGCGTCGGGCCAGAGGCAGCGCAAAAACAGCTCGCCCAGCGTGGAAATACCGAGCTTGGCGAAGGCGCGTCGCCGCAGCGTGTTCACGGTGGACAGTTGCACACCCAGGTCGAGCGCGATGCCGGGGTTGGTCATGCCCCTGAGCGCGCGGGCACACACCTGTTGTTCCCGAGCGCTGAGTCGGCCGGGCAGCAAGGCCAGCCGCTGCTCCAGCGCGGCGTTGTCGGGACTCGCCACCTGGCGCCAGGCCTGGGGCGGCCGCCATTCGAAATGGCGGCGCAACACGGCGGCCAACAAGCGCGCGCCGGCCGCCCAGACCGCCAAGGCCGTGGCGTCGAACTCGCCGGCCTGGCGGTCGCGGTAGAGGTTCAAAGCGAACCATCGCTCACCCGATCGCGCCAGCAAGGACACGCGATCGGCCAGCGCGAAGCGGTTGTACAGGGCCAAGGTTTGGTCGCCGGGCGCGATGTCGGTTGCGCGGCGGCGCGTGGTCAGCACATCGTCGCGCGATGCGCCAGCGGCGCTCATCGCGCGGGTATTGGGGTCCCAGCGGTGCAGGCCGCCGGCGCGGGCCATTTGCCCTGCGATCTCGGCCACCGATGTGCCGCCCAGGCTCTCGGCCATGACCTGGTGTGGCTGCAATTGCGCATCAAAAACGAAGGCCGACAAGTGGGCGCATTGAAGGGCCGGCGCCCATGCTTCCAGCAATGCCGCGCCCAGACCGGGTGTGCCGATGGCGCCAACCAGGGTGGCGGTTTGATCGGCGTCCAGCGCAGCAGTTGTTGGGGCGTGGGGCATGGGCAGGTTGGGCGTTTTGTCGCATGGCGAGTGGACAGACAGGCGACGCTTTCTTGCCTATTCTCGGTCAGTGTCGGCGAACCACATGGGCGCAGAAACCCGGGCCGCCATCCTCAACCTCAGGAGACAAGCATGCTAGCCACCGCAACCCCCTTTGCCCCACCCGTCATCGACGACGCCATGCGCGCCGACTATCGGCGCCACGGCGTTGTCATCGTCCGCCAGGCCATTTCGCCAGCGTGGGTCGATCGCATGGGCCGTTTTGCCCAAGCCCAGCTGGACGCGCCCAGCCGCTGGGGCAACGATCAACCCGAAACCCCGGACACGGGCGGACGCCTGTTCACCGACCGCTACCTCTGGCGCACCCACGATGACATGCGGGCGTTCGCCTTCGAGTCGGGCGTGGCCGGGCTGGTCGGGCAACTGATGGGCAGCCACACCGCGCGCCTGTATTTTGATCATCTCTTGATCAAGGAACCGCGAACCCTGGCGCCCACACCCTGGCACCAGGATGTGCCCTACTGGCCCTTCCAGGGGCGCCAGATCGCCTCGGCCTGGGTCGCCCTGACCGACGCCACGGTCGAGGGGAGCGCGATGGAGTTCGTGCGCGGCTCCCATGCCGATGGCCGTGTGTACCGACCCGAGGTGTTTGGCAGCGCGGAGAAGAGCGTCAGCGCTTCCTGGCAAACCAAAAGCCAGGCCGAGCGCGTGCCGGACATCGAAGCGAACCGCAGCGGGTTTGACATCACCGGCTGGGACATGCGCGCGGGCGACGCGGTCGTGTTTTCGGCCTGGGTGCTGCACGGTGCGCGCGGCAATGCCTCGACCGCGCAACGGCGCGTGGCGCTGTCCACCCGCTGGCTGGGCGACGACGCGGTGTGGGCGCCCACCGAGGGCACCGACCCGACCGTGACCCAGGCCGATGTGTGTGTGGCGCCGGGCATGCCACCGCACGACAACGACCGCTTTCCGCTGGTGTGGCAAGCGGTTTGACCCGGTCCGGCTGACGCGCCGCCGCGTGCACCCGTCGGGCGCGGGTCTATCATCTGAAGATGTTGATTGAAACCCTTGGCGCCGCCCGCGATATGGGCCGCCTTAATGAGATTCTGGGTGTGCTGATTCGCCATGGCTTTGGTGACAGTGTGCGCCGCCTGGGGCTGGCCGATCGCCTGGCTCAGGCGGGCCATGTGCTGCACTGGGAGACCGCCGCCGATCTGGCGCGCATCGAGCCCCCGGTCCAGATTCGGCTGGCATTGGAAGAGCTGGGGCCTACTTTTGTCAAACTGGGTCAGATACTGGCCGGCCGCGCCGATTTGTTTGGCCCAGCCTACATCACCGAATTCGAAAAACTGCACAGCCGGGTGCCTCCGGTACCGATGTCGGCGCTGCGGCCCCAGTTGTGTGAAGACCTGGGTGGCGAGCCCGAAACCGTGTTTGCCCGTTTTGACACCGAGCCTCTGGCGGCCGCTTCCATCGCGCAGGTGCACCGTGCCCAGCTGCAGGATGGCACCGAGGTGATCGTCAAAATCCGCCGGCCAGGCATTGCCCAGGTCATTGATGCCGATTTGCGTCTGCTGGCGCGCCTGGCGGCGGTTGTCGAGGCCGAGTTGCCCGCGTTCAAGCCGTACCGGCCTCAGCAACTGGTGCGCGAGTTGGCGCGTTCGCTCAAACGCGAGCTGGATCTGGCCAATGAATGCCGTCAAGCAGAACGCATTGCCACCAATATGGCGGTGCTGCCCTGGATTGTGGTGCCGCGCGTGCACTGGGCGCACACCAGCGAACGGGTCAATGTGCAGGACCATGTGAACGGCGTGCCCGGTTACGCACTGGAGCAGTTGAACGAGCAGGGTTTTGACCGCCAGCTGCTTGCCCAACGTGGTGCCCAGGCGGTGTTGAAGATGATTGTGGAAGACGGCCTTTTCCACGCCGATCCGCATCCGGGCAACGTGTTTTACCTGGCGGGCAACCGCATCGCGTTCATCGATTTCGGCATGGTCGGTCGCTTGAGCGTGCGCCGCCGCGATGAACTGCTGGCACTGTTGCTGGGCCTGGTCGAGCGCCAGCCCCAGACCGTGGCCGATGTGTTGCTCGACTGGGCGGGCGATGACCATGGCGCGAACCTGGGGGCGCTGGAGTCGGAGCTCGAAGAGTTTCTCGATCAGTACCATGGCGCGCCACTCGCTGAACTCAACCTGGGTCAGATGCTGGCCGATGTGACCACCATCCTGCGCGAGCATGCTCTGGGGCTGCCTTCCGACATGGCCTTGCTGATCAAGGCGTTCATCACGCTGGAAGGCATGGGTCGCAGCCTCGATCCGGCGTTTCACATGACCAGCGAAGCGCTGCCCCTGCTCAAGAAGGTGGTGCGCGGGCGCTACCAGCCCAGGGTGGTCGCCGAGCGCGCATGGCAAACCCTTCGCCGCACGCTGGCGGTGGCCGAACAACTGCCCCACGATGTGTCGCGTCTGTTGCGCAACGCGCGGCGTGGCCGGTTGCAGGTGGGCATCGAGGTGGCGCATTTGAAGCGCGTGGGCGATCAGCTGGACCGTTCGGCGAACCGCCTGGCCATGGCCCTGATCATCGCGGCGCTCATCATCGGTTCGTCCATCGTCATGACGGTGCAGGGCGGCCCGACCTTGTTTGGTCTGCCGGCCTTTGGCTTTCTGGGCTTCATGGGTGCGGTGGTGGGCGGTTTGTGGCTGGTGCGCGCCATCTGGCGCAGTGGCCGTGGCCAGGATCACGGACAGGAAGACTGAGCGACTGCGCGCCCTTTCAGCCGGCCTATGATGCACCGTGGCCCTGGCGCCACGCGCCATTTCGCCCTTTCTGGAGAGAGTTCATGTCCGTTTCATCACGCTGGTTTTCGATCACCCTTGCCTTGTCTGTTCTGGCCGGCTGCGGCACCAATGTGGTCAATCCGGTCACCGGTAAAACCGAGCGCAGCGCCATGGACGAGCGCACCGAACTGGCCGAAGGCAAAAAGGCGCATGAGCAGGTCAAGCAGGAATACGGGATCTACAACAACCCGCGTTTGCAGGCCTATGTGAACGAAGTGGGGCAGAAGCTGGCGGCGCAATCGCACCGCGCCAACATTCCCTGGACCTTCACCCTGCTCGACAGTCCCGAGATCAATGCCTTTGCGTTGCCCGGTGGTTATGTCTACATCACGCGCGGCATCATGGCTTACATGGAGAGCGAGGCCGACATGGCCGGTGTGATTGGCCACGAGATCGGCCACGTCACCGCGCGCCACGGTGCGCAGCGCGCGACACGCCAGCAGAATGCAGGTCTGGGGGTGTTCGCGGCGACCATTCTGGGCGCCGTGCTGGAAAGCCAGGGCGTCTCGGGCGCCACCGAACTGGCCGGCCAAACCGCGCAAGGCGTGGCCGCTGGCTATGTGGCGAAATACAGCCGCGAGCAAGAGCTGCAGGCCGATACGCTGGGCGCCGAATACCTGTCTCGCACACGTTATTCGCCAAGCAATATGGTTGATGTGATTCAGGTGTTGAAATCGCAAGAGCAGTACGCGGCGGATGTGGCCCGCGCTGAGGGGCGCCAGGTACAGGATGGCAACAGCTGGCTGGCATCGCACCCCAGCAACGACCAGCGCCTGGCATCGATTCGCCAGATCGCGGCGCAATACAAAGGGACCTATGGCGACGATGGCCGCGAGCGTTTCCTGAAAATGATCGATGGCATGAACTTCGGCGAAAGCCCCGACCAGGGGTTGACCCGCGGTCAGAATTTCTACCACGCGGGTCTGGGAATAGCGCTCACCGCGCCCGAAGGCTGGCGCATTCAAAACGCGCCCGATGCGCTGACCTTTCTCAGCCCCCAAGGTGACGCCGCGCTCAAGATGATTGCCATCCCCCCCAATGCAGGCAACACACATGACGAGGTGTTGCGCAACGCCTTCAAAGCCACACAGGGCAAGGTCACACGCGGGAATGTGAATGGCTTCCAGGCCACCCACTATGTCGGCAGCCGCCAGGTCAACAACGGCCAGGCGCAAGCCTTTGAAGCGACCATCGTGACCGGCCCGCAGCAACGGCACTACGCACTGGCCTACCTGGCGGCCGATGCCAACGCCCGCCAGCGTGCCTTCCCGGCGCTCAACGCCGCCGAAAAATCGTTTCGCGCCATGACCGCAGCCGACACGCGAGATGCCCGGCCGTGGCTGGTGAGCGTGGTGCCGTTTCCGCGTGGTGGCTTTGCCGAGCTGGAGCGTCGCAGCGCCGCGGTGCCGCAGGTGGATCGCCAACTGCGCTTGCTCAACGGCCTGTATGGCGACAACAGCAAACTGCGCCCTGGCGACCTGGTGAAGATGGTGGTGGAGCAGCGTTGAGCGGGTGTTGACTGACCGATGGAACAGGAAGACCCGTCGCCCTTCACGCCGCCCGCGGTCAGCCGGGTGCCCACTTTCCTGGTCGCATTGGGCCTGGGTGCGGCGGTGTTCGCGTGGTGGCAATTGAAAGACCGGTGGCCTGCGCGCGAAACAGAGGCCTCCGCCCAGACTGCGACTGCGAAGCCGCCATCGCGTCGCGATACCACCCCATCACCCGGGGTTGCAGCCCGCAGTCCGGGTCAACTGGCGGCAAAAGCGGAACCGGAGCCGGAGCCGTCGCTGGCCTGGGTACGCTGTGAGTCGAAAGGGCAGATTGTTTACAGCGACCAGGCTTGCGAAGGGACAGGAGCGCAGAAATCCACCTCGGCCAATACCCGGGCGGCGTTGAGCACCGTGCACCCGGGCTCCGGCCAGAAGACCACGGCCACGATTTACCGGTGCAAGGGGTTCTCGGGCACCGTGTTTTGGTCAAGCACCCATTGCAACCAGAAGGATGCCTTGATCGATCGCGTTGTGACCGTGCCGCGTGGCCTTTCCTTGCAGCAGCAAATCCGCGTGGCCGAGCGGTCTGTGCCGCGCACTGCGCCTCCCGTAGCGGCGCCTTCAACAAGAAGGGCCGCTCAACCGGCTGCATCGGCCGTTTCGCGACGCGAAGTCGAATGCACCACGCTGGATGAAAGCATCCGACAGATCGATGCGCGGGCACGCCAGCCGATATCGGCGCCGGAACAGGACCGGTTGCGTGAGAGGCGCAGGGCTGCTCGGGACCGGCAGTTTGCGCTGCGCTGCTGAGCACACGCCGGCAGCTGAAACCAGTTTTCAGGCCATTCAAGCACGATTTTCCGCATCGTGGTACATTAACTGGTTCGCCATGGGCGACTGGCCGCGTTCAGGCTTTTGCTCAGACGCATCTCCCCCGACAGACTGTTTGAAACAGTGGGGTTGCCGGTCCGGCCCTCCTTGGCGTGCCACCGGCGCTTCTCTCACAGCGCTGTGGCCTTTAATCCCGCTGCTGTCTCCGCCTTTGTCATGGTGGAAACAAAGAGCCGGATCGTAGGGTGTCTTCACCTGACCGATTCAGGGCACTGCAGCGGTGTACACCGGCGCCTGGGGCTGCCACATGTGGTTTTTCGGGTGCAATGCGCTATCGACCGTTGGTCTTCGCGCCCCGCCCATTGATAATTTGATGATTCATACAACAACAATTTCGACAAATAAAAATACGTCAGGCACGAAGCAAGTGTCGCCGCTCAATTTGGGTCAGTACCGCATCGCGGCTTGCCCGCGCGCATTGCCCTGTGGTCGTTTCGCAGCGCAGGTGTCCATTGCCAGTGGCAAGGGCAGCGCGAGCACCGATCGCGTGATGCGCTTCGTGGACGACTTTCCGACCTTTGATGCCGCAGCCCATTACGCGGTGGCACAAGGCATTGACTGGGTCAAGAACGTGCTGAGAATGCGCGACCGACCTTACACCGCAGCGGTGCTGACGCCTGCTAACCCTATCTGTATCTGATTGAAGCAAGCACAGGAGTATTGAAGAATGGCCAAAGAAGAACTGATCGACATGATGGGCATCGTCAACGAGGTGTTGCCCGACACCCGTTTTCGCGTGACCCTCGACAACGGACACCAATTGATCGCCTATTCGGCGGGCAAGATGAAAAAGAACCACATCCGCATCCTCGCGGGTGACCGTGTTTCTCTGGAACTCTCGCCTTACGACCTGACCAAGGGTCGCATCAATTTCCGCCACATCGAAGGCCGTGGCCCCATGGTGCCGCGCAAGCCTCGCTGAAACTGCCCAAGAAAAAGCACCTCAAACCCTGGCGGTTTGAGGTGCTTTTTTGTTTTTGAACGGTTCTGGACACCTGAACAACCCGGCGGCTTTTGGCTAGTTCCGATCCTGTTCACACAGGCTCAAGAGGGTGCGCATTGGTCGCCCTGAGAGTGGGTTCTGGCCAGTTGGTGATCCAGTCGGTCGAAGCGCTTGGCGACCTGCGTGAATTGTCCCAACGGCGTCACCCCTTCAACCTTCGGGCAACCCGATGCTTGTTAGCCTTGTCGGCAATATGCACATCACAGCCTTTTCCCTCCTGACCCGTACCTCGGTTCATGCCTTGCGGCACTACGAGGCGATTGGGTTGCTGATTCCTAAGCGTTTGCCCGGCAACCGCTATCGCGACTACGGACCTGAACAAGTGAAAGAGGCCGTCTTCATCACGATGTCGCGTCAGGTTGGTTTGGGGCTGGCCTTGATTGCCGAGCAACTGCCGCGCTATCGGGCTGGGACATTGCGGCCTACGGACATGATTGAAGCATTGAACACCCGGCGCGATGAATTGGAAGCGCAAATCGAGGTCCTCCATGCGCAACGCACGATGGTGGTTGAACACGCGCTCTGGATCGAGGAGCGGTCGAAACGCCAACGTCAGAGCCGGACCCAGGCCAAACCCTGGCCAGCCACCCCCAGGCGCAGTCCCACTGGCCGAAGCCGTTGATTTCAGGAGCCATCAATATGACATTCAAAAGCCCGACACCCTCCAACGTGTCGCCCGAGCACCTGTGGCAGATCGAGCAACGGGTGCTTGCCATGCCCATGGCCAAAACGTTGGGCCTGCGGTATCTTGAGTTACAGGCGGGGCAGGTGGTGCTGGAGATGCCTTACGCCGACGCGTTCAGTTTCATGCCCGGTGCCCTGCAGGCCACGCCGGTGTTTGCCGTGGCGGACTTTGCGGCGGTGTCGGCTGCGGCGACCTTGCTGCAGCCAGGCTGGAGCACTGCAACCAGTGACACCACACTCAAGCTGGTGGCGCCCGCCGTCGGCGCAGCGCTGCGGGCTCGAGGCCGCGTGATCAGTGCGCGCAAGATGCAGACCGTGTGCGCAGCGGATGTGTTTGCTGTGGGCCGCGACGGTGAAGAGTCCTTGTGCGCGACCCTGCTCGCGACCGCCGTCCATCGGGCGCCACCGTCTCAGTAAAACAGGTGGCCCAGGTCGACACTGCTGCGGTGGCCGATGTCGCCGTGGTGGGCCTTGAGCCAGGTGGCGCCGTGGTCTCGCCCGAGGTCGAACAGCATCTCGAAGAACTGCATGTTGGCGGCGGCCTTGCTCTCGGTGCTGAGTTCGCTCATGACCTGGCTGGCTTCGATCACATGGAAATGGGTCTTGAGGAGCTGGCGCTCCAGCAAACCGCGGCGCCACCACGAACTGCCTTCCAGGCTCTCGCGCAGGTGCGCGAACATGCGCATCTCGCGCAAAAACGTGGCGTTGAAGGCCAGCTCCATCATGCGGTTCTTGATGTCGCTGGCCGATTTGGGCGTGGCGCTGTGTTTGAGTGGCGACAGCATCACGAGCAGGATGTCGCTGGCCTGGCATTCGTGAAACAACGGGAAGACCGCCGGGTTGGCCGCGTATCCGCCGTCCCAGTACGGCTCGCCGTCGATGACCACGCTGCGGTGCATGGTGGGCAGGCAGGCCGAGGCCAGCACGGCGTCGGCGTGGAGCTCGTGGTTGCGGAACAGGCGCAGCTTGCCGGTGTTGGCGTTGGTGGTGGCGATGAACAGCTTCACCGGGCTCCGGGTACGCAGGCGTTCGAAATCCACCTGCTTCAGCAAGATGTTGCGCAGCGGATTGAGGTCAAAGGGGTTGAGCTGTTCGGGTGAGAAGTAGTGCGTCCACTGCAGCATCAGGCGCATGGTGGGCGCCAGGCGAACGCCCTTGCCGTCGGCAGATGGCACCGCCACTTCAAAGGGCGTGCTGCCCGCCACGGCGGTCCAGAATGCGCGGAGCGCCTCGCGGGCGCCATCGTTTCCATCGGCCAGCAGACCCTGTGCCAGCATCACGGCGTTCATGGCCCCCGCGCTGGTGCCGCTCACGCCGTCGAGCCGCAAGCGCCCGTCTTCCAGTAAGGCGTCGAGCACGCCCCAGGTGAAGGCGCCATGGGCGCCCCCGCCTTGCAACGCCAGATTGATGGCGGGGGGATGGCGTTGCAGCAGGCCCATGGCGGTGGCGGGTTGGGGGCTTTAGCGCCCCGCGCGCCGGGCGCGCACGGCGGCGGCGAGTGACTGGAGCACCGGCACCGTTTGTTCGAAGCTGATACAGGCATCGGTCACGCTCACGCCATGTTGCAGCGCCTGACCTTCCACCAAATCTTGCCTGCCCTCTTGCAGATGGCTCTCGATCATGAGGCCGGTGATGCGTGCATCGCCACCGGCAATTTGCGCCGCCACGTCGGCTGCCACCTCAATTTGTTTGTGGTGTTGCTTGCTGCTGTTGGCGTGTGACACATCGACCATGACCTGCTCGCGCAGGCCCGCACCCTTGAGCAATGCACAGGCTGCGTTGACGTCGCTGGCGCTGTAGTTCGGCGCTTTGCCGCCTCGCAAAATCACATGGCAATCCTGGTTGCCGCGGGTCTCGAACACCGCCGCCTGGCCCATCTTGGTCATGCCCATGAAGGCGTGGGCCGCTTGCGCGGCTTGAATTGCGTCGCTGGCCACCTTGATGCCACCGTCGGTGCCGTTCTTCAAACCCACCGGGCAAGACAGCCCGCTCACCAGCTGGCGGTGGCTCTGGCTCTCGGTCGTGCGGGCGCCGATGGCGCCCCAGCTGACCAGATCGCTGATGAATTGCGGCGACAGCAAGTCGAGAAACTCGGTGCCCACCGGCAGGCCCAGTGCCAACACGTCGAGCAACAGCGCACGCGCCAGTTCCAGCCCTTCGTTGATGGCAAAACTGCCGTCCATGTGCGGGTCGTTGATGTAGCCCTTCCAGCCCACCGTGGTACGTGGTTTTTCGAAATACACCCGCATGACGATGAGCAGATCGTCTTCCAGTGCATCGGCCTGCGCTTTGAGCAGGTGGGCGTAGGTGAGGGCCTGGTCGTGATCGTGGATGGAGCAGGGACCGACGACAACGATCAGTCGATCGCTGCGACCGTGCAACACGTCTGCAATCTCGCGTCGGCTGCGCTCCACCAAGGCTTGCGCCGGGGCGGGAGCCGGCAACCACTCTTCCAGCAGCGCGGGCGTGATGAGCGGGCGCACCGCGCCGATGCGCACATCGTCAATGCGGGTGGTGTCGTGGGTCGAGGCGGGCGTCGGGTGGGCGTGGGTATGTTGGGGCATGCGGCATTGTCGCAGCCTGGCCCACTTGCTTGGCTCAGTCGCCGGCTTCGCTGGCCTGGGACTTGCGCATGTGGCGGTAGACGAGGCCACGCGAAACACCCAGCAGGCGGGCTGTCTTCGCCACATTGCCGTGGTGGGCCTTCAACGTTTCTCCGATGAGGCGCTGTTGAGACTCCGCCAGTGAAGACGCGCTGTGGCCGTGTTGTGGGGCGGGCTCAATGGCTGCTGCAGTCTCTGATTCGGCCAAGTCCTGGCTTGCGGGCGCCTGGTCGCGGGCCTGGGGGGCTGCCCCGGCTTCTGATGGCTGGCCTGCTGCCACGCCACAAGGATGCACCGCGTGGTGGGAGCTTGCGCGGTTCGCATCTTGCATGGCGGCCCTGGCCCAGATGCCCAGACCGCTGGGCAATTGCAAGAGCCGTGGCCCGTTGACGCCGCACAGGTCCAGCAGCGCCCGCAAATCCAGTCCCAGCACGTCGCTGACGTGAAGCGGCGCGGCCTGCTGGGTGACGCCTAGCAAGCTGTGGCCCACGCGGTTGATCCAGATCACCCGCCCATGGGTGTCGACCCCCAACAGACCCTCCATCGGGGTGCCCAACAAGCCGGGTGCGGCCTGGAACTGCAAAACCAGCAACTCCCGTGACTGGGCGACCAGCAAGCGGTTGCCGATCGTCGTGGCAAACATGCCCACCACCGCAGCGGCATCAAAGCCAAAATCCCGCGCTTCAGTGGTCAGATCCAGTACGCCCGCCAGTTGGCCGTGAATGTCGCGAATAGGTGCTGCCGCACAACGCAACTCCCGAAACAGGTTGTAAAAATGTTCACCGCCCTTCACATCGCTGGCCTGCCCCGTGTGCACAACGATACCGGGTGCGGTGGTTCCCAGGCGGCTCTCGATCAGGTTCACCCCCACGCGCGACGCCTTGTCCAGCACCGACTGGTTGGCCTCGTTCGCATTCTGCGAAATGTGCACGATGACACCGCGTTCATCGGTCAACAGGACGCGGCAATGGGTGCCACTCAACGAGGCCTGGAGTTGGTCAAATTCCAGACGGGCGGCCTGAATCAGGTCTTCGTTGCGCGCCAGTGCGGCACTCAACGCGCTGCGCCCCACCGGGTCCAGTGCGGGCAGCCTGTCGTTCCGGTGGCCCAATTGGCGACACCGGTCCCACGACTGAATCACCGACTCGTTCACCAGACCGGACGGTCGCACGCTCTCTTCAAAGAACTGTTCTCGAGCCAGGGCGGTGCGTTGTTCGGCCGTGCGAAAAAATGGCTGTGTGGGCAGGTTGTGGGTGTTCATGTGGCGCGTGACTGGGTTGACCAGGCAATAGGACTGCTCAGCTTGAGAACGCCGCTTCGGTGTGGCAACCGGGCAAACCCTGATGGCTTGTCGCGCGTGCTGCCCAAGTGTTCCGACGCGGAACAGATGGGGCCAAGGGAATACCCGATGATGCGTGAGAGGGCCGAAATTTCCACAATGCAATGGTTGCTGGCCCGAGCAGGGTGACTGGCATCAACCACAACCAGGAGACAAGTCATGGTCATCAATCGCACCCTTCTCGGCGGCGCTTTGCTGCTGACAGCACTGGGCTCAGCCCAGGCCCAAGGCATGGAAGATTTGAAGCGCGACGCCGCCACCCCGGGTGATGTGCTCACCTATGGCATGGGCTACAACAACCAGCGCTACAGTGCGCTCAAACAGATCAACACCGGCAACGCGGCGAAGCTGCAGCCGGTTTGGGCCTACAGCCTGAACAACCCGCAAAGCCAGGAGTCGCAGCCCATCGTGTACCAGGGCGTCATGTATGTGACGACGCACAACAGCACGGTGGCGCTCAACCCCGTGACGGGCAAACAAATCTGGAAACAGGAATTCGAGCTGCCGCAAGACGTTTTCAAGATGGCCTGCTGCGGCATCTTGAACCGCGGCGTTGCGATTCTTGACGGCAAGCTCTACCGCACCACGCTGGACGCGCACGTGGTCGCCATGGATGCCAAAACCGGCAAGCAGCTCTGGAAGAGCAAGGGCGCCGATTACCAGAACGGCCAGGCCATGACCAGCGCGCCGCTGATTGCCAATGGCGTGGTCCTGACCGGCATCGCTGGTGGCGAGTACGGCACGCGTGGCTTCATCGATGGCTGGGATCCGGAAACCGGCAAGCAGCTCTGGCGGTTCTACACCACGGCCGCGCCCGATCAAAAGGGCGGCGACACCTGGCCGGGGGACACCCACTTGAAGGGTGGCGCACCCACCTGGTTGACGGGCGCGTATGACCCCGAGCTCGACCTTGTTTACTGGGGCACTGGCAACGGTGGTCCATGGAACCCGAACGCGCGCCAGGGCGACAACCTCTACATCGCCTCGGTGGTCGCGATTCGCCCCAAGACCGGTGAGCTGGTGTGGCACTACCAGTTCAGCCCGAACGATCCGTACGACTACGACGCGACGGAGGTGGGCATGCTGGTCGACATGAAAATTGGTGGCAAGAACCGCAAGGTGTTGACGCAGGCCAACCGCAACGGTTTCATGTATGTGCTTGACCGCGCCAATGGCGAGCTGCTGGCGGCCAACCCCTATGTGAAGGTCAACTGGGCCGACCGCATCGATCTGAAGACGGGCCGCCCTGTGCACAGCGAGACCGACAAGAAGGCCCGCGCGGGTGAAGACGTTGAAATCTTCCCGTCGGTGGTGGGCGGCAAGAACTGGTCGCCGATGTCGTGGAACCCCTCCACGGGTTTGGCCTATGCCAACACCCTCAACCTCAGCTGGCCTTATCAGCTGGCCAAGCCCGAATACAAGAAAGGTGAGTGGTACCTGGGTGTCAACTTCCGTGGCGTGAACATGCCGAAAGACGAGCCCCACGGCTACCTCAGCGCCATCGATCCGATGACGGGCAAGAGCAAGTGGCAGATGGCCTGGCCCGGTCAGCCCAGCATGGCGGGCACGTTGTCCACGGGCGGTGGACTGGTCTTCACCGGTGCGGCCACGGGCGAGTTCATCGCTGTTGACGCGAACAACGGCAAGAAGCTCTACGAGTTCCAGACCAGCTCCGGAATCATCGGTCTGCCTGTGACCTTCGAGCAAGACGGCAAGCAGTATGTGACGGTGGTGTCCGGCTCGGGCGGTGTCTGGGCCTTGCTGGGCGATGAGCGCATGTCGCAAGTGCCTGCAGGTGGATCGGTCTGGACATTTGCGCTCGACCGGTGATGCGGGGGGGAGCACTGCTGATCTTGTGCATGGTCGCCTCTTCGGGGGGGCCATCGCACAAACCAACACCGATCCCGCCATGATGCCCGCGCCCGGTCCGCCGACCCAAACCCTGGTGGACAAAGGGCGTGAGCAGTTTCACCGCACCTGCGCACAGTGTCATGGTCGCAACATGGTGAACTCGGGCACCACGTCTTACGACCTGCGGAAATTTCCCACCGATCAACCCGACCGGTTTTTCAATTCCGTGACCAACGGAAAAAACAGCATGCCGTCGTTCAGCGGGGCTCTGGATCCAGGTGCGATTCAATGGCTTTGGGCCTATGTGTCCACCCGTGGCGGCAAGGAGATGTGACATGGTGAATCGATCTTTGGCGTTGCGCACGGTGGCGTGTGCAGTAGCCCTCACTGGCTTGGCTGGCAGTGGCCTGGCACAGGCCGCCGACCCGGCAACGTTGTCCGTTTGCATGAGCGAAGACAACGCGCCGCTGTCGATGGGGCGCAAGGGCAAACTGAGTGGCTTCGATGTGCAGATGGCCGAGGCAGTTGCCAGCGAACTGGGTCGACCCTTGCGCCTGGTGCCGTTCGAATCCGAGCTGGAACAAGACGCGAATTTCCCCATCGAAGTCAACGCCCTGCTTTCGGCCGGGGTGTGTGACCTGGTCAGCGGCTTCCCGCTGCTGGCCGCGGATCTGGGCCAGCCTGGCCGTCTCAAGGCCAAGCCGCCGGATTACCCCGGCGCCAAGCGGCCTCGTGATCGCGCCGATGTGCTGCTGGGCAATTTGGTGGCCAGCCAGCCCTACCAGGGGATGGCCCTGCAGCTGGTGCAGCGTCTGGATGTGCCTGCGGCCAGTGGGCTTGGTGGGTTGCGCGGTCAAAAAGTGGGCGCCGTGGCTGGCACGCTGGAAGGCACCTTGATCGCCACCTTCCAGGGCGGCGCACTAGTGCCCGGCATGGTGTCGATGGGCAAGCTCGATGACCGCTGGGCCGCGTTGGAAAGCGGCAAGGTGGATGCCATGCTGATGCCCAGCACGGCGTGGGATGTGTACCGTCAGCGGGTGAGCGGTGCACCGTTGCGTTTGCGCGCCGGGGCACCCATCAGCCTGGGGATCAACGTTGGCTGGGTGGCGCTGGCCGGTCAGCCCGAATTGATCGAGGCGGTGAACCGTGTGGCTGGGCGCGAAGCGCAACTGCAGCAATGGGCGCAAGACGCGGGCTTGCAGCGCTTGCCGCCTACCGAGCCGGCTGTTGCGCGCGAGCTCACCCTGACCGCCTTGCTCAAGCCCTGAACAGGCGCGGGCGCTGACGTCAGGGACGGCGGAAGGCCTGGCCCTGGCGTTGCCAGTAAGGGTTGTTCAATCGGTCAAGTCGCACCCTGCCGCCGGTGGATGGGGCATGCACGAAACGGCCTTCCCCCACGAAGATGCCCGCATGAAATGGCCGGCTGCCGCCGAAGATCACCAGGTCGCCGGTGCGAGCCTCAGAAGCGTCGATAGACCCGCCAAAGTCAACCAGCTGGGCCACGGTGCGAGGCGGCGCCACGCCGGCGCTGGCTTTGTAAACATAGCCGATCAGGCCGCTGCAGTCGAACCCGCTTTCCGGTGTGTTGCCACCGTAGCGGTAGGGCGTGCCGACCAGGCCCAGCGCGTGAATGGCGATGTCGCTTGACTGGTTTTCCGACAGTGTCCGGAATGCAGGCTGGCGATCGGGGCGCGGCGAGCTGGCGCAACCGGCGAGCAGCAGCGCCAAACCCAGCATTGAACCGAGGAGCATCAGGTGCATGGGTGTTCGGGCCAAAGGTGTGGCCGTGGTGGGATTCATCGTTGTTCCGCTCCAGTGAGGGCTTCGCCAAAGCCGGCGAGCCGCTTGACCACCGCCGCTTTGCTGATGCGTTGCAGGCCCATGAGAAAGGCGTGGTCGGGATTGCCCACACCGTGGCGCATACGCAAGGTATTTTGAATGTGGGCCAGCAACTCGGCGGCCATTTCGGCGTCGGCCAAAGCGCGGTGGGCCGCGCCCGTCTGTGGCAGGCGAAAGCGGCTCACCAGCGAACCGAGCTTGTGGCTCGGCGCTTCAGGGTAGACACGGCGCGAGAGCAAAACGGTACAGGCAAACGGCTGCTGCGCCTCGATGCCCGCGCGGGTCAGTTCGGCGACCCAGTAGCGGCGGTCGAAAGAGGCGTTGTGTGCCACCATGGGTGTCTGACCCACGAAGCGTGCCGCCTCGGCCATCACCGTTTCGGCCGGTGGCGCGGCCTGCACCATGGCGTTGGTGATGCCTGTGAGTTGGGTAATGAAGGCCGGTATGTAGGCGCCCGCGTTCATCAAGCTTTGAAAGCGGTCCACCACGACACCGCCCTCTGTGAGCACGATGGCCACTTCGGTGGCGCGGTCGCCCAAGCCCGGCGAAATGCCCGTGGTTTCAAAGTCGATAACGGCCATGCGCTGATTCACCATGCGGCTATCGTAGGGCATCACCTGCCTCGAGAGCGCCAAGAAGACTTCCTTGAGGTTGAAGTTCCCTTTTTTAGAGAATGAAGATCAGTAAACAAGTGGTTTTTCAAGAGTGTGACTGCGGTTACCCTGTCTCTCTGTTTTTAAACTGCTGTGCAGGAGACTCCATGAAATTTCTCACCATGTTGGCCATCGTCTTGGGCTTGGGCCTGAGCAGCGTCGCAATGGAGGCCGAGGCCAAACGTTTTGGCGGCGCGCGCTCGTTCGGCATGAAGCGCCAGGTTGCGCCACCCAAAGCGCCTGCCAGTCCGAACGCCACGCAGGCGGCTCCCGCTGCCGGCGCGGCCGCTGCGCCCAAGCGGTCCTGGATGGGCCCTCTGGCCGGTATCGCCGCAGGCCTGGGTCTGGCTGCGCTGGCCTCTCACCTGGGTCTTGGTGAGGGCTTTGGCACCATTCTGTTGATGGGTCTGGCCTTGATGGCCGCCATTGCCTTGTTCCGCATGTTCATGCGCAAACAAGCGGCGGGCAACAACGGGGCACCGGGCGGGGCCTTCCAGGGCATGCGCTATGCGCAAGAAACCCCTGGCGCTCCATCAGGCAACCGCCCTGCGGCCTTCGAAGCATCGAACACGACCGGCCATGGGACGGGCTCCATCATCGGCAGCCAGCTTGCAGGCGGCCCGTCTGGGCAATACGCGAACATCCCGGCCGATTTTGATGTGGCCGCCTTTGAACGCAACGCCAAGGTCAATTTCATTCGCCTGCAGGCCGCTTACGACGCCGGCGATCTGGATGACATTCGCCAGTTCACCAGCCCCGAGGTGTTTGCCGAGGTCCGCATGGATTTGAACGACCGCAAAGATGCCATCAACAAGACCGAAGTGATCGACATCCAGGCCACCGTGAGCGAGGTGGTTGAAGAAGCCGGGCGCTATATCGTGAGCGTGCGCTTTACTGGCTCGGTGCGTGAAGACGACGCGCCAACGCCCGAAGCGGTGAACGAAATCTGGCACATGACCAAACCCACCAGCGGCGCAGGCGGCTGGGTGGTCGCCGGGATCCAGCAGACGAATTGAGGTTCCTCCCCCTCCTGGCGTCTCGCCAGTTCAAGCCCCCAGGCCCTCAGGCCCTGGGGGCTTTTTGTTTGTGGCCAGCGGCGACAGGTTGGGGGCATCCATGATGCGTGAGTGTCTGGCAAACTGGCCCGACCGACCACAACCGCCATTGACCCATCCCTTCAGCTCGCCATGCCTCGATTCGCCGCCAACCTCACGATGATGTACACCGAAGTGCCGTTCCTCGAGCGCTTTGCCGCGGCCGCGCGCGATGGGTTCACGGCAGTGGAGTTTCTCTTTCCCTACGAGCATCCGGCAAACGATATCGCTGAGCGACTGAAAGTCCACGACCTCACCCAGGCGCTGTTCAATCTGCCGCCCGGCAACTGGGATGCGGGCGACCGTGGCATGGCATGCCTCCCGGGTCGCGAAGCCGAGTTTGCTGCGGGTCTGGAACTGGCGTTGACGTATGCCCAGGCCACAGGTTGCCAACGGTTGCATGCCATGGCCGGCGTGGTTCCTGAGGGCGTATCGTCCGAGCAGGCGCACGCGACCTATGTGGCCAACCTGCGCCGGGCTGCCGGGCGCTGCGCGCCGATGGGCATCACCCTGTTGATCGAACCCATCAACACCCGCGACATGCCGGGCTATTTGCTCAACTTCCAGCAACAGGCCCACGACATCCTCGCCGAGGTCAGCGCGCCCAATCTCAAGGTGCAGATGGACTGGTACCACTGCCAGATCATGGAAGGCGATCTGGGCCGGCGGCTGGAAAAACACGTGGAGGGCGTCGGCCACATCCAGATCGCGGGCGTGCCCGAACGCCATGAGCCCGACGAGGGTGAGGTCAACTTCCCCTACCTGCTGGACCGCCTCGACGCAATCGGGTACCAAGGCTTCGTGGGTTGCGAATACCGGCCGCGCGCTGGCACCAGCGAGGGCCTGGGCTGGTTGAAGCGCTACCGGACTTCCGAAACCGGCAACGGCTGAAACGGTTGACCAGAACGTTGCCACAGCGTCGCGCATGCAACTGTTTCCCGCGTATCCACGGATGACGCCTCCCTCTGCCGATGCTAGGCTGAGCGGCTGGCTACGCGCCCAACTTCGAAGGAAACCAGAACATGCTTCAAAACGGCCTCATGATGGACCGCCCCCTGCTCCTGTCAGACGTGATCGAACACGCCGCGCAACAATTCGGCCGAGCCGAAGTGGTGTCCCGCGAAACCCACGGCGCCCTTTTTCGCTACACCTATGCCGAGTGCGCCGTGCGTGCGCGCAAGCTGGCCAATGCACTGGCGGGTCTGGGGCTGAAACCCGGCAGCGCGGTGGGCTCCATCGCCTGGAACAACCACCGCCACCTTGAGGCCTATTACGGCGTCTCGGGCAGCGGCATGGTGATGCACACCTGCAACCCCCGCCTGCACCCGCAGCAACTCATCTACATCATCAACCACGCCGAAGACGAAGTGGTGCTGTTCGACGCCACCTTTGCGCCACTGGTCAAAGGCATCGCCGCGCACTGCCCCAAAGTGCGCACCTGGGTCTGTCTGGCCGATGCCGGGCACACGCCCGACATCGAAGGCGTGGCCAACGTTCTGGCCTACGAAACCCTGATCGAACCCTGCAGCGATGCCTTTGAATGGCCCAGCTTTGACGAGCGCACAGGCGCCGCGCTGTGTTACACCTCGGGCACCACCGGCAACCCCAAAGGCGCGCTGTATTCGCACCGCTCCATCGTGCTCAATGCCCTCTCGGGTTGCCTGCCAGGCGTGTTGGCGCTGGCGCCCAGCCAGACCATCTTGCCGGTGGTGCCCATGTTCCACATCAACGCCTGGTGTGTTCCCTATGCCGCGCCGATTGCCGGCGCCAAGCTGGTCTTGCCGGGCCCGATGCTCGACGGCAAATCGCTTTACGAATTGATGGAGTCCGAAGCCGTGACCATCAGTGCCGGTGTGCCCACCATCTGGCAAGCCCTGCTGGGCCACGTGGAGCAAAACAAACTGAAGTTCACCACCATGCGCTGCACCGCTGTGGGCGGCTCGGCCATGCCGCAGGCGCTGATTGCCAGGTTCATGGACGAGTACAACGTGGAGGTGCGCCACGGCTGGGGCATGACCGAAACCACCGCCGTCGCCACCATGGGCACCTTGTCGCCCGAAAGCGCCGCGTGGACGCCTGCGCAGCGCCATGCGCTGATCGCGAAACAGGGCAAGAGTGTCTTCGGGGTCGAAATCAAAATCGTTGACGAAAACGGTGCCACGTTGCCGCGCGATGGCAGCGCACAGGGCGAGCTCATGGTGCGCGGTCAGTGGATCTTGGCCTCGTATTTCAAGGGCGAGAGATCGCCATTGGTCGATGGCTGGTTTCCCACGGGCGACATCGCCACCATCGATGCCGACGGCGTGATGCAGATCCGCGACCGCACCAAAGACGTGATCAAGACCGGTGGCGAATGGATCAGCTCCATCGACCTGGAAAGCGCGGCCGTGGGTCACCCGGCCGTGGCCATGGCTGCGGTCATTGGTGTGAAACATCCCAAGTGGGACGAACGCCCTCTTCTGTTCATCGTGCGCAAGCCGGGGCAGTCGCTGGAAAAGGAAGAGATGCTCGCCTTCCTGGCCGAGCGGGTGGCCAAGTGGTGGGTGCCCGACGACGTGGTGTTCCTGGAGAGCCTGCCGGTGGGCGGTACCGGAAAAGTGCAGAAAGCCGATCTGCGCAAAGACTACGGCGGCGTGTTCAGTTGAAATCAGCCCACAAAAAAGCCCGCTGACCAGCGGGCTTTTTTTCGAGCCGACGGTTGCAGTGTGTGCACGCAGCCCGTCGGTTCTGGCGGATGACCGCCGGGCGATCAGATTTCCGTGATGAACTGCTCACGTGGGCGGCGCACCTTCTTGAGGTTCACCAGCCAGTCGCCTTCGTCGGCGCGGTAGCCCAGCGGCAGAATCGCCACGCTGCGCAAGCCGCGCTTGCGCAGGCTCAAAATCTCGTCCAGCTTGGCGGGGTCGAAGCCTTCCATGGGCGTGCTGTCCACTTCTTCAAAGGCGGCCGCGATCATCGCAGCGCCCAGACCGATGTAGGCCTGGCGAGCGGCGTGCTCGAAGTTCACCTGGGCGTCGCGCTTGGGGTAGTTGGCGAGCAACATCTGGCGGTAGTTTTCCCAGCCTTCGTTGGTGCCGCCGCGCTGCTCGTTGGTCAGGTCGAACATGTGGTTGATGCGCTCGGGCGTGTAGTTGTCCCAGGCCGCGAACACCAGCAGGTGCGAGCCGTCGGTGATCTGTGCCTGGTTCCAGGCGATGGGCTGGATCTGGGCGCGCACGTCCTTGCTTGTCACCACGATGATTTCGAACGGCTGCAGGCCGCTGGAGGTGGGCGCCAGACGGGCGGCTTCCAGAATGCGCTCCACTTTTTCCTGTGGAACGGCCTTGGTGGCGTCCATCTTTTTGGTGGCGTAGCGCCACTGCAAAGCGTCGAGCACGGCGGGGGCTTGGGGTTGTTGCGACAGATCGCTCATTGAATAGAACTCCGGGGATTGAGGGAAGGCACTCTGTGACAACAGGGCGCAGGGTCGGAAGTTTGCCGCAATGCAGCATTTTTTGCTGTCACCCAAGGGGCGCGACTTAAGCGGCAATGCCATTGCGTCCGCGCTCAGCGCCCTTTTGACCGATCGGGTATACAACGCCGCTGCATCGCGATCGCGTCAAATGGGCATTTCACCGCGCACAGCCCACAGCCGGTGCAACCTGGCTCGTCGTGCAGCGTTGAAAATTTTTGCCAGTTCCGCGACTCAAGCGACAACACGTGTGGAGGGCACACCGCCACACACCAGCCGCAGCCTGTGCAGCGCGTGGTATCGATGGAGGGCAACGCTTTTCGGTCTGTCATCACGCCATTGTGTGGGCACGCAGAAAGCGCCACCCGGTTGCTGAGCATGGATGCCAACAGGATCCGGTTCTCCAAACACGGTTTGGGTGTGAGCCGCTGTTCATCGGCCACCACGGTGCGCCGTGCGAGCGCAGCCATGTCACTTCCCCCCATGAGAGGACCGACTCGCCGTTGTTCACCCGTGTGAGGGATGACGTTGCGCGTGAGGCGGTTCACCATTTCATTGTCGTTTCAATTGAGCGACGCAACCCTTTATGAACTGGAGAACCCCATGGCAAAAGAAATTACCGTCCGACCCAGCAAGAAGCCCGTTCAGATGCGGGAGATGCGCGTGGCCCTGCCCAGCGACATGCCGTTCGACAAGCTTGTCGACGTGCTCAAGGTCACGCTCACACTCCCTGAGCTGCCTGGCATCAAGGGCTGCCGTCCCTGCCTGTCTGGCCTGGACCGCTTTGTCTTCGAAGACCTGGTCAACGGTCGTTACCGTTGAACGAAAAGGTGTCGTCATGTTGCCCCTGCCCAAGCTGGGAGTAGGTCTGGCCTTTCAGGCGCCTCTCAAGAGCCTGATCGAGCAACCCGATGGCGACTTCGATATGGTCGAGGTCGTTCCAGACATTCTCTGGACCGACCTCGGCCCAGGTCACAACCCGCGCTACCTCGATGACCACGAACACGTCGACTGGCTTGATCGTGTGGGCCGAACCCTGCCCGTGATCCCCCACGGTATCGGCATGTCCATTGGCAGTGCAATGCACTTTGATGAACAGCACCTGCAACAACTGCGGCGCTGGCATCAGCGCATGCACTTCCCATGGCACAGCGACCATCTGGCCTTTCATATCGCCGATCACCGCAATGAGGCCATCAACGTGGGCATCACCTTGCCCCTGCCGCGCGATCAGGCCACCCTTGACCGGCTCAAGCCGCGCATCGCCAGGGTCAGGCAACTGGTGCCTGCCCCCTTCCTGCTGGAAAACAATGTTTACTACTTCGACATTCCTCACGCTGAAATGGACGAAGCCAGGTTTCTGAACGGGTTGAGCCACCAGTGTGGTTGCGGCCTGTTGCTCGATTTGCACAACGTGCACACGAATGCCGTCAACCACGGTTTTGACGCCGTGGCATTCGTCGACGAAATCGATCTGCGTCAGGTGGGCGAGATCCATGTGGCTGGCGGCATGATGCTCGACGGCTTTTACCTGGATGCCCACAGCGGCGCGGTCGCCGACCCTGTCTGGGCCTTGCTTGAACATGTGTTGCCCCGCTGCCCGAATGTGGGTGCCGTGGTGTTCGAACTGTTCGGGTCGTGGTTCGAGTTGGTGGGCGAACAACGGGTGCGTGCTGACATGCGGCGCCTGAAGCAGCTTTGGCAGCAATGCCAGGTGCCCCATCCGCGGCCGGGCCCGACAACAAAGAAGACCTTGCCGGTCTGTGGGGTCGAACTGGGGGTTGCCCCATGAGCGTCGCCGCATTTCAGAGCCTGATGGCCCAGCTCGTTGTCGACCCTTCATTGTGCGAACGCCTGCGGGTCGACGGCATCGCTGCCGATGCCGACCTGGATACGCTTGAGCGCCAACGCCTGCTGGCGATCGCTGCCAGTCCTGGTCTGTCCATCAACCACACCCTGCACCGGGGGTTTCGGCTGGGCAAGCTGAAGGCTTTGCTGCCACTGACGTGCACGTTGATGAAGGGGGTGAGGCTGCAAACGGCGATCGAGCGGTTCTGGGCTGCACACCCCCCGCGCACCTTCTACTTTCTGCCCGAGGCGGTCGAGTTCTGCGGCTTTTTGCTCACCCAGCCATCCCGGTCCAGGTACCTGCGCGAAGTGGTTGCCTTTGAGCGTTCCAACCTGGAGCTCCAGCGTGCTCGCCTCGACACGCCACCACAACAGACCGTGCAGTTCGATCACGATCCCGGCAGGTTGCTTGGCCAGTTGGCGGCAGGGCATGCCCCCAAAGGGGTCCCGGTCAGGTCCTGCACCGCTGTCGGCAACGTTGACGACAGCGGGCGGGTTCGCTGGGCGCTTCAGGCTTAGCTTTGCCGCCGTCGCTCAGCGGTAAAACGCTTCGACCTTGCCTTTGAGCTTCATCATCAGCGGGTTGCCCTTGCGGTCCAGTGTCTTGCCTGCCGGAAAGCTCACCCAGCCTTCGCTGATGCAGTATTCCTCAACGTCCATGCGCTCCTTGCCGTTGAAGCGAATGCCGATTTCGTGTTCAAACACGGCGGCCACATGGTGTGGGCTGCTGGCGTGGATGGACAGTCGGTCGGGCAGTGGCGGGCGCTCTGGGGGGGTGTTCGTGGTGGTGTCGGTCATGGCAATGCGGGTAGGAAGACAGGGATTCAGACAAGGCAAGCGCCAGCGTGCTGCGCTGGCGCCATACCCCGCTATTGTCGCAAGACTGGCCAGGGGTCAGGCGCGGCCAATGCGCCAGCCTCCGCCCGCAGAGGCTTCCGGGCGCAAGCCCTCGTAGCTGGTAACGCTCGGGTGGGCTGTGTCCAGTGGTTGTTGATGGGTGGCGCTGATCACCACCACCGCCGCGCCGGCGGTCTCACCCGCCTGGATGCCTGCGGGGGCGTCTTCGAACACCACGCAGTTGTGCGTCTCCATGCCCAGCCTGGCCGCCGCCAGCCGGTAGCCATCGGGCGCGGGTTTGCCGTTGCCCACGTCTTCGGCTGTGATGAGCACCGCAGGTATGGGCAGGCCCGCCGCCGCCATGCGGCGCTCGGCCAGCGCACGCGGAGCTGATGTCACCACTGCCCAGTGCCCGACGGGCAACGCAGCCAGGAAAGCCGGGGCGCCAGCGATGGGCGCCACGCCGTCCACATCGTTGATTTCGGCTTGAGTGATCGCGGCCGCTTCTGCGACAGCATCCACCCCGGGCAGGTTCAACGCCCGAATGGTGTCGATCGCCCGGCGCCCATGCAGGTGGGCCAGCAACGCCTCCGCGTCAACGCCATGGCGCCGCGCCCACGCCGTCCAGACGCGTTCGGCTGCAGCGATAGAGCTGAGCAAGGTGCCGTCCATATCGAACAGGAAAGCGGAAAAGGCGCGGTCGGGGGCGAAGAGGCTCATGGTGGCAAGGACTTAGGGGGCAGAAAAAGGGTCCCGCAGAAGGGAGCGCAACAGGGCCATTGTGGCGCCGCCAGTCCCAGAACCGGGCCGCCGAGGTCACCTAGGGTTTACTCGGAGATCAAAAAAAGTTGCGGGAAACGATCACTATTTCTCGTTGGACGTGAGGGGGTGAATGCACGACAGTGGAAAACCTGAGTCACCGCAACCGACCGTCGTCCGATGGCCGGGTCTATTCACCCAACGTTAAGGATCACCCGATGAAAATCCAACTGATTGCCGCCACCATTGCCGCCTTGTTGAGCGCCACCAGCGCGCAGGCCGAAACCTGGAACCTGTCGGCCGAGCAGCCCGATGCGAACTACCTGACCCAGAACGTGCGGGATTTCGCCGCCGACGTGAAGGCCGCAACCAACGGCAAGCTCGACTTCAACGTGCAGAGCAACAGCGTGTTGCTGAAGCGCCCCGAGGTCAAGCGCGGCGTGCAGCAAGGCATTGTGCCCATCGGTGAATTCCTGATGTCGGCCCTGGGCAACGAAGACGCGCTGTTCGAAATCGACAGCGTGCCTTTCCTTGCTTCGTCTTTCGACAAGTCAGAAAAGCTGTGGAAAGCCGCTCGCGAGCAGATCGCCCAGCGCCTGGACAAACAAGGCATCGTGCTGGTCTATGGCTCACCATGGCCACCGCAGGGCATCTACACCAAGACCCCCGTGACCACCATGGAAGGCTTCAAGGGCGCCAAGTTCCGCGCCTACAGCGCTTCGACCAGCCGCATGGTGACCTTGATGGGCGCCGTGCCGGCCACCATTCAAACGGCGGAAGTGCCCCAGGCCTTCGCCACCAGCGTGATCGACATGATGATCACCTCGCCCGCCACCGGCGTCGATACCCAAGCCTGGGACTACGTCAAGCATTACTACGATGCGCAAGCCTTCATTCCGCAGGCCATCGTGATCGCCAACAAGCGCGCGCTCGCCAAGTTGCCCGCTGACCAGCGCCAGGCCGTGCTCGATGCCGGCATGCGCGCCGAAGCGCGCGGCTGGGCCAATGCCCGGGAACTGACATCCAAGCTGACCCAGACGCTGGCCTCGAAAGGCATCACCGTGCAGCCCCTGCCCGCACCGGTGGCTGCCGAGCTGGCCAAAATCGGCGACACCATGACCGAAGAGTGGAGCAAGAAAGCCGGTCCTGACGGCGCCAAAGTGCTCGAAGCCTTCCGCCGCTGATCGACCGCCATGGACGCCTTGACCGCCATTCTCGACCGGTTGGCCCGCGCCTCGGGGGCCGCTGCTGCGGCGTCCCTGGCCGCGATCGCCCTCATCATCGGCGCGCAAATTGTGGCGCGCCTGCTGGGTCAGCAAATCCCTGCCGCCGATGACTTTGCCGGCTGGGCCATGGCGGCCTCGGCGTTCCTGGCCTTGCCTTACGCCCTGCGCAATGGCGATCACATCCGCGTGACGCTGATTGCGCAGATGCTGCCCAAATCGTGGCATCGCGGCCTCGACATCGTGGCCACGGCCATCGGTGTGGGGCTGGCCTGTTGGGGCGCCTGGTCGGTGGTGCGCTTCGTGCTGGACTCCTGGGAGTTTGACGAAGTGGCCCAGGGCATGCTGGCTGTGCCGCTCTGGATTCCCCAGTTGTCGATGGCGGTGGGCATGGTGTTGTTCGCGCTGATGATGGCCGACCGTTTGCTGCGCGTCTCGCTGGGCCTGCCGTTGTCCGAGAAGGCCGATGGCGATGCCTCGCGCACCGAATGATCTCCGCCCGTCCCCTGATCGATTGGAACCCCAATGAGTGAACTTGCCCAAGCCGGTGTGCTGATGGCTTTGCTGTTTCTGATGCTGGGCCTGGGCGTGTGGGTCGCGCTCGCGCTGATCGCCTGCGGCCTGGTCGGGCTGGTGTTTTTCACCTCGGCGCCCGCCGACCTGCTGTTCTCCAACACCATCTGGGGCTCGACCGCCAGTTGGGCCCTGACCGCCCTGCCCCTCTTCATCTGGATGGGCGAAATTCTGTTTCGCACCAGCCTGGCCAAAGACATGTTCGCGGGCCTGGGTCCCTGGGTGAACAAGCTGCCGGGGCGCCTGGTGCACGTCAACGTATTGGGTTGCGGCATCTTCGCCGCCGTCAGCGGCTCCTCGGCCGCGACCGCGGCCACCATCGGAAAAATTTCGTTGCCCGAGTTGAAAGAGCGCGGCTACGACGAAGGCATCGCCATCGGCTCGCTGGCTGGCGCCGGCACGCTGGGCCTGCTGATTCCGCCCTCGATCGTGATGATCGTCTACGGCGTCGCCGCCCAGGTGTCCATCGTCAAATTGTTCACCGCGGGCATCCTGCCCGGCCTGTTGCTGATGACGCTGTTCTCCGGCTACATCGCCATCTGGTCGATGAAAAATCCCAAGCGGGTGCCCCAGGATCGCGAAGAAGTGCCCTTGGGTGAACGCATCAAACGCCTGCGTTTGCTGGCGCCTGTGGTGGCGTTGATCGCGGGTGTGATCGGCTCCATCTACAGCGGCATCGCCACCGCCACCGAAGCCGCCACCATCGGGGTTTTTGGCTCCCTGCTGATCGCCGCCTTGGGCGGTTCGCTGAACAAGGCTTCGTTCCTCGCCAGCCTGACCGGCGCGGCGCGCACCTCCTGCATGATCACCTTCATCCTCATGGGGGCGGCCTACCTGACCAGCGCCATGAGCTTCACCGGTCTGCCCGGCCACGTGGCCACCTGGATCACCTCGCTGGGCCTGTCCGCCTATGGCCTGCTGGCCGTGTTGACCGTGTTCTTCATTTTGCTGGGTTGTTTCCTCGATGGCATCTCCATCGTGGTCTTGACCAGCGCCGTGTTGCTGCCGGCTGTGCAGGCCGCAGGCATCGACCCGCTGTGGTTCGGTATCTACCTGATTCTGGTGGTGGAGATGGCGCAGATCACGCCGCCGGTGGGCTTCAACCTGTTTGTGATTCAGGGCATCACCGGCAAGAACCTCATGCAACTCAGCCGCATGGCGCTGCCCTTCTTTTTGTTGATGGTGTTGGCCACCGTGCTGATCACCGTCTTCCCCCAGATCGTTCTGGCTTTGCCCCAATCGATGAAATGACCATGAAGCGAATCCTGATTGCCAACCGCGGCGAAATCGCCTGCCGCATCATCCGCGCCTGCAAGGCCCTGGGCCTGACCAGCATCGCGGTGTACTCCGAAGCCGATGCCGACGCGCTGTTTGTGCAGATGGCCGATGTGGCCGAGCCCATCGGCCCCGCACCGGCCGCGCAAAGCTACCTCGATGGCGCCCGCATTCTGGCCGCCGCGAAAAAGCACAGCGCCGATGCCGTGCACCCCGGTTACGGCTTCCTGTCGGAAAACACCGCCTTCGCCCGCGCCGCAGAAGCCGCTGGCGTGCGCTGGATTGGCCCCTCGCCCGACAGCATCGACGCCATGGGCGACAAGCAGCGCGCCCGTGCCATCGCCACGGCCGCAGGCGTGCCCACCCTGCCCGGCAGCCCGCGCTTTGCCACGGGCGAGGTGGACGGCATCGAGGCCGCCGCGCTCGAAGTGGGCTACCCCTTGCTGGTCAAGGCCACCGGTGGTGGCGGTGGCATCGGCATGCGCCGGGTCGACAGCCCGGACCAGTTGCTCACCTCGGTGGCCGCCACCCAGCAGCTCGCCGCCAAAGCTTTTGGCGACGGCACGATTTACCTGGAGCGGCTGGTGGCCCGCGCGCGCCACATTGAAATTCAGGTCTTTGGCCACGGCGACGGCACCGCCGTGCACCTCTTCGAGCGCGAATGCTCGGTGCAGCGCCGCTTCCAGAAAATCATCGAAGAAAGCCCGGCGCCGGATCTGCCGGCGGCACTGCGCGCGCAAATGACCGCCGCTGCGGTGGCCCTCGCCGCGCACCAGTCTTACCGAGGTCCCGGCACGGTCGAATTCATCGTCGACGCCGACACCATGGAGTTCTTCTTCCTCGAGATGAACACCCGCATCCAGGTCGAGCACCCGGTCACGGAAATGGTCACCGGTCTCGATCTCGTGCAGGCCCAGATCCAGCTCGCCGGCGGCACCTACCAGCGCGTCGAGCAAGCCAACATCCAGACCCGGGGCGCGGCCATCGAATGCCGCATCTACGCCGAAAACCCGGCCAAGAATTTCATGCCATCGCCGGGTCCACTGCAGACCTTCCGCCTGCCGCTGGACATGGCCCATGTGCGCATCGACACCGGCGTGCGCCAGGGCGACCGCATCACGCCGTACTACGACCCGATGATCGCCAAACTCATCGTCTGGGGGGCGAGCCGCGCCGAGGCGCTGGAGCGTTTGAGCGCAGCCCTCGCCGCCAGCCAGATCGAAGGCGTGCGCAACAACCTGGTCTTTCTCGCCGCTGTCGTGGCCCACCCCGACTTCCAGGCCGGCCAGGTCGACACCACCTGGATCGCCCGCGAAAGCGAAGCCCTTCTTGCGGCCATGCCATGACCCCAGTTGACCCGACCCTCTCCTCCCCGCGGATCGATGCCGTGGGCGACCGCTGCCTGCTGATCGGCGTGGGCGACACGGTGGACCCCGAGACCAGCGCGCGGGTGTTCGGCCTCGTTCGGCGTCTGAAAGAGCGGCCCATAGCGGGCGTGTTCGACATCGTGCCGGCCTTCACCACCGTCGCCCTGCATTACCGCCCCGAGCTGCTCGGCGCCGCGCCGTTTGAGGCGCTGCGCGCCGCGGTGCTGGAGCGCCTGGCCGAGCCGCTGGACACCGCCGCTTCGGCGGGCCGAAGCATTGACATTCCGGTTTGCTACGGCGGCGAACTCGGCCCCGATCTGGCCGACGTGGCCGCCCAATGCGGGCTGACCACCGAGCAGGTCATCGAGCGCCACATGCAATCGGCCCACCGCATCTACATGCTCGGCTTTGCCCCCGGTTTTCCCTTCATTGGCGGGCTCGATCCGGCCCTGAAAATGCCGCGCCGTTCTTCACCGCGCACCCGCATCCCGCCGGGCTCGGTCGGCATCGCGCGCGACCAGAGTTGCGTCTACCCGCTGGAAACGCCCGGCGGCTGGAACCTGATCGGGCGCACGCCGGTGCGCCTGTTCGACCCCGCCGCCGACCCGCCTTGCCTGCTGGCGCCGGGCGACCGCGTGCGCTTCGTGCGCATCGACGAGCCGACTTACCAAAACCTGTTGGAGGCCCAGCCATGAGCGGCCGTATCCAAGTGCTCAAGCCCGGCGTGCAGTCGCAGCTGCAAGACCTCGGCCGCTTCGGTTTTCAGGACCTGGGGGTGCCCGTGTGTGGCGCGATGGACGAATGGGCGCACCGCCTGGCCAACCTGCTCGCGGGCAATGCGCAGGACGAAGCCACGCTGGAGATCGTGCTCATGGGGCCCAGCCTCGTGTTCGAGAACGCCACCCAGATCGCCATCGCCGGCGCCGATCTCTCACCGCGCCTCAACGGCGAACCGGTCGCCATGCACCAGCGCATCGACATCGCCGCCGGCAGCCAGCTCGAATTCGGGCGCCGCGTCAACGGCCTGCGGGCCTACCTCGCGGTGCGCGGGGGCTTCGCGGTGGACCCGGTGATGGGCAGCCGCAGCACCTATGTGCGCGGCGGCTTCGGCGGTTTTCAAGGGCGCGCCTTGCGCAAGGGCGATGTGCTCCCGATGGCCGATTTCGCTGGCGCTTTCGAGCCGGCCGCGCCGCTGCCCGCCGGCTGCGAGATGCCTTCGGTCGAGCCCGGCGCGGTGACCCCCGTGCGCGTCACCACCGGCGAACACTGGTCCCGTTTCACCCCCGAGGCGCAAGCCGAATTCGCCGCCGCCGTCTACAAGATCAGCCCGCAGTCCGACCGCATGGGCTACCGCCTCGAAGGCCCGGCGCTGCAGCGCGCCGACAGCGTGGAGCTGATCTCGGAGGCCATGAGCTTCGGCACGATTCAGGTGCCCGCCGATGGCCTGCCCATCGTCCTGATGGCCGAGCGCCACAGCGCTGGCGGCTACCTCAAGATCGCGCATGTGATCAGCGTCGACCTGTCCCTCATGGCCCAGCTCGCGCCGCAGCAAGCGCTGCGCTTCGAGCGGGTCAGCCTGGAAGAAGCCCAAACCCTTTACCTGCAGCGCGAACAGCGCCTGGCGCAACTGCGCGCCAGCCTTGGAGTCACCGCATGAACACCAACAACGCCTCAACACTGGACCTGAATTGCGACATGGGCGAAGGCTTCGGCGCCTACAAGATGGGCAACGATCTGGCCATTCTTGACCACGTCACCTCGGCCAACATCGCCTGCGGTTTCCACGCCGGCGACCCGCCCACCATGCGCCGCCTGGTGGCCGCTGCGCTGGCCAAAGGCGTGGCCATCGGCGCCCATCCCGGTCTGCCCGACCTGCAGGGTTTTGGTCGCCGCGAAATGAAAATTTCGCCCGCCGAGGCCTATGCCATGGTGCTCTACCAGGTCGGCGCCCTCGCCGGCTTTGCGCAGGCCGCAGGCGGGCGCCTCAACCATGTCAAACCCCATGGCGCGCTGTACAACATGGCCGCGAAAAATCGCCCGCTCTCCGATGCGATTGCGCAGGCCGTGTTCGACTTCGATCCCGGTCTGGTCTTCTTCGGCCTGGCCGGCAGCGAAATGATCGCCGCCGCCGATGCCCTCGGCTTGCGCAGCGCCAACGAAGTCTTTGCCGACCGCAGCTACCAGGACGACGGCACCCTCTCCCCGCGCGGTGATCCCGGCGCCATGATCGAAGACGCCGACCAGTCGCTGGCGCAGGTTCGCCAGATGCTGAAAGGCTCGGTGCGCGCGCTCAGCGGCGCCGAAGTGCCGGTGCGCGCCGACACCCTCTGCCTGCACGGCGACCAGGCCGGCGCACTCGACTTCGCCCTGCACATCCGCAGCGCCCTGACCGCCGATGGCGTCGCGCTGCAAGCCCCCGTTCGCTCTTAACGCACCAGAAAGCACACCACCATGTCCAACCCCCAGGAAGTCAAAGCAGAAGTCGGCGGCAGCGTCTGGAAGATCGAAGTGACCGTTGGCCAGGCGGTCGCCGAAGGCGATACGCTGCTGATCATCGAGTCGATGAAAATGGAAATCCCGCTGGCTTCGCCGGCGGCGGGCACGGTGCTGGAGATCCGGGTCGCCGAGACCGACATGGTCGATGAAGACCAGGTCGTTGTGCTCATCGGCTGAGCACTGAATCCGATCAATTGATTGAGCGCAAACCCGTCCGGCGCTCAACTCAATCGTGGTCGGGCTCCAGCGACCGGGCCCAGGTCTGGCCCGATTGCTCGCAATAGCCCGCCGCGACCTCCCTGACCAGTTGCAGTGTGGCGTCCACCGCCGGGCCTGAAGAGCGGGCATGGATCGCGGTGATCGTCATCGACGGCAATGCGGGCCCTTCGGCCTGACGCAGCAAGCCCTGCTCCAATTGCTTGCGCACAAAGATCGGCGGGATCGCCGCGATGCCGTAGCCGTCGCACACCAGTTGAATGATCGACTCCACCGACGGCACGCTGCACACCCGCGGCTCGATCGACCGGGCCGCAAACAGCGCGCGCACATGGGCATGCGGGCTGGACGTGCGCGAAAACGTCAGCAGCGGTTTGAGCTCCAGGTCTTCCAGCGTCAGCGGCCGTTTGTCCGGCAGCAAGTCCGGCCGCGCCACCCAGCAGACCGGGAACTCGCAAAGCGGCAAAGCCAGGTAGTCCAGGTTGCCAGACGCCTCGGCGAACGGGTCGTTCTGGATCAGCAAATCGAGCTTGCGCTGGCGCAGCAACTCCTGCAAATCCATCGCCGGCGCCACCGTGATGTCGGGCTCCACCAGCGGATGGCGCTCGCCCAACTGCCGGATCAGCGGCGACAACCAGGTCCGGACGATGGACTCGATCGTGCCGATGCGCACCCGCCCCGCCACCGGCGCACCCGGCTGGGCGCACTCGCGCAACTCCCGCTCGACCGCGAGCATGCGCTCTGCCTGCCGCACCACCTGCTCGCCCACCGGCGTCATCGTGATCCCGCGCACACTGCGCACCACCAGCCCCGTGCCCAGCTCCGATTCGAGCGAAGCAATGCGCTGCGAAATCGCCGCCTGCGTGGTGAACATCAATTGGGCGGTTTCCCGAAAGCTGCCCGCTTTCGATAGCACCACCAGGGTTTCCAGAAATTTGGTATTCAAACCGATTGGCCTTTCAAGCGCGCTGCAGATTGCGCCGCGCCGCTGGGAGAGTATCGACACTTCCGCGGTCATTGCCCACGGCGATAACCCCACCCGGCAAGCAATTCGCAGGCCAGCCGCGCTCAAAGCCGCGCCGCCGCCCGCCCGCCCGGCCGTCCAAGCGTTTTCACGGTGCCCGCCGCGCGCCCCGCGCCGTATCATCGTTTTTCAAAAACCACCTGAGGAGACAGACCACATGACCCATCGCTTCAAAACCCCTTCCGCACTGCTCAATCCGGCGCTACTCAGCCTGGCGCTCGCCGCCACCTTCGCGCCAGCGGCGCACGCTGCTTGCCTGACCGATCTTGAAGCCGCCGCGCTCGTGGCCAACTACATGGCCAAAACGCCTGCGGCCAATCCCGAAGGTCTGTCCAGGGAAGACGGTGAGTGCTCGCGTGCCAAGGTCAACAAGTTTCTCGCGCAGCAAATGGGTGCCACCCAGGTGGGCTACAAAGCCGGCCTGACCAACCCGGCTGTGCAAAAACGCTTCAACACCGACGCACCTGTGTGGGGCCAGCTCTATGCGTCCATGCTGCTCGACGACGGCGCCACGGTCGACGCCAAATTCGGCGCCCGCCCCCTGTTCGAGGCCGACATGCTGGTGCGCATCAGAAGCGCCAACATCAACCGGGCCAAAACGCCCGAGCAGGTGCTGCAAAACATCGATCAGGTGATCCCCTTCATCGAGCTGCCCGATCTTGTGGTGGCGGCCCCGCCCAAGCTCAATGGCGCGGCCATCGCCGCCATCAATGTGGGCGCGCGGCTGGGCGTATTGGGTGCGCCCATGGCCGTGCAGCAAACCGCTGCCTTCAGCGATGCCTTGCGCGACATGGTGGTGGTGGTCAAAGGCGATGGCGTCGAAATCGACAAAGGCAAAGGCAGCGATGTGCTCGAGCACCCGCTCAACGCTGTCGTGTGGCTGGTGCAAGATCTGGGCAGCCAGGGCGTGAAGCTCAAGAAAGGCGATCTGATCAGCCTGGGGTCGTTTTCCAAACTCCTGCCGCCCAAGCCGGGGCTCAAGGTTGAGGTGGAATACCAGGGCCTGCCGGGCAACCCGGTGGTCAAAGTCAACTTCCGCTGACCGCCTTTCCTGTCAGGGGGCGAGGCGAGCCGGGCGCGTGCCCGCCCGCCCCGTCTCATTCCACCGGCACAAACAAGCCGACCTTGATCGCGTCGATCACCACATTGGTGGTGATGCGCAGGATTTGCGGGTTGTCACCCATCAGGCGCTCGGTGATGGCGTCGTATTCCTTCATGTTCTCGGCGGTGATGATCATGATCAGGTCGACGTTGCCGGTCACGTAATAAATCTGCTGGACCTCCGGGTGCTGTTCTGCCCAGCGGCGCAAATGGGGCAAGGACTCGTAGTTCTCCCGAATCTCCAGGCCGGCCAGAAAGGTCATGGGGCGGCCCACCGCCTCGTTGTTCACCACCGCCACCTCGGCCGTGATCACCTTGTCTTGCCGCAGGCGGCGCAGGCGCCGCTGTACGGCAGAGGTCGACAGCCCGACGCGCTCGGCGATGAGCTCGGCATTCATCTGACTGTCTTTTTGCACGATGGCAAGAATTTTCCGGTCAAGCAAATCGAGTTGGGTGTCCATCAATCGATTTTAGGCACTCAATGGCTGGAGCCCGCATTTTTTAGGTGGCATTTCAGAAAATTCGCGGTTTGGCCGCGAAAAATTCAGAAAATAGAATCTTGACGGCATCCGCGATGCGGATACTTTGATCGTCGCACGCCAAATGTTGTGCGCAGCCCGCTTTTCGCTTCGCAACGCTGCTTCAAGGAGCCCCACAGTGAGTCATCACTCACCCGGAAATACCGTCAACGATGTGCTGGTGGTCGAAGACCTGCACAAGTCGTTTGGCCAAGCCGAAGTGATCAAAGGCATCAGCCTGGTCGCCAAGCGACATGACGTGGTGTCGATTCTCGGCAGCAGTGGCTCGGGAAAGACCACCTTCCTGCGTTGCATCAACCTGCTGGAAACCCCCAATGCCGGGCGGGTGTTCGTCAACGGTGAACTGATCAAGATGGCGCCCGGGCCCAACGGCACGCAGCAGCCCGCCGATGCGGACCAGATGGTTCGCATCCGCCGCAAACTCGCCATGGTGTTTCAGCAGTTCAACCTGTGGACCCACATGACCGCGCTGCAAAACGTCATGTTCGCGCCGGTCAAGGTGCTGGGCGCCGAGAAACACGAAGCCAGACAGCAGGCCATGGCGTACCTTGAGAAAGTAGGTTTGGCCGACAAAGCCAACCACTACCCCAACCAGCTCTCCGGAGGCCAGCAGCAGCGGGTGGCCATTGCCCGCGCGCTGGCCATGGAGCCCGATGTGATGCTGTTCGACGAACCCACTTCGGCGCTGGACCCGGAGCTGGTCGGCGAGGTGTTGAAGGTGATGCGTGCTTTGGCCGAAGAGGGCCGCACGATGCTGGTGGTGACCCACGAAATGGGCTTTGCCCGAGAAGTCGCCAGCCATGTGGTGTTTCTCCACCAGGGGCGCATCGAAGAGCAAGGCCCACCGGCCGACTTGTTTTCGCAGCAGAAGTCGGCCCGGTTTCAACAGTTTCTTTCCGGCATGGCGCCCAAGTGATTCGACATTTTTTTTATCAGCAACAGCGGCAGCAACAACAGCCGCATCAGGAGCAAAACATGAAACGCATTTTTCTGAAATCGGCCGTCGCCGCGTGTGCCTTGCTGGCCTTCGGCGCCCACGCCGAAAAAGTGATCAAGATCGGTACGCTGTCCGACTACGCGCCCTTTGAATACAAAGATGCCAGCGGCAAGCTCATGGGCATGGAGATCGAAATCGGCAATGCCATGTGCAAAGCCATGAAAGCCAGGTGCGCGTATGTGACCATGGATTTCGACGCGCTGATCCCGGCACTGAAAGCCAAGAAGATCGACGCCGTGATGGCCCAGATGTCGATCACCGATCAACGCAAACGGGTCGTGGATTTCACCAACCTGTTCACCCTGGCCCCGGTGCAATACGTGGCCAAAGCCGGCGCAGGCATCACGGAAAACCCGGCCACCTTGAAGGGCAAGGTGGTCGGTGTTCAAAGCGGTTCAACCCACGAGACCTACCTGACGAAGCGACTGCCCAAATCCAGTTCGGGCATCGACATGAAGGTTTACCAGTCCATGGACCAGATCTGGCTGGATCTGGAATCGGGCCGTGTGGACGCGGCGTTTGCCGACACCACGGTCTCCCACGACTGGCTGGAAAAGGTTGGCAAGGGCAAAGGCTTTGATTTCGCCGGGAAGCCCATCGAAGACCTGCAGATTTTTGGCGAAGGCACGGGCATCGCTGTGCGCAAAGGTGATCCGCTCAAGGGTGAGTTCAACCTGGCCATCAGCGCCGTCTTGAAGGACGGCACCTTTGCCGCCGAAAACAAGAAGGTGTTTCCCTTCAGCATTGCGCCGGCCAAGTAAGGGCCGCCTTACCCTTTGCAGGAGCGCGCATGGATGTGTTGATCAGTTATCTGGGGCAACTGCTGCAAGGGGCGTCGATCACGCTGCAGCTGGCTTTCACCGCGCTGTTCTTCGGCCTGGTGCTGGGCCTGCTGTTCACCGCGTGCAAGCTGTCCAGCCTGCCACTCCTGCGCGTGCCGGTGAATTTTCTCACCAGCCTGCTGCGCGGTATCCCGGAGTTTCTGATCATTCTCATTTGCTATTTCGGGCTCTCCAACCTGATCAATGAGCACCTCGACGGGGCCTTTGAAATCAGCCCTTTCGTCGGCGGCGTGTTTGCCTTGTCCATCGTTTTTTCGGCCTATGCGTCCGAAGTGTTTCGGGGTGGCTTTGTCGCCGTGCCAGCCGGGCAGATCGAGGCGGCCAAGGCCTACGGCCTGTCGCGCAGCCAGGTGTTTTTCTCCATTCAATTGCCGCAGGCCTGGCGGATCGCGTTGCCGAGCTTGAGCAACCTCTGGCAGTCGCTGCTGAAAGACACCTCGCTGGTGTCCGTGGTGGGGCTGGAAGACCTGTTGAAGAAGGCCGACATGGCCGCGCAATTCAGCAAGCAGCCCTTTGTCTTTTTCATGGCGGTGGCCGTGATCTACTTTCTGTTTCTGAGTGTCTCCAACCCGGTGTTTGCGTGGCTTGAAAAACGCGCCAGCCGTGGCTACAGGGTGGCCGGCGCATGAGCCTGTTCAACGACTACCTTGCGCTGCTGGTTGAAAGCGGCCCGGCGATCCTTGAAGGCTTGCTCATCACGGTCAAGTTGCTCGTGGGCTCCTGTCTGGTGGGCTTTGCCTTGTCGGTGCCGTTGGCCATCGCACGCTTGTCGACCCATGCGGGTATTCGCTGGTGCGCCGATGTCTATTCGGCCGTGTTCCGGGGTACGCCGCTGCTGGTTCAGATTTTCATTTTTTACTACGGCCTGAGCCAGTTCGAGGCGGTCAGGGCATCGCCTGCCTGGCTGGTGCTCAACGACTCGTTTTACTGCGGGCTGGTCGTGCTCTCGCTGAACCTGACCGCCTACATGGCCGAAGACATTCGCGCCGGCATCATGGCTGTGCCCAACGGCGAGAAAGAAGCTGCGCTGGCCTATGGCCTGAACAAGTGGCAGCTGTACCGCTACATCCTCATTCCCCGTGCGCTCACCATCGCCACCCCCGCTCTGGGCAACGAGATCATTGCCCAGCTCAAATCCACCGCGTTGGTGAGCACCATCACCGTGCTCGATTTGACCGGCGTGGTGCGCCGTCTCTCGGCCACCTCCTACACCACCGACGCACTGATTCTTGCCGGGGTCATTTATGCCTTGATCACGCTCAGCATCTCCTGGGTGATCCGCTGGATCGAGCGCCGCAACGCCCACCACTTCAGCCGTTGAGCAGACCACCGGTAGTCGCCCGGTGCCCGGCCGTCATCGCTCGTCGAAACGACCCAAACCCCTTTACAGATTCTGGAACGAGAACCAACGATGCCCGCCGATAGCCTTCTTTCCCGCAGCGTGAGCCGCCCGCTTGGCGAGGCAACACTCACGCTGAACGCCGGCCTCGCCCACGATCCGCTGACGCGCGCCATTGCGCCCAACATCGCCATGTCGGTGAACAACGCGTTCACTCCCGGCGAGGGCGGGTTTTCTGCCGATGGCGTGGCAGACCTGACCAGCCTGCCCTTTCTCTATGCGGGCTGGACCAACCCCACCGTGCGCCAGCTGGAGTTGCGCATTGCTGCCCTGGAGCACACCGACGACGCGCTCGCCACCGCATCGGGCACTGCCGCCGCCGCCGCCGTGTTTTTCAGCCTGCTCAAAGCCGGTGATCACCTGATTCTCAGCGATGTCTGTTACGCGGGCATTCACGAACTCGCACGCAAAATGCTGCCCGACTTCGGCGTTGAAGTGTCCACCGTCAACCTGTCTCGGATGGACGACGTGGTCGCCGCCATCCGGCCCAATACCCGCCTCATCCACGCAGAGTCGCCTTGCAACCCGCTGCTGCGGCTGACCGATCTGACGGCCTTGGGCGCAATCACCCGGGCGCGCGGCATCTTGCTTGCGGTGGACTCCACTTTCGCAACCCCCGTGGCCACCTGCCCCATCGATCTGGGAGCCGATCTGGTGATCCATTCGCTGACCAAGTTCATGAACGGCCATGGTGATGCCATGGGCGGCTGCGTGGCCGGGCCCAAGGCGCTGGTCGAGCGCATCCGCTCGCGGGCCGGTGTGTACCTGGGCGCCACCTTGTCGGCGCAGAACGCCTGGCTCATCATGCGCGGCCTGGACACGCTGGTGGTGCGCATGCGGGCAATGTCGGCCTCTGCCCACACCGTGGCCACCTACCTGCAGGCGCATCCCGCCGTGAGCGGCGTGATCTACCCCGGTCTGGAGAGCCACCCCCAACATGCGCTGGCCTGCGCCCAGATGCGCCTCGCTGGCGCCCTGATCACCTTTCAGGTGCGCAACCCCGACGCAGTGGCGATGCGCCTGGCGCAGGCGTCCAGCACCTTCGACTACGCCTTTTCCATCGGCCACCAGCGCAGCCTGGCGGTCTTTCTGAAAACGCAGGACCTGCTGAACAGCAGCTTCGAGCTGTCGCCGGAACAGCTCGCCGACTACCGGCGTTACGCGGGCGACGGCGTGTTCCGCCTGTCCATTGGCCTGGAAGACCCACAAGACCTGATCCACGATCTCGAACAGGCGCTGAGCGCCTGACTCCCATTGCCCCACCGGAAGCCACCGATGACACCCGACACTTCGTATACCGACCCCATTCAGGCCATGCTGGCGCAGCAAAACTTCTTCGTGCTCGACGGCGCACTCGCCACCGAGCTGGAGCGCCGAGGTGCCAACCTCAAAGACGCCCTGTGGTCGGCCAAGCTGCTGATCGAGCAACCCGACCTGATCAGCGCCGTGCACTTCGATTACTTCATGGCCGGTGCCGATGTCGCCACCACTGCCAGCTACCAGGCCACCTTTGAAGCGTTCGAGAAAAGGGGCTACAGCCGGGCCGACGCGGCCATGCTGATGCGCCGCTCGATCGAACTCGCCATCGAAGCCCGCGATCAGTTCTGGGCGAACCCGGCAAACCGGATCGGGCGGCAGAAGCCGCTGGTGGCCGCTTCTGTGGGGCCCTATGGCGCCATGCTGGCCGATGGCTCGGAATACCGTGGTCACTACGGCGTAGCCCGGCAGGCCTTGATGGATTTCCACCGCCCCCGCATGGCGGTTCTGGCCGAGGCTGGAGCCGACTTGCTGGCCTGCGAAACCATTCCCTGTCTGGATGAAGCCATGGCCATCGCCGAACTGCTGCCCGACTTCGGCAGCATCTCGGCCTGGATCAGCTTCTCTTGCAAAGACGGCGAACACAACAGCCAGGGCGAGCGGCTGGCCGACTGCGTGGCCGCGCTCGACGCCGTGCCGCAAATCGCCGCCATCGGCATCAACTGCACCGCGCCCGAGTGGATCCCTTCCCTCGTGGAGCAAGCCCGCCAGCACACCGCCAAACCCATCGTGGTGTATCCCAACTCCGGCGAACATTACGACGCCACCAGCAAAGAGTGGCATGGCGTGAGCAATGCCCAAGATTTTGCCCAGCAGGCCATGCGCTGGAGCCAGCGTGGCGCCCGCCTGGTTGGTGGCTGCTGCCGCACCGGACCCGAAGACATTCGCGCCGTACGCCAGGCGGCCATTCGGGCTGGGGTGCTCTCGTCCGTCGCCTAGCGTTGCTGGGCTGGAGGTTGCTGGAGACGGGGTGAAGTCGGCTTCGTGCGCTGGCGCCTGCTTGCCCCCCGTTGTCCCCAGCCTTCCGGGACCTCGTGTACGCTAGGTCAACGGAGCGACACATGATCCCAAGCCAGCCAAACGCCGATGGCGCCCACCAAGACGGCGCACATTCTCCCAGCGCTGCTGCGCAACGCCAGCCTGCGCTCATCGCCATCGATTGGGGCAGCAGCAATGTGCGCGTTGCCCTGCTCGATGCGCAAGGCGGACTGATCGACAGGCGCGCGAGTGCGGCCGGTGTGTTCACGGTGCAGGAGGGCCGCTTCGCTGCAGCATTGTTGCCCCTGTGTGCCGACTGGATCAACCAATACGCCGTGCCGCTGCTCGCCTGCGGCATGATCGGCTCGCGCCAGGGCATCGTCGAAGTGCCCTACGTGGCTTGCCCCGCCAGCGCCGGCGATCTGGCCCGGCAACTGGGCATGGCCGAGCTGCCGACCGTTGAAGGTTTTGCTACCGAACAGGTTCAACAGCTCCACATCGTGCCCGGCCTCAACACCGGCTCTCAAGAAACCGGTTGGGATGTTTTGCGCGGCGAAGAAACGCAGCTCTTTGGCGCCATGGCCGCCGCTGATGATGCCGCCCGCTTGTTTGTCTTGCCGGGTACCCATTCCAAATGGATGAGCCGCAGCGAGAGCGGCCACATTGCGTCCTTTCAGACCTACATGACCGGCGAGCTCTTCGAGCTGCTGAGCCGTCAAAGCAGCCTCGCCCGCGTGATGGCGCCAGCCCAATGGTCGCCCGAGGTGTTCCAGCAAGGCGTGGCCGAAGCCCGCGCGGGTGCGCTGGAAAACCTGTTGTTCCGCGTGCGCACCGCCGGGCTCATGGGCCGCTTTCAAGCCCACGAGCTTCCCGACTATCTGTCGGGTCTGCTGATCGGCGCCGAAATCAAAGCCGGCCTCCAGCAATTTGCGCCGCCAGACCCCACCATCCCCATTCCCCTGCTCGGCTCAGCCCAGCTCACCCAGCGCTATGCCATCGCCTTTGCCCAGTTTGGCCAAGCGGTGGTGGAAATGCCGGGAGACGCCGTGTTCACCGGTCTGCTCGCCATCGCGCAGGCCGCCGGCCTCTTGAACCCAGCCACTGCCGCCAACTGATCAGCGCCACCCAATTTTCGAAAGACCCACCACCATGGACCTCGTTGCCATCCTCAGAGGCGTCACGCCCGACACCGTCATTGAAGTGGCCGAATGCCTGGTGCAAAGCGGCTTCAAAACCATCGAAGTGCCATTGAACTCTCCCAAGCCGCTGGAGAGCATTCGGCTGCTGCAACAGCAATTCGCTGGCCGGGCCGTGATCGGCGCGGGCACCGTGCTCACCGTGGCGCAGGTCGAAGCCGTTGCAGAAACCGGCGCCCAGCTCGTGCTCTCGCCCAACATGGATGTGGCCGTGATCGAGCGCACCCGTGCACTCGGGCTCACCTCCATTCCCGGCGTGGCCACCGCCACCGAAGCCTTCCGCGCCCTGCAAGCCGGCGCCCACGCGCTCAAGCTGTTCCCCGCCGATGTGCTCGGCGTGGCCACCCTCAAAGCCTGGCTCAGCGTGATGCCCGCCAACACCCGCATCTACGCCGTGGGCGGCATCGACGCCCGCAACACCGCGGCCTTTGCCGCCGCAGGCGCTGCCGGCGCCGGCGTGGGCGGCGCGCTCTACAAGCCGGGCAAAAACATCGAGCAGATCCGGCAAACGGCCATCGAGCTCATGCGTTCGATCGCTCCCAACGCTGAATGATTTTTACCCGCGCGCGGGCCGCCCAACCCCGCGCCGCATTTGTTCTTTTGAAACCGAAAATCCCCATGCCCGAAACCCGATTCCACATCCCCAGCATGCAAACCCCAGACGACGCCAGCGCCGTCATGTTTGAACTGCAAGACCTGCCCTGCGTCAACCAGGCCGGCGTCGACCTGCCCAAGCAAGAAGCCTGGGTCAGCCACACCAGCATGATCTCGGCGCAAGACATCGCGGCCAAGCTGCAAGAAGCCGGCATCGAAGCGCAAACGTTGTGAACAGCGAAACCAACCAAACCACCATCACCCGCCACCTGCGCATCACAGGCCGCGTGCAAGGCGTGGGCTACCGTTGGAGCATGGCGCAGGAGGCGAAGCGGCTGGGCGTGAACGGCTGGGTGCGCAACCGGTTGGATGGGAGTGTGGAGGCCGTGGCCTGCGGGCCAGAGGGTGCGGTGCTGTCGCTGATCGAGTGGGCGCAGCGCGGGCCGCAGTTGGCAATGGTTGATGGCGTCAACGTGACCGATGTTGGCGGATCGTTTGAGGGCTTTGAGCAACGCGAAACGGCCTAGTTCAGGGCGTTCCGCCATTCCATGTTTGCATGGTTTTTCACCCTGCGTCACCCAGGCAAAGCCCTGGGTCTCAAGCTTCGGTTTTGTCCCTAGCCTTGGGGCTCCTCTTGTTTTTGGAGTCACCATGTCGAACGAAAAAGAGCAACTCGCGCCACTGCCAATCTATGGCAAGAAGCCATCCCTTCCCGGGCTATACCTTGGCTTGTTCCACGGCCGCAATGAGCCCAGAGAAGAAATGGAAGACTGGGGATTCGACGGGCCGATGATTGGCCCGCTGAAATGGTTTCACACCACCTATGCCTGCACACTGCGGATCGCGTTTGAACGTGGCGAGGATTCGAAGCGCTACTTCGGCACACATCAAACGGAGCAGTTCTTGACGCTTGACGGTGATTTACTTGTTTTCGAGGGCAAGTATTACGGTGACTGGACCGCCTATAAGGTGGACCCCGAGGATTGCGACAGGCCGAAGGACTCTTTTAGAAAGGATCAACGTTTGGATCGGCACCGTTCAAACAGTTCTTGCGCCGATTGACCTTACCGTCTTGTGATCTGGGGCATCTAAATTGGCAAGAGGCCAACGCTCAGCAGGTATTCATAGATCGGGTCATAGAGCGATGCATCTCGGGTTGGATCGTCTTGGTCGCCGTTGGGAACCACGATCACCATGCCTTGGCGGGCCCGGGTCAAGAGAACTCTGTAGGCGTTCTTCAAATAGGTCTGCCGCTCCGTCTTGTGAATGTTCTGCCATTTGTTGCCTTTGAACTGGTGATACCGCCAGTCCTTTGTGCCGGATCGCAGATCAGCGTCCCAAACCACACACGCCCAATCCAACTCAAGACCTTGGACGTGAAACTCGGTTGCAACATCTTCTAAGTAGTACGAGGAGCGAACGTCGTCTTTGCCATCCAAGAACCAGTGGACAGGGTCCATCGGTGAGCGCACGTTGATGGCGTGTGGTTTCAACCGTTCTGCTTGTGAGGAGACCACGATGCCGAACCGCTCCGTTCCGCGAGCTTGGGATTTGAGCCACTTTTTGGCTACCGAAAAATCACGTGTCACGGCGATCGGATACCGTGCTTCAATTTTCCTCAGCGTAGCCTGAGCCAGCGAAGTGTCACGGTCCAGCAAGTGCTTCACAAAGCTGGAGACATGTTCAGCTCTGAAGGAGCGCATTGAGACCGCCAAATGAAGGTCTTCGTTGAACTGAATCTCCTTCAGCCCTTTCAACTCAACGATATCTTTGCCAGCGTTGTACTCTGAGTCGGTCAGGTGAGGGGAGATGTGGACTTCCCAGTCCGCATAGTTGCGCTGAACGGCGCTCAGCCACTCGCTGATGCCGGCCTCCCCAGTGTTGATTTCTTGGCCACCGCCAACCAAACAGATCACCACAGCCCAGTCGCTGTGTCGATCCATGCAGGAAATGAGGAAGTCGGGTTCAGACTGATTGAAATTGGGGCGCCCCTTTTTTCGTGCCATGAACTGGGTTGTTTGATCGAGGTTCCAAGCGCGTTGTGCCTCGTCAAAGATCACCACGTGGTCGATTGGTGCACTTGAATCGGCCAAGTATTCATCGCGAAAATGATGCACGTTTTGGATAAATGCATCGATCGACTTTCTCGCCTCTCCCTTCCGCAGCTTCTCGCCCACGGCAGATTTTCGAGCCACTTCGTCGCGAGCCAGTGCTTCTCGGAGAATTGAAACGAGAGGACCATTTCCCGACAAATACACACTGTGCATTTCGTTCTTGGCATCCATGTGCTTGGTGGCAATGTCGAGCCCGACCAACGTCTTCCCCGCGCCCGGTACACCCGTCACGAAGCAAATGGCCTTGACTCTTTCTGAACGGGCTCTGGCGATGAGGGCGGAGATGGCCGCCGATGTGAGAGCCAGATTCTTTGCCCCTGCATCACTGCGCGACAGATCTTCGACAGAGTGCTGCCCATACAAGGTGGATGCTGCTTCAATGATGGTGGGTGTGGGTTTGTAGCGACCACTGGCCCAGTGCTGTGTGTCGATCTGTTTGCCCTCTGCCATTAACAGCACATCCCGTATACCCTCCTTGAGCAAAGAGGGGCTCGCCTTGATGGGCAGAAAGATGCCATCGCTGTGTGCGCTGGACGCAATGGTGCTGAACTCTGGTTGAGCTTCTGTTGCGATCAGAATGGGGGCGATTTCAACTTCGTGGCTTGTCTCGTGAAAGTTTTTGAGGTCAAGGGCATAGTCCCAAACCTGATCAAGTGCGGATCGGGAGAAATGTGTTTCTCCGACCTTGAATTCGAGGATGAACATGACGTGATCGATGATCGCGAGCACATCGATCCGCCGACCCAGCCTGGGCACACTGAATTCAAAAAAGACGTGGCCCTTATTGATCCAGTCGGGCAACGCCACTTTCAAAATTTCGACTTGTCGTTGCCACGCGCCCAACTGGCTTGCCTCAATAGAATGTCCAGATCGCCGAGTGAGTTCTCCCAAAATAGTATCGGGAGCAGCCAGAAGGAAGTTTTCGATGCTGGCGGAGTAATAAGCGCGTTCAGTGATCATTGGTCGTCAAGCTTGAATCAGGCGGGCAAAAAGACGCCCCAGATCACATGATATGGCTGGGGCACTTGTTGGACGAAGGTCGTAGGCTAGATCCGATACTGATCAGCGCCCACATCACTGAGTTCGCCTTTCTCGGATCAATCAACACCTTCGCCCAAGTCGACGCCCATAAACCGCAATGGCCTCGGGCGTTAAGGCCTCGGCAAGCGACAAGCTGCATCAGCTCAACGCCAGCAATGCCTCGTATCAAGCCGGAAAATCATCCACCTGAATCACACGGTCGGCGGCCTTGAGGTAGGCGAGCGCGGCGGCCGGGTCGTGCGAGGTGGCGGCGGCTTCTTCCAGCGATGCGGTGCGCCGCAGAGCTTGGTTGAGGTCAGGCAGTTCTTTGGCGAGCGGCTGCGCCAGTTCAAAGGCGTGCATCAGGTCCAGCAGGCCGCCGGCTTTGGGTTGTCCCACGTCAGGGCACAGTTGCGTGATCAAGGTGGCATCGCTCCGCAGGGCGTCGGCCAGCGCCAGCCACTCGCGATCGCGCAGGCCGCGCAATGCACTGTTGCCGCGCAGCAGCACTGGCGCTGCCAGCGCCAGCGGGCGCGACGGCATGTTGGCGTACAGCTCGCGCAATACCTGCACGGCCACGCCCAGCTGATCGCGGATGGCGGCGCGGGCAAAGGGCAACAGGCCTGCGTTGCCTTCCATCTCATAGCGCCAGACGCAGCTGGCGGCCAGATACAGGGCCGACAAGGCGTCGCCCAGGCGGGCCGAGAGCAGCTCCATGCGCTTGAGCTTGCCGCCCAACAGCCCCATGGCGAGGTCGGCCGTCAGCGCGTACTGGGCGGAGACCCGGGCGATCATGGCCGCTTCGGCACGCAAATCGGGCGGTGGCGTACCGATCAGGCCCGCGCCAAACAAGCTGCACCCGAGGTTGCGCATCACGTGGCCTCCGTGGGCGAGCAGGGCCTGGCCGAGTGCTTCGGCGTCCTTCTCTTGAACGGCGGTCATTTCATTGAGCACTTGTGGGTGGCAACGCACGGCGCCCTGGCCAAAAATGATCAGGGCCCGCGTGAGCAAGTTGGCGCCTTCCACCGTGATGGCAATGGGGGCGTGGCGGTAGGCGACGCCCAGCAGGTTGCCGGGGCCGCGAATGATGCCCTTGCCGCCCAAAATGTCCATGCCGTCGTTCACCGCCTGGCGTCCGGCCTCGGTGAGTTGTACTTTCAGAATGGCGCTGGCCACGCTGGGGCGCTCGTCGGCGTCCAGCGCGGCCGCGGTGTAGCGGCGCGCGGCATCGCTGGCATACAGCTTCACCGCCATGCGCCCGATCAGGCCGCCGATGGCGTGAAATTTGCCAATGGGCATGCCAAATTGCTCGCGGATCTGGCTGTAGGCGTTGACTACGTAGAGCGTGGTTTGCTGCATGGCCGCGCCCAACGCGGGCAACGAAATTGCCCGCCCGGCGGCCAGGCTTTCCATCAGCATGCGCCAGCCCTGGCCCACCTGCGGCTCGCCGCCAATGATCCAGTCCATGGGCACAAACACGTCTTCGCCCCAAATGGGGCCGTTCATAAAAGCCGAGTTCATGGGCCGGTGGCGCCGCCCGATGTCCATGCCCTCGGTAGGCACCGGGATCAACGCGCAGGTGATGCCCAGTTGCTGCTCGCCTTCGGGCAGGCTCGGGTCCATGGCCTGAAACGCCAGGCCCACCACCGTGGCCACGGGCGCCAGGGTGATGTAGCGTTTGTCAAAGCGCACGTTGAAACCGCGCACCATCTGGCCGTCGATCTCGCGTTCGGTCAGCACGCCGAGGTCGGGGATAGAGGCCGCGTCGGAGCCGGCGTAGGGCGACGTGAGGCCAAAGCAGGGCAACTCGCGCCCGTCCGCGAGGCGCGGCAGGTAGTGGTCTTTCTGGGCCTGGGTGCCGTAACTCAGCAGCAGCTCGGCCGGGCCCAGCGAGTTGGGCACCATCACCGTCACGGCGGTGGCCACGTTGACCGTGGCAATGCGGGTGACCACTGCCGCGTGCGCGAAATGGCCAAATCCCAAGCCGCCGAATGCTTTGGGGATGATCATGCCGAAGAATTTTTTGTCGCGCAGAAACTGCCAGACTTCGGGCGGTAAATCGTGTCCCTGGTCAATCTCAAAATCATCGAGCATGGCGTTGAGCGCGCGCACCTCGTTGTCCAGAAACGCCTGCTCTTCGGGCTTGAGCCGGTTCGGGCCCCGCATCCGCAACGCATCAAAATCCGGTTGGCCAGAGAACAGCGCGCCTTCGAAGCCCACGGTGCCGGCTTCCAGCGCGGCGCGTTCGGTTTCTCCCATGGTCGGAAGGGCTTTGGAAAACGATCCGAGAGCGGCGCGGCCAAGCATGGCGTGGTGAAGTCCCATGGGTACCTCCTGCACCTCATTGACCAGGGTTTTGGCGGAAATGGGGGTGCCGTTTCATGCTACGCCCGTTTGCCCCTGATGACCATCGGCGCGAAACCGGGCGGCTCAAGGCCATTCGCCCGCTCGCACATCGGGCGTTCGCTCAAGAGGCGCTGACCTGCATAGGGCAGGTCAGCGCCTCCAGTCGGACGCCTTGAGTCCGTTACTTCGCCAAGCCCTTGCTCGGATCAATCAACACCTTCGCCCCGGTCGACCGTTGACCGTATACCGCGACCGCTTCCAGCGTCAGGGCCTCGGCCAGCGACACGGTGCGCGTGTAGTGGCTGGCGAAAGTGGTTTTGAGTTCGGCGGCGACGCGCTGGCGCAGTTTCTGCGAGGCCTCTGTACCGATCTTTTGCAGGAAGGGGAACAGCAGCCAGCCGCCCATGCCCCAGGCCATGCCGAAGCTGCGGCTGAATTCGGTCGGGGCGGGGTCGAGCATGCCGTAGAGGTAGACCTGCTTGTGCACGGCCGAGCCGTAGCGGCTGTATTCCTTGGCGGTGCGGTTGATGGCCGCTTCCATGCAGGCGAGGATCTGGCCTGGCAGTTTGCCGCCGCCGATGGCGTCAAAGGCGATGGTGGCGCCGGTTTCGGCCAGGGCGTCGGTCAGCTCGGCGAGGAAGTTGGGGGAGTCGGTGCTGCAGACGTGTTGGGCGCCCATGTCGCGCAACAGCTTGGCTTGCTCGGGCTTGCGCACGATGTTCACCAGTTGCACGCCGTCTTTCAGGCAGATGCGGTTGAGCATCTGGCCGAGGTTGGAGGCGGCGGCGGTGTGTACCAGCGCGGTGTGGCCTTCGAGCTTCATGGTTTCGACCATGCTCAGCGCGGTCAGCGGGTTCACGAAGCACGAAGCGCCTTCGGCGGGGGTGGTGCCTTCGGGCAACAGCAGGCATTGCGCGGCCGACATGACGCGGTGTTGCGCGTACATGGCGCCGCCGATCATGGCAACGGTTTTGCCCATCAGCGCTTGAGCGGCGGGCGAGCTGCCGGTCTTGATGACGATGCCGGCGCCTTCGTTGCCCACGGGCATCGATTCGTCGGCGCGGGCGGCCATGGCCTTGACCAGCCTCTCGGGCACTTGCGCGCTCAACACGGGGCGCTCGGCGGTGCCGGACACCTTGGCGGTGCTCATGTCGGCGGCGCCGAACAGCAGGCCGAGGTCGGAGGGGTTGATGGGCGTGGCTTCGATGCGAACCAGCACCTCGTCGGCCGCTGGCTCAGGGATGTCAACGTCTTGCAGCGACACTTCGAGTTCGCCATTGGCGCGAATCAATGAACGCAGTTGCAGGCTGGTGCGGGGGGTGTCGGTACTCATGGGGTTTCCTCTTTGTCGATGGGTCAATCAAGCAGTCTAGTGGGCCAACGGCTGCGGAGCATGTTGCTTGCGCGTCACCTCTTTGCCGGTAGGGCCGCATTGGGCGTTGGCTGGGCTGGCGAGTGCGCAGCCGGGCAGCGGCGCTCGATGGTGTGCCGATGCCCTTGATTGCTCGAACGGGTGCGCTTCGGGGCGCGCGATCCATCAAAGCAAATGGCCCCCAGAAGTCGTCCAACCTCTGGGGGCCATTCGAGCGCGCGGCGCTTCGGGATCAGCTGTCGACGAAAGCCCGCTCAACCACGTAGTCGCCCGGCGTCGTGGTGTTGCCTTCTTTGAAGCCTTTGGCGTCGAGGATGGCGCGCATGTCTTTGTTCAAGCCGGGGCTGCCGCAGATCATGATGCGGTCGTGCGCAGGGTCGAGGTCGGGCAGGCCGAGGTCGCGGGTCAACTGGCCGTTTTCCAACACGGTGGTGATGCGGCCCTGGTGCTCGAACGCCTCACGGGTGACCGTGGGGTAGTAAAGCATCTGCTCGGCCACGAGCTCGCCCAGCAGTTCGTGCTTGGGCAGTTCTTGGGTGAGGTAGTCGCGGTAGCAGAGCTCGGCCACTTCCCGCACGCCATGGACCACGATGACTTTCTCGAATCGCTCGTAGGAATCGGGGTCGCGGGCGACGCTCAGGAACGGCGCCAGGCCGGTGCCGCTGCCCAGCAGGTACAGGCGCTTGCCCGGCAACAAATAGTCGATGAGCAAGGTGCCGGTGGGCTTGCGGCCGACAACGATCTTGTCGCCCGGCTGGATGTGCTGCAGGCGCGAGGTGAGCGGGCCATCGGGCACCTTGATGCTCAAAAACTCGAGATGCTCTTCGTAGTTGGCACTGACGATGCTGTAAGCCCGGAGCAGCGGTTTGCCGTCCACGCGCAATCCGATCATGGTGAAGTGACCATTGGAAAAGCGCAGGCTGGTGTCGCGGGTCGTGGTGAAGCTGAACAAGCGATCGGTCCAGTGGTGGACGGTCAGGACGGTTTCTTCTAGAAAGGCACTCATGGGATTTTGGCTAAAGGGTCATGGCGCAAAAGCGCAGGTTGGGGATGGAAATCCTCAGATGACGGCTGAACTTTGCTGGGACTGATGTGCTCAGCGACCGGGGCCCATGGGGTGTTTTTCCCATGGGCCCGTTCGCAAAAAAAATCAGACGTCGATGTTGCCGGCGCGCAGGGCGTTTTGTTCGATAAATTCCCGGCGCGGCTCAACTTCGTCGCCCATCAGCATCGTGAACACGCGATCGGCTTCGATGGCGTCGTCGATTTGTACACGCAGCAGGCGGCGCACGGCGGGGTCCATGGTGGTTTCCCACAATTGGGCTGGGTTCATTTCGCCCAGCCCTTTGTAGCGCTGGCGGCTGGTGGTGCGCTCGGCTTCCGAGATGAGCCACTGCATGGCCTGGCGGAAATCACCCACGCGTTCTTCTTTTTGCTTGTCGCCTTCGCCGCGCAGGGCTTTGGCGCCTTCGCCCAGCAAGCCGCGGAAGGTTTCGGCGGCGGTGGCGAGGGCGCCGTAGTCGGCGCCGTGCACGAAGTCTTGCGTGATGATGCTGCTCTTGACGTTGCCATGGTGGCGGCGGCTGATGCGCAGAATCGGCTTGTCGGTGCGGGTGTCGAACTCGCCGCTCACTTCGGCGGGCACGCCGGTAGCGCTGAGTTCGCGCAGCTTGGCTTGCATGGCGATGGCGCTGGCTTCGGCTTCTTCAACGGTGTCGAGCTTGACGCTCACGCCGTCGGCCATGGCGCGCAGGGCCTCGGCATCCATGAAGTTGGACAGGCGGGTGATCACACGTTCGGCGGTCTGGTGCTTGCGCGCCAGTTCGGCCAGCGTGTCGCCTTCTAGCAGGATGTCATTGGCGCCGCCGGTTGAAACCTTGGCGTCTTTCAGCGCGATGCGCAGCAAGAAGCCATCCAGCGCGGGGCCGTCTTTCAGATACAGCTCTTCTTTGCCGGCCTTCACTTTGTAGAGCGGTGGCTGGGCGATGTAGATGTGGCCGCGCTCAACGAGTTCGGGCATCTGGCGGTAGAAGAAGGTGAGCAGCAGCGTGCGGATGTGGGCGCCGTCAACGTCGGCGTCGGTCATGATGATGATGCGGTGGTAGCGCAGCTTGGCGACGTTGAAGTCGTCTTTGCCATCGCTGTTGGCGCCTTCGCCGCCGGCCTTGCCGATGCCGGTACCCAGCGCGGTGATCAACGTCAGGATCTCGTTGGAGGTCAGCAGCTTTTCATAGCGCGCTTTTTCCACGTTCAGGATCTTGCCGCGCAGGGGCAGGATGGCCTGGAATTTGCGGTCGCGGCCTTGTTTGGCCGAGCCGCCGGCGGAGTCGCCCTCGACCACGTAGATTTCGCACATGGCCGGGTCTTTTTCCTGGCAGTCGGCGAGTTTGCCGGGCAGGCCCATGCCGTCAAGCACGCCTTTGCGGCGCGTCATCTCGCGGGCTTTGCGCGCGGCTTCGCGGGCGCGCGCGGCTTCAACGATCTTGCCGCAGATGATCTTGGCGTCGTTGGGGCGCTCTTGCAGGTAGTCGCTGAGCAGTTTGCCGACGATGTCTTCCACCGGCGCGCGCACTTCACTTGACACCAGTTTGTCTTTGGTCTGACTGGAGAATTTGGGCTCAGGCACTTTGACGCTCATCACGCAGCACAGGCCCTCGCGCATGTCGTCGCCGGTCACTTCGACTTTCGCTTTCTTGGCGAACTCGTGTTCTTCGATGTACTTGTTGATGACACGCGTCATCGCGGCACGCAGGCCGGTCAAGTGCGTTCCACCGTCGCGCTGCGGGATGTTGTTGGTGAAGCAGAGCACCTGTTCGTTGTAGCCGCTGTTCCACTGCATCGCCACTTCGACGCCGATGTTTGTGCCGGGGATGCCGCCGTAGGTTTCGGCCGCGCGCTCGCCCGAGGCGTAGAACGATGTGGGGTGCAACACCGTCTTGCCCTTGTTGATGAACTCCACAAAACCGCGCACGCCACCCGCGCCCGAGAAGTCGTCTTCTTTGCCGGTGCGCTCGTCCTTCAGGCGGATGCGCACGCCGTTGTTCAAAAAGCTCAGTTCGCGCAGGCGCTTGGCCAGGATGTCGTAGTGGAAATCGTTGTTTTCTTTGAAGATCTCGGTATCGGGCAGAAAGTGAACTTCGGTGCCGCGCTTGTCGGTGGGCCCGATGAGCTTCATCGGCGAGATTTCAACGCCGTCTTTCATCTCCAGGATTCGGTCTTGCACGAAGCCGCGTGCGAACTCGATCTGGTGCATCTGGCCCTCTCGGCGCACCGTCAGACGCAGCATGATCGACAGCGCGTTCACGCAAGACACGCCCACGCCGTGCAGTCCGCCCGAGACCTTGTAGCTGTTCTGGTTGAACTTGCCACCGGCGTGCAGCTCGGTCAGCGCGATTTCAGCGGCCGAGCGCTTGGGCTCGTGCTTGTCGTCCATCTTCACGCCGGTGGGGATGCCGCGGCCGTTGTCGGTCACGCTGATGGAGTTGTCGGAATGGATGGTGACGACGATGTCGTCGCAATGGCCGGCGAGCGCTTCGTCGATCGAGTTGTCGACGACCTCGAAGACCAGATGGTGCAAGCCGGTGCCGTCAGAGGTATCGCCGATGTACATACCCGGGCGCTTGCGCACCGCCTCCAGGCCTTCCAGGATCGTGATCGCGCCTTCGCCGTAACCTTCGCTGGCGCCGGCCTGGTTGCTGTCGATCACGGGCTGGGCGCTGGTGTTTTCGACGCTAGCGTCACCAGTGGGAACTTCGGATTCGGCGGGCTTGTTGTCTTCGGACATATCGGAATTTCTCTATCTCAGTAAACGCCAAACCCGCTGGAGAGCGGGTTGGGCTAGAGGGGCGCAGCGGGCGGTGGAGCCTCAAATTCGCATGGGCATGACAACGTATTTGAAAGCGTTGTCGTCGGGGTTGGTCACCAGCGCTGAGCTGTTGCCATCGGACAGTTCGATGCGAACCATTTCCTGGCTCATGTTTTGCAATGCATCGATCAGGTAGGTCACGTTGAAGCCGATTTCGATGGCGTCGCCACCGTAGTCGATATCGAGCTCGTCAACCGCTTCTTCTTGTTCGGCGTTGCTGGAGGCAACACGCAGGGAACCGGGCTCCACATTGAGCCGCACGCCCTTGAACTTTTCACTGGTCATGATGGCCGTGCGTTGCAGCGAAGCCAGCAACGGCAAGCGGCCCAGTGTGACGATGTTTTTGTGGTTCTTCGGAATCACGCGGTTGTAGTCGGGGAACTTGCCCTCGACCAGCTTGGTGACGAACTCCATGCCATCAAAGCTGAACTTCGCCTGGTTGGTGGCGAATTGCATTTCAATCGCGCCTTCCTTGTCGGACAACAGGCGCTGCAACTCCATCACGGTCTTGCGCGGCAAGATCACCTCTTGCTTGGGCACTTCCACGTCGAGCTCGGCGCTGGCGAACGCCAGGCGGTGACCGTCGGTGGCCACCAGGCTGAGGTTCTTGCCTTCGGCCACAAACAAAATACCGTTCAGGTAATAGCGGATATCGTGCACCGCCATGGAAAACGACACTTGTCCCAACAGGCTTTTCAGCGTTTTTTGCGGTACAGCAAACACCGGGCCGAAGCTGGCCGACTCTTGCACCAGCGGGAAGTCTTCGGCCGGCATGCTTTGCAGCGTGAAGCGGCTTTTGCCGCCTTTCAAGATCAACTTGCCGCCGGTGTTTTCCAGGCTGACGGTCTGATCGTTCGGCATGGTGCGCAGGATGTCGATCAGCTTGCGCGCGCCCAGGGTGGTCGCGAAATTGCCGCCATCGCCCTCCAGCTCGGAGGTGGTGCGGATCTGGATTTCCAGGTCGCTGGTGGTGAACTGAACCGAAGAGCCGGTTTTCTGCAGCATCACATTGGCCAGGATGGGAAGGGTATGGCGGCGCTCCACAATGCCGGCCACCGATTGCAGGGCGGCCAGTACTTTGTCCTGGGAGGATTTCAAAACGATCATGTCGGACTCTTTCGTCTCTGGTTAGCGTGCATCGGGCGCTTCGCGCGCGTGTCTTGGCAAGGATAAGTCTCTCAGGGCCAAAACCCCTGTATTTTCACCTTTTTGTGCCGGCTTCCAGCAAAACGGCATTTGGCGCATTGTCTGGGGCCTGAACGGGCCCACAAGGCGGGGCAAATCGTGTGTTTTTGCATGGATGGGGCGCAGGCGGGTGGATCACCCTTTGAGCGTTTGCTCCAGCACATGGAGCTGCTGGTTGAGTTCGGTGTTGACCTGGCGCTCGGCGCCAATCTTGCGAACGGCATGCAATACGGTGGTGTGGTCGCGGCCGCCAAACAACTCGCCAATTTCGGGCAGGCTCTTCTGCGTCAATTCCTTGGCCAGAAACATGGCGATCTGGCGCGGCCGGGCGATGCTGGCCGGCCGCTTCTTGGAATACATGTCGGCCACTTTGATCTTGTAATAGTCGGCCACCGTCTTCTGGATGTTTTCCACGCCAATCTGCCGGTTTTGAATCGACAACAGGTCTTTCAGCGCATCGCGGGCCAGTTGAATCGAGATTTCTTTCTGGTTGAACCGCGAATAGGCCAGAATTTTTCGCAGTGCGCCTTCGAGCTCGCGCACGTTGGAACGCACGTTTTTCGCCACAAAAAACGCCACCTCTTCCGGCATCACCGCGTTCTCCACGGCCGCCTTGTTGATCAGAATCGCCACCCGCATTTCCAGTTCGGGCGGCTCCAGCGCAACGGTCAATCCGGAGTCAAAGCGCGAAACCAGGCGCTCATGGATATCGGCCAGTCCCTTGGGATAGGTGTCGCTGGTCATCACGATGTGGCTCTTTCGGGCCAGCAAAGCTTCGAATGCGTTGAAGAATTCTTCCTGGGTGCGTTCTTTGTTGGCAAAGAATTGCACGTCATCGATCAGCAGCAAATCGAGCGAGTGGTAACGCTCCTTGAATTCGTCAAAAGTCTTGCGCTGATAAGACTTGACCACATCCGTCACGAATTGCTCGGCGTGGATGTACAAAATCTTCGCGTTGGGGCGATCGGCCAGCAAATGGTTGCCGATGGCATGCACCAGGTGGGTCTTGCCCAGGCCGACGCCGCCGTAGATGAACAGCGGGTTGTAAAGCTGGCCCAGACTGCCGGCCACGTGCAACGCGGCGGCGCGCGCCATGCGGTTGGCCGAGCCTTCGACCAGGCTGCTGAAAGTCAGCGCGGGGTTGAGGCGGTTGCGCTGGCTGTTGATGTTGTTGCTGGTCTCTGGCGGCGCCAGATCGGGCAGCTCGGCCAACACCTGTTCCTGCGCATTCCGGGGGGCTGGGGATGTTCGGCTGGGTCCTTCGCGCGGAGCAAGCGCTAACTCCACGACGACGGGGCGGCCATGAATCGATTCCAGCAAAACCGCAATGCGCTGCGAATACTGGGCGCGAATCCAGTCCATCTTGAACCGGTTGGCCACGTTGATCACGACTTTTGCACCATCGGCTGCGGCCGTGGCTTGCAAGGGCCGGATCCAGGTATTGAACTGTTGCTCAGGGAT